>JAYEIJ010000145.1:0-28868 GCA_034660035.1 Actinomycetota bacterium | reverse complement strand
CCATGAGGAACGCGACCTCGTCGGGATCCCGCCCCCAGTTCTCCGTGGAGAACGTGTAGACGGTGAGCCATTCGATTCCGAGATCCAGCGCACCGTGGACCACATCGAACAGGGCCGGTTCGCCCCGAGCGTGCCCCGCGGTTCGGTGGAGACCGCGGGCGTTCGCCCACCTCCCGTTGCCGTCCATGATGATCGCGACATGGCGCGGGATCCGTTCCGGATCGAGGGGGACTGTCGGATCAGACATCGATCAAGGCCATCGAATCGAGCTTCCGTTCGAGGTGGTACTCCATGAATCGGCGGGTTACCCCCATCGCTTCGCGACTCATCGACAGGTCGGGGTCGGGGAGTGCGGAGAGGTCGGCGCCCGCCAAAGACGCCAGATACTCGACTACACCGGACCTTAGAGCGTATGACCCGGGCGTCCGGCACCGATCGCAGAGCACGCCTCCCGCAGCGAAGCTGAAGCGGGTCAGACCTTCTCTGGCCCCGCACCCGGCGCAATGCTCGAGTGCAGGAGCCACGCCGACGATCACCGCAGCCTTGAGGAGGTAGGCGGTGACAAGATCGGGATGCGGGTCAGATTCCTCGAGGGCGCGGAGACCGCGATGCAGCAAGAGGAACAGCCGTCGGGCCGGTTCGTCCTCCTGGGCAACGATATCCGCGATCTCGATCATCGTCCCGGCAGCGACGACCCGGTCGAGATCCTCCCGCAGGGATGGAAAGGCCTCGATGATCGAGACCTGGGTGATCATGTCCAGGTTCTTCCCCTCGTAAAGCACCAGATCGACGTGGGTGAGCGTCTCGAGACGACCGCCGAATCGGCTCTTCGTCTTCCGAACGCCCTTGGCCACGGTCCGCAGCTTGCCGCGATTCGGGCTCAGCAAGATGATGATCTTGTCGGCTTCGCCGAACGAATAGGACCGGAGCACGATCCCCTGATCGTTGTAGAGAGCCATGGGGTGCAGGGTACCGCGCAAGGGTCATGTAGCCGGGAAGACTGCATCGCAAGCTACCAGCCGCCAGCTCCGAGCTTCCAGCAAGAGGGACAACCTCTTGATCTTGGCTGGTAGCTCGGAGCTGGTAGCTGGCAGCTCCTAGAACCCCATGCGGTTCAGTGTGTCTTCTTTCCGCTGCCAGTCCTTCTCTACCTTGACCCGGAGGTCGAGGAAGACGGGGACACCGAAGAGGAGTTCGAGTTCTGCCCTGGCTTCGGCACCGACGGTCTTGATCAATTCGCCGCCTTTGCCGATGACCATACCCTTCTGGGACGGGCGCTCGATGTAGACCGATGCGGGGATGTACAGCACACCGTTGTCCCGCTCCTCGATGTCATCGACCACGACCGCGAGAGAGTGCGGCAACTCCTCGCGAAGGCGCGACAGGAACTTCTCGCGAACGAGTTCCGCAGCGAGGAGCCGGTCGGGCTGGTCGCTGTGCATGTGAGGAGGAAAGAAGAACGGACCCTCGGCCATGAGTCCCTCGAGTTCGTCACGGAGCGGCTCAAGACCGTCCCCCTTCAGCGCGGAGATCGGCACGTAGGCAGAGAAGTCCCACTCCCCCGCCCGGACCAGCTGAGCGAGAACCTCTTCATTCGATGCCCGGTCGATCTTGTTCACGGCCGCCACGACCGGGGCGCCCGACTCGGTGAGACGCTCGGCGATCAACCGATCTCCGGGACCGATGGGCTGTTGTGCATCCAGCACGAACAGAACCGCATCCGCTTCGGCGATGGATCCGTAGACGAGCTTGTTCAGACGTTCACCGAGGACATTGCGAGGTTTGTGTAGGCCCGGCGTATCGACGAGGACCAACTGGACGTCACCGTTCGTCGCGACGCCCCGGATGGTGTTGCGGGTCGTCTGGGGTCGCGGTGATGTGATCGCCACCTTCTCCCCCACAAGTGCGTTGACCAGCGTCGACTTGCCCACATTGGGCCTGCCAACGACCGAGATGAAACCCGAACGAGTCATCGTTTCGCCGCCCGTACCCTGGCCACCCGACGCCCCTGCACTTCCTCCGCTGTGAGGATCACACCCTCGTACTCGAACGACTCCCCGATCTCCGGGACGCGCCCGGCGAGGTCGAGGACGAGGCCACCGACGGTGTCCCACTCCTCGTCGGGGAACTCGACGTCCAGGACGTCGGCCAGATCGTCAACATCAAGCCGGGCGTCGACCAGATAGCCCCCCGATTCGAGCGGCACCATCATGGGTTCTTCGTCGTCGTATTCGTCGACGATCTCGCCCACGATCTCTTCGATGAGATCCTCGATCGTGACGACACCTGCGGTGCCACCGAACTCGTCGACGACGATGGCGAGGTGCTTCTGTTTCGCTTGCATCTCGCGAAGCAGTTCCGAGATCGCCTTGGTCTCCGGCACGAAGTAGGCCTCATGGGCGAGGTCGCGCGCCGGGCGCGCCGGCGCCTCCTCGTCGTAGAGAGTGAGGAGGTCCCTGGCATAGAGCAGGCCGACGATGTCGTCCACGTTCTCGCCCGTGAGGGGGATCCTCGACCGGCCTGCATCGAGAACGAGGTCGACCGCATCGTCGGACGATGCAGCGGCGGGAAGGGTCACCATGTCGGTGCGCGGAACCATGACCTCGCGCACGATCGTGTCTCCGAACTCGATGATCGACGAGATGAGTTCGCGCTCCCCTCGGTCGTCATCGTCCTCTTCGTCATCTTCATCTTCCTCGTCATCCGATACGAGATCGTTGGCCGCGTCGCCGATCCGGATCGCGATTCTGAGGATCCGAGAGAACCGGTAGGCGAACGCCCGGGAGCGGGATCGACCGATCGTTCGCGGGATGAGATCGGAAAGCAAGACGATCAGCAATGTCATCGCGATGAATGCGAGAGCAAGAGCCCAACCCGATAGTTCCCATTCAGAATGAAGCCGTTCCATCGCCCAACTCGCGGGGATCACCGCCAGGATCAGCAGCGTCGTGACGACCGTGCCGAGCGCAGGCTGGATCCTCTGCCGTTCATCGAGAAGATCGGCGACCACTTGCGCTCTGACATTCCCCTCCCCCGCGTCGTGGAGCGCATCGGCTCGCGGTGTTCGTACCAGCGTCGCCCCGGCGGCGCGCAATATCGCTGTGAGGAAAACAAGCACTGCGGAAAAGGCGAACGCTGTGGCGATCACGGTCTCACCCTACCGACGCGGGCCATCAGTTCGCTCTCTCGAGCCTCCATCCGGGCTGCTTCGTCTTCGACCTCGTGATCCCAACCCAGGAGATGCAGCAGCCCATGGACGACCATCAGCGAGAGTTCATCCTCGAACGGCGCTCCGTATCGCTCGGCGTTGTCGCGTACAACCGATGGTGCGATGAACACGTCGCCCAGTTCGAGCGGCGGACCACCGGGAGAGCGCGTCGGCGGCACACCCGGAACGGCGGATTCGATCGGAAACGAGAGGACGTCGGTAGGGCCGTGCTTCCCCATGTGCGCCTCGTTGAGTTGCGTCATCTCGGCTTCGTCGATCAGCACGAGGGAGACTCCGGTCTCTGAATCGAGGCCTTCCTCTTCGAGAACGAATTCGGCAAGCCTGAGCAACTCGTCGGTGACGATCGGCTCGTCCTGTTCATCGGCGAAGAGGACGTTCACCCATCCCCCTCGTCGGACGGATCATCGTCATCATCATCGTCGACTTCGCTCACGGTGCTCGTCCCGGTTTCTGCGCCGTTCGTCGCCGGCAACGCGGGAGTGACCGCACCGTCGACGACCTGTGGACCGGGGAAACCGGGGTATGGAACACGAGCGTGGTAGTAGCCCATCAGTGCCCGTACGAGCTCGGCCTTGATCCTCGTAAGGTCCCCGAACGTCAGCTGCGATTCGTCAAGCTGGCCGTCATCGACCTTCTCGGTAACCACCATCTCGACCACGTTCTTGAGGCCGTCGGCGGTCGGGTCCTCGTTGTGGGCGTAGGCGCGGGCGGCGGCTTCGGTGGCGTCGGAGATCATGACGATCGCCATCTCTTTCTGCCTCGGCTTGACACCGTGGTGTCGGAAGAGCTCCGGATCGACATCCGGGTCGATCTCGAGGGCGCGGTGATAGAAGTAGCGCATCAAACTCGTTCCGTGGTGCATGCGGATCCCGTCGGTGACGTCTCCCGGGAGCCGGTAGCGCTTCGCGAGCTTCAGCCCCTCGGTGACGTGGGAACGGATGATCTGCGCGGACTCCTCGGGCGGAAGCGTGTCATGCGGATTGGACACCCCGAATTGGTTCTCGACGAAGTACTGCGGAAGGGCGACCTTCCCGAGATCGTGGTACCAGGCCGCAGCCTGTGCGAGCAGCGGATCGGCGTCGATCGCCCGAGCGGCTCGGCCTGCGAGGGCTCCGACGAGCATCGAATGGTTGAACGTCCCGGGTGCCTGCTCCTCGATGAGACGCAGGGCCGGGTGGTTGCGGTCGAGCAGATCGAGAAGGCCGAGCGCTGTGGTGACACCGAACGCACTCTCGAGGAACGAGACGAGACCGAGAGAGATGAGTCCGGCGATCACGGCGCCGGCGAATGCCCACACGGCCGACATGGCGATACTTCCGTCTCCGAACACCCATTCGAGGATCGCGGCAACGGGGGCGACGGTGATCGCCGACAGCAACACGGCAACCCGGAGCTGTCGCCGCGACGAGACCCGGGAGACGAACGCCACGGGCACCACGGTCGCGATCCCGGCGTAGACCGTGAATGCCAGGTCGCCCGTTGACAACGCCGTGAACCCCGCCATCGGTATCGCCAGCACAACGGCCGTACGCGGATCGAACAAGATGGCAGCAAGAAAACCGATCGCCGCTGCAGGCAGCAGGTACCCGAGGGCCCGATTGTCGACGGCGATGATCGCAGGAAGCCGCGACATCAAAGCAGCCAGCACCAACAGGATCCCCAGCAACGCCATGTGACGCGGCTCCGACCACTGTGCCGGAGCGATCCTCCACAGGAAGAACGCCGCCAACAGCACGGCAAGAATGCCGAACAGAGCCATCGCCACACGGGACGTCCCGCCGATCACCTCGGGCTCGTAGAGACCAAGCTGCGCGATCGCCTCGAACTCGATGCTCGTGATCGGCTGGCCCTCTTCGACGATCGTGTCACCGTTGCGATATGTGATCGTCACCGGCTCGACAGCCGCTGCTGCGGCGTCGCGCTCGGCGATGGTTGCCTCATCATCGATGCGGAGGTTCGCCTGGAGGCTGAACCCGACGAGCTGCGCTATCGCCTCGCGTGCCATCGACTGCTCTTCGATCGGCAGTCCAATGACGAAGATCGGCGGACGGGTCAAGGGATTGAGGTAGAGATCCTGACGCTCGGTCAAATCGGACGGCTTGATACCCCTCGTCAGCTCCTCGTTGACGATCTCAAGGCTCTCCTTCTCGACCTCGGGAAACACGGAGTCCTCTCCGTCGGCGATACGGTCGAGATCGTTGTTGTAGAGGGTGACGAAGGACGAGATCGCCAGGGCAAGCGTGGGATGTCGCACGCCCATCATCAGCTCCTGCTCTTCGATGGATCGTCGCGGAAGCGTGGTGGTCGTCGTTGTCGGTGGCTCGGTCGTGGTGGTGGTCGTCGAACTCGTTGAACTCGTCGTCTCCCCGGCCACGGTCGAACTGGTCGTCGTTTCGACCGTTGTCGACGTCGTCGTCTCTTCCTCCTCGGGAATCAACGACTCGTCGATTGCAACGTCCCGGAGATCGGTGAAGAAGGAGTTCACCTCGCGAATGACGGTCAGCGTGGCCTCATTGTCGTTCCGGTACTTCGTGCTGACGGAGTTGCGTGCCTTCTGCTGCTCATCTTCGGTCGCATCCTCATCGACGATCGGATCCGTCGACCTGTTGGCGATGAACGTCTCCGGCGATGGCTGTCCGATCGCTAGCTCTTCGGGTGGCGCCTCGGCGCCGGTGTCCGTGCCGACAACGAGGATGAGCGACACCAGAAGCATGGTGATCGCCAGGATCCCCGCGTTGATGAGCGCCGTACGGTTGAACGTCACGATCGCTTCTCCTCGAAGCGGCGGTATGCCTCCACGATGGCCGCGACGATCCGGTGCCGCACGACGTCATCCGCGGTCAGTTCTTCGAACGCTATCCCGTCGATCCCCGCAAGAATTCCGGCGACCGTCTTCAGGCCGGACCCCCTGCCGGCGGCCAGATCGACCTGGGTGATGTCCCCCGTCACGAGCATCTTCGAGTTGAATCCGAGCCGGGTCAGGAACATCTTCATCTGTTCCGGAGTGGTATTCTGCGCCTCGTCGAGAACGACGAATGCGTCGTTGAGCGTCCGTCCTCTCATGTAGGCGAGAGGAGCGATCTCGATGGTTCCACGCTCCATCAAACGAGCGGTCTCTTCAGGCCCGAGCATCTCGTACATGGCGTCGTAGAGAGGCCTCAGATACGGATCGACCTTCGCTGCAAGATCGCCGGGGAGGAAACCGAGCCGCTCTCCCGCCTCCACAGCGGGCCGGCTCAGGATGATCCTCTTCACGGCTCCGGACACGAGAGATTCGATGGCACAGGCCATCGCGAGGTAGGTTTTGCCGGTTCCCGCCGGACCGATGGCGAACACGAGCGTGTTGTCTCGAATCGCATCGACATAGCGCTTCTGGCCGAACGTCTTCGGCCTCACGTGGCGGCCACGGCCAACGGCGATCGAATCGGCGAAGATACCGGAGGGACTCGGCACGTCTCTTTTCACGAGATCGATGACGCGCGCGACCCGATCGGCATCGAGTTGCTGACCCTCCTGCACGACGATCAGAAGCTCGTCGAGAACGGTCCCCGCCGCATCGGCCTCGTGGTCCGGTCCGCTGATGTTGATCTCGTTACCCCGAGCGATGATCCGGGCCAGGGGGAAGGCTTCCTCCACCCGCCGCAAGTGCGCGTCGTGCTCGCCCAGCAAGTCGACCATGAGGTGGTTGCTCGGCACACGAACACGAACGTCGCTTGTGGTTGTACTGGTCACAGGAGAAGCCCTTCACAGACTGAGAACTTGGATGCGGAAGCAGGGCCCATCGGGTGATGACGAGTATATCGGCCGCATCCGCAAAACCATCGACAGCCGCATCGCTCTATCCGCGGTTGGCGCTGCGAGCCGCGGGGCGGTATCGAGACGGATCAGGGACGTTTCGCAACACGAACTTCGTCAAGTCGCTCGGAGAAGGTGTCTCCGTCCCCGATGAGACGGGCGAGGAGACGCACGTCGTCGGCCCGAACCGTGAGAACCTTCCCGTTGAAGTCCTGTCGTTCGACCTGGATCGAAGCGAGAAACCGTTCCAGGATCTCTCCCACGGGACCATCCAGACGGTCAAGGCGACTGAGATCGATCGTCACCTTGTCGGCGCTCGGTCTGGTGGTCGCCGGCGCAGATTCCGGAGGCAGGAGTTGAACGATCGCCACTCCGTAGTGCTCTGCGAGGCGATGCAGTCGCGGGACCGATATGCTTCGCTCGCCCCGCTCATAAGCCCCGAGTACGGCCGCTTTGAACTCCCCACCCGAATCGCTCTGCACGTCCTGGAGTGAGAATCCACGTTGACGTCGGATCGATCGGAGTCGCTCACCCACTCGCTCGTTGTACGAGGTCATCGATACCTCCCTGATACCCAGAGCGCTGCCCTGAACGCTCTCAGTAGGGAGTCTACGCCCCCGGGCCGGCACCCCGCAAGACCGAATCTGGCTATCGCCTGAACAGGCCGCGCTTGCGATCCGCAGGCTGTTCATCGCGGAGTTCGGCGTAGGTCCGGAGCGTCTCTTCCTGCTCATCGGTCAGGTCGGTGGGGATCGTCACACCGATGTGAACGAACATGTCGCCGCGACCGCGTCGACGCAGCCTCGGCATCCCCTTCTTCGCGAGGCGGTACACGGTCTCGGGTTGTGTTCCGGCGGGAAGGTCGATGCTCTCCGGATCGCCATCGATAACCGGAACCTCGATCTTCACGCCGAAGACGGCTTCGCTGATCCCGATGTCGACGCGGTGATGGAGTTCGTCGCCGATCCGGTCGAAGCGCTCGTCCGACTCGATGTCGATCTCCACGTAGACGTCGCCTGCTGGTGCGCCTCGCTCCCCATCCCCACCCTTCCCCGACAACCGGAGTCGCGTGCCGTCTTCAACACCGGCGGGGATATCGACCGTGACCGTTCGATCCACCGTCACAAGGCCGCCGCCCTCACACTGCGTACACGGGTGATCGATCGTCTGTCCCTTTCCGCCGCACCGAGAGCACGGCGCAACCGTCATGATCCGCCCGAGGAACGAGTCGCGGGCGACCTGGACGCTTCCGGCTCCACGACATGTCGAACACGTGACGGGATCGTGACCGGGCTCTGCCCCTACGCCATCACACCGATCACACCTGCCGGGTGCGCGGAACTCGATCTCACGGCTCGCACCGACGGCGGCGTCTGCCAGAGTCAGGGAGACCGTCGAACCGACATCATTCCCGCGTCGAGGGCCGGCACGGCGCCCACCGCCGCCGAACCCACCGAATCCGCCACCGAAGAACTGCTGGAGTATCTCGTCGAGACCGCCGAACTGCGAGAACAGGTCGCCACCGCCGTAGACGTCGCCGCGGTCGTAGCCGGCCTTGCGCTGAGGATCGGATAGAACTTCGTAGGCCTCGGCTATCTCCCGGAAGCGGGCCTCGGCCCCGGGATCGTCCGGGTTGGCGTCGGGATGTGTGTCCCGTGCAAGCTGTCGGAACGCCTTCTTGATCTGCTCGGGCGTGGCGTCACGACCGACGCCGAGGATTTCGTAGTAGTCCTTCACTGCTCCACTCCAAAGCTCTCCTCGAGATTCTCGCCGATCTCCTCGACCACCCGGATCGTGCGGCGATAGTCCATTCGCATGGGACCGATCACTCCCACGCGTCCGGATCCGCGAGACCCGAACGACGTGCTGACGACGGCGAGATCGAGCGTGTCGCCGATCTCTTCGCCGATGCGGACGCTCGTACCTTCGGTCGATTCCCCGAGGATGGCCTGAAGATCGCTGTCCCGTTCGAGCAGATCGAGCATGTGATGCACGATCGCCAGATCAGCCCAAAGACCGGCGAGTTGGCTCGTTCCGCCGATGAAGAGCTGCGGCGCCGCGCCCTCCTCGACTCGTTGTATCTCGTGATGCACCGGATCGATGATCCGCCGGACCAGGTCCGGAAGGTCACCGCTCTTCAATCGCTGATCACCGTTCGCTTCGTCGAGATCCCGACCTGCGTACACTCGCTCGAGGACTCGCTCCGCTTCGTCGATCTGCTCGTCCGTCGGCTCGAAACCGAGCGTGACGACGTGCTGAGCCACCTGACCGGTCTCTGCGATCGTGACCACCAGAACCGCGGAAGCACCGAGCCGAACGAGGTGAACAGCATGGATTCGATCCACTTCGGCCTGCGGGCTGATGACAACGGCCGGTAGGTGTGTGATGTCTGCAACCAGGCCGGACGTCTCCTTCAGCAGGCGCGACACCTCGCTGTGCACGTCGGCGAAGAACGAGCGAATCCGGTCGTGGGTTGCCGACCGCAAGCGCGCCGGAGAGCAGTGGTCGACGTAGTAGCGGTAGCCCTGGTGGGTGGGAATTCGACCCGACGACGTGTGCGGCTGGCCTACGAACCCGTACGACTCGAGACGCGCCACTTCATTGCGTATCGTTGCAGACGACACGTCGAGATCGCTTCGTTCGAGGATCACCTGGGAACTCACCGGTTCGCCGGTGCGGATGTACTCCTCTACGAGCGCCTGAAGAACGCGAGCTTTCCGGTCGTCGAGCATCCGTGGAAGTTAGCAGTCGTCGGGCGAGACTGACAGGACGGATCGCGCGACGAGATCGGTCAGCAAGGGTTTGAGAACCACGACGCGACCATCTCGAACGTCGATCACGCCGGCGTCGACGAGTCGGCGACCTTCGCCGGAGGTCACGAAAGGGCCACCGATCGATCCCGGACGGACACCCGACGCGAGCCGGAGACCCACCATGAACCGCTCGCGTTCCGACTCGAACTCACCAAGACGTTCACTCCCGGACCGGGGGCGACTGCCCGCCTCGACCTGGTCGAGGTATGCGTCGAGTCGACGGATATTGCGACCCCTGACCCCGCTACGGAAGTCGTGGGCGCCCGTTCCGAACGATGAGAATTCACCCATCATCCAGGTAGAGAGGTTGTATCGACAGGCATGCCCGGGCCGGGCCCAATTGGACACCTCATATCGAACGAGGCCCGCCGATCGGGCAACCTCGTCGAAGTGCTCGTAGCGGTCGGCCTGATCATCGGGATCCGGTTCGGGTGCCCCGGCAAGAACGGCTCGGCTCAGCGCCGTTCCTCCCTCAACGGTGAGGGCATAGACAGAGACGTGGTCGGGTTCGAGATCGATGGCTTGCTCGACCGTTCTCCTCCATGACTGGTCGGTCTCTTCCGGCGTTCCGTATATGAGGTCGAGGTTGATGTTGGAGAATCCGGCGGTCCGAGCCGCTGCGAACGCCTCCGACGCTTCACGAGGCGAGTGGAGGCGACCAAGCGCTTCCAGGACAACAGGATCGAAGGATTGCGTGCCGAAGGACACCCGATTGATCCCGATGCGTCGCAGGTCCCCGGCGTAGGCGAGGGTCCAATCCTCCGGATTGGCTTCGATGCTGATCTCGGCACCGTCGGCGATTCCGAACTGCCCGTCGATTGCAACGATGATCCGTTCGAGGTCATCGGGATGCAGCTGTGTCGGTGTCCCCCCACCCAGATTGACCGCATGCACAGCTGACGGATCAGGCTCCATGCTGATCTCTGCTACCAGTGCGTCGACGTAGCGTCCCGTGTCCAGACCACCTGCCTCGTCGGCAGCCACCACGGCGAAATCGCAGTACGGACACCGCCGAGCACAGAAAGGGATGTGGACGTACGCCGAGCGCCAAGAGCGCGCCTCCTCCGCCAGTGCGGCGGAATCCGGACGCTCGGCGTGGTATCCGGTATCCGGTACCCGGTACCCGGTATCGGGCCCTGCTGGCGGCTGGCAGCTGGCAACTGGCAGCTCTTCACTCACGTTTCCAGCTTCAACGCCGCCACGAACGCCTCCTGCGGCACCTCCACCTGGCCGACCATCTTCATCCGGCGTTTCCCCTCTTTCTGGCGCTCGAGGAGCTTGCGCTTCCGCGTGATGTCGCCGCCGTAGCACTTCGCCGTGACGTCCTTCCGCCTGGCTTTGATCGTCTCGCGCGAGATGATGCGAGTGCCGATCGCCGCCTGTATCGGGACGTCGAAGAGTTGCCGTGGGATCAACTCCCTGAGTCGCCCGACCATCGCCTTCCCGTAGACGTAGGCCTTGTCACGATGAACGATCGTGGAGAACGCATCAACCGGGAGTCCGTTGAGCAGGATGTTCACTCTTACGAGATCCGACACCTGGTAGTCGTCTGGTTCGTAGTCGAGCGACGCATAGCCGCGAGTCCGCGTCTTGAGCTGATCGAAGAAGTCGAACACGATCTCTGCCAGGGGCATCCGATAGTGCAGTTCGGCACGCTCAGGCGACAGGTACGTCATCTCTCCCATCTCGCCGCGCCGCTGCTGAACCAGCTCCATCACCGTCCCGATGAACTCGGAAGGGGTGATGATCATCACCTTTACGTACGGCTCCTCGATCGACGCAAGCCCCGCTGCGTCCGGAAGGTCCTGTGGACTCCGAACCGGGACCTGCTCGCCGGTCGTGAGATTCGCGCGGTAGGCGACGGATGGTGCCGTCGCTACGAGTTCGAGGTCGTACTCGCGTTCGAGGCGTTCGCGAACGATCTCCATGTGAAGGAGTCCGAGGAACCCGACGCGGAAACCGAACCCGAGGGCCCGACTTGTCTCTGCTTGAAAGACGAGCGACGAGTCGTTCAACCGGAGCTTGTCAAGTGCCTCGCGAAGCCGCTCGAAGTCATCCCCATCGGTCGGGAAAAGACCGGAGAACACCATCGGTTTCGGCTCCTGGTAGCCGGGGAGCGCCCCGCCGGTCTCCTTACGAGTGTGCGTGACGGTGTCACCGACGCGAATGAGATCGATCTGCTTGACCCCGGTGATCAGATACCCCACCTCCCCGGTTCCGAGACTCTCGACCGTCTCGCTCGACGGTCGTCGTATCCCGAGCTCGTCGGCATCGACATCGAGGTTCGTCGCCATGAAGCGGATCGCATCCCTCGTCGCGATACTCCCGTCGACGATCCTGACATGGCTGACCACACCGCGGTAGGTGTCGTAGAAGGAATCGAAAACGAGTGCGCGAAGCGGCGCATCCTCATCACCGTCCGGCGGCGGGAGGCGCCCGATGATCGCTTCGAGCAGCTCGTCGATCCCCGCACCCGTCTTCGCCGAAACACGGATGACCTCGTCGGGTGTGCCGCCGAGCACGCCCGCGAGCTCCTCAGCCGCTCGATCCGGATCTGCGGCGGGGAGATCGATCTTGTTGACGACCGGGATGATCTCCAACCCCTCCTCGATCGCCATGTAGGCGTTCGCTAGCGTCTGGGCCTCCACACCCTGGGATGCATCGACAACCAGGACGGCACCTTCGCACGCTTCGAGGCTCCGGGACACCTCGTAAGAGAAGTCGACGTGTCCGGGGGTGTCGATCAGATTGAGCTGGTACGTTTCTCCGGACGCGGCGATGTAGTCGATCCGCACGGCATTGGCCTTGATCGTGATCCCGCGCTCCCGCTCGAGGTCCATCTCGTCGAGAACCTGTTCCCTCATGTCGCGCTCAGAGATCGCGCCGGTTCGCTCGAGCAGACGATCGGCGAGCGTCGATTTGCCATGATCGATGTGCGCGATGATGGAGAAGTTGCGAATACGCGATGGCGCGGTCATAGGTCGAATCCGGGGATGGGGCTGCTCAGTGTACCGTTGAGCCGTTCTCCTGTTATCGTTACCGCTCGTTCCCACCACCTCACGAGGTTCGTCCAGCATGGCCAATATCAAGTCCCAAGAGAAGCGCAATCGTCAGACCGAGAAGCGACATGCACGCAACAAGGCGGTTCGCTCCGAGCTGAAGACGCGTGAGAAGAGCGCCCTCGCGGCTGCCGAAGCCGGAAACGCCGCCGAGGCCGAAGAACTCCTGCGGACTGCCCAGAAGCAGATCGACATGGCCACGACGAAGGGTGTGCTCCACGCCAACACCGCTGCGCGTCGCAAGTCTCGCCTCACCCGACGGGTCCGCTCCCTCCTCGCCTGATCCGATGACCGATCAGAATATCTGGCTGACGCCCGCCGCCTTCGAGAAGCTACAGATCGAGTTCGACCACCTCACCACCGACGGCCGGCGTGAAGCCGCCGAGCGTATCGCGACCGCACGCGCTCACGGCGATCTGCGGGAGAACGCCGAATACGACGATGCGAAGAACGACCAGGGCCTCATGGAGGCCCGTATCCGCAAGCTGCAGCATCTTCTTGAGAATGCCGAGGTTCGAGAGGTCGAGAACTCGGGCCTTGTCGAAATCGGGACCATCGTGACGGTGATCGACGATGACGAGGACGAATACGAGTTCTTCGTAGCCCCTTCAGAGAACAAGGTCCCGGGCATCCTCCTCGCATCTCCGCAGAGTCCGCTTGGCGAAGCCCTTCTCGGTGCCGCCCCCGGCGACGAAGTCAGCTATGAAGCCCCCGGCGGGGTATTCACCTACCGGATCGCAGCGGTGCGGATCTACGAAGACTGAGTAGCAAGTAGCAGGACACAAGACATAAGACCTGGTCTTGTGTCTTGTGTCTTGTGTCTATCTTCCCAGCCATCGACACATCGCGACCGTGAGCCTCTCCAATGTCACGCGGTGGGTCGGTTCCGGCGCCGTCTTGACCTGAAGGTCGGCTCGTGCCAGCGCATCGAGCGACCGCCGCAGCGAATCGGCTCGTGTGGAAGATCGCCGCTCCCACACCTTCCGAACGGGGAACGACGACGGTGATGCTCCGACCCAGCCGGCGTATGTCTCCATGTCGGGAGCGACCGCGGCCAGGGATCGCTTCCTGACCTCGCCTTCGAGAAATGACAGCACCACGAGCGGATGACCGTGCTCGAGAAAGTCGGCGAGGCGCCGCAGGGCGTCCGCTTCGTTTCCTGCGTTGATCGCATCGGCCAGCAGCCACATGGGTTCATCCGGTCGGTTGACGTATCGGCCGAGGACATCATCCTCTGTGACCGTGGAACCATCGGCAGCGAGTTGATCCAGGGCCTGGCCGAGTGCAGCAACATCCGAGCCGAATCGACGGAGCAGCACCGCAGCGGCAGCCGGTTCGATTTTCAACTTCCTCTGCGAAGCCGTTTCTGATAGCCAGCGCGAAGCATCCCGTTCGCGGTACTTCTTGACCGTCTCGGTCGACCCGTGGGCGCGAAGGGTCTTGCCGAGCGGAGCAGGGATCGTCCCGGCAGCAGCGAACACCGCCGTCACCGCATCGGACTCCGCCGTTTCGACGAGTTCCGCGATGACCTCCGCTTCCGCCTTGAGGAGATTCTGCGCATCCACCACGAACACGCCGCTCACGTCTCCGAAGAGCGACCCGCTCTGAAGGGCCGGAACGATCCCCTGAACCGACTCCCGGAGTTGGCCCTCGGATGACTCCGATGCGCCGCGTCCGGGGACGTCGATTCTCTGATGATCGGTAACCCCGGCCCGCTGGAATATGTCGCCGGCTTTGTCGAACATGACCTCGCGTTCGCCCGGTCCCGCGTCGCGGGGGCCGGTGATGACGGTGAATCCCATGACGCGAGTCTCCGCGCTTGGGCGCCACTGTGCAAGTCAGGGTGTATCGAGTTCGAGAGAAACATCGCCTTCTTCCATCGTCACCCAGGTCTCCGCTCCGGCTGCAACCAGAACGGAGCGGATCTCGGGAGCCGGGTGCCCGTAGGTGTTCGGGCCCACGCTGATCACCGCGACGTCTCCGACGGTGGCTGCGAGCCAGGCCCGGTCGGTCGACGCGGATCCATGATGGGGAACGAGGAGGATGTCCGGGCGAAGGGGCGGCAGTTCGCGCTGAGCGACCGCTTCGATGTCCCCGGGTAGGAGAAGCGTCGTGCCCGCATCCACCCACAGTACGATCGATCCGTCGTTCCTGGTGACGTATCGCCGCATCGGTCCGAGAGCTTCGATCCTGATCTCTCCGAGCCGATAAGAGATCCCCGACCCGACGACGTCGATCGGTACGCCGGCAGCCGTTGCGTGGTCAACGAGGGCTTCGAGTTCGACACCCAGGTCGGGGTGGTTCGGGAGCCAGATGCGCCCGATCGCGTGGTCCCCGAGGATCCCGGCGAATCCGCCGATGTGATCGATGTCGCCGTGGGACGCGACGAGGAGGTCGATTCGGCCGATACGATGACGCCTCAACGCCTCCGCCAGGATGAGCGGATCGCGGCCGCCGTCGACAAGTGCAACACCTCCCGCAGGATCGCGGAGAAGTACCGCGTCGCCTTGGCCGATGCTGAGGAACGTCACGGTCGGAACCGGTGGCGGACCCGAGGGTATGAGCGTGAATGCTGCCAGCAGCACGGCAACGCCGGTGATCGCCAGCGGCCGCGTCCTGCGCCATCTGACGAGCACTGCGATTCCCACCCCGGCCGCCACCCCCGGCGGACCGAGTTGTGGCCAGCGGGAGGCAACGTCGGCGACGGCGAGTACGACCCCGGCAAGGACGGATGACATCGATACGGCCGGCCCCCACCCGCTCACCACGGCCAACGCCCCGCTCACCGTGGCGCCGGTGACGAGCGGCGCAGAAACCAGATTCGCGATCGGCGACATGAGCGGCACCGTCCCGAAATGCCACAGGAGCACCGGCACGACCGCAATCTGTGCTGCCGTTGCCGCGCCGAGCGTCGCCCACAACGCCCTCGGCCTGCGATCGGCGAACATCCCGGCCCCGATCATGATGCCGATCGTCGCCGCCACTGAGAGTTGGAATCCCACGTCGACCGCCAACTGGCCACTGACCAGTAGCAGAACACCCACCGCCGCGCCGACGGCGACCCAGGTGTCGACGCTGATTCCGGTCGCGGCAGCTCCGAGCACGGTTGCGGCCATGAACGCCGCTCGAAGCACCGACGACTCCCATCGGGTCGCAACGACGAAGATCCCAAGACCGACCACACCGAGAACGAACCGGCGCTTCGGACCGATACCGAACACTGCGGTCACAACCCACCAGGCGGCCAGGAAGAGAGCCACGTTGCTCCCCGAAACGGCGACGAAGTGGGTGAGGCCCGACCGGCGAAGAGCATCGAGATCGCGGACTCCGAGACCCGACGTATCTCCGATGAGGAAACCGGACACCAGCGCCTGTGCTCGAACGGAGAGATCGAGCACCGCCCGAACCCTGTCGCGCACAGCGTTGCCCAGCGCGTAGAGCGGCCCGCCGACCGTTCCGATCACCTCGGTGCTCGCGATCGTCACGCGTCCCGCGATCGGGTCACCCCGAACACGCCCCGGCGATTCCCGTATCGTTCCCGTAACACGCACCCGCTGCCCTGCCACAAGAGAGGCATCCGAATCCGGGCCCACGGCGAGAGGCGGACCCGGCCACGCCACCCACTCGCCCTCGCTGCGAAGCATCTCCGGCCGCACGACCGCGGGCCGCTGAGGACCATCGTCCTCCACCACCACACCGACGAACGCGACCGGACCCGTCGGAACCTCTGCGTTCATCGTTGCATCGATTCGAGCCGACGCGAACATCCCGGAGAGCGCTCCCGCTGCGGCCAGGATCAAGAGAACCGCTACCGCCCGCTGCCACAGAGCGACGACCGCTGCAGCGACTCCCATCACGATCACAGATCCGATGCCGAACCGGAGACCACAACCCGTTCCGATCCAGATGAATCCTGCTGCAGCCAGCACCCAGCGACCGGCACGTGATGGGCTACGCACTCAAGGCGCCGCTATCGCGTCGCGCATCGTCGCCAGTTTCGCCTCCCCTATTCCCCCAACGTCGAGGAGATCCTCGACCGCGGAGAACGGGCCGTTCGACTCCCGGAACTCGACGATCCGGGCTGCGAGTACCGGACCCACTCCGGGGAGTCCCTCGAGTTCGTCTGCGCTTGAGCGATTGAGATCGATCCCTTGATTCGAGCCTCCGCTCACAGACGGCGCCTCTCCGGGCACGGGAACCACCACCTGGTCACCGTCACGCACCGTGGCGGCGAGGTTCAATCCGCCGAGATCGGCGCCGGGCGTCGCCCCGCCTGCGGCTGCGATCACGTCGGCGATACGAGCCGACGAAGACACCGTGACAAGGCCCGGTCTGTGGACGGAACCGGAGACGTGCACGATGATCGTCGCCGCCACCGTCGTGTACGAGACGCCACCGACGATCTCCTCTACGACAGGAGCACCACCCCTCGATCCGTACCAGGCGCCGGCTCCGACGGCGATCGCAAGTGCGAGAGCCACCACGATCGCTCCGATCCGCTGGTTCGCTGTGGGCACATCGCCTCCGGCTCGCGACACGCCACACCACTACAACTAGCAGGAACGGACGCCGGGGGGAAGACCTCCGTCAGCCGACGAGAGACAGAAAAGCCTGCACGATCTCGGGTTGGGAAACCTCCTCGAGCCACTCTGCAATGCCGCCGCCGAAGATGAGGAGCACCGCCGCCGTCAGATTCACACCGGCGTGGATCAGAATCGGAAGAGAGAGGTTGCGGGATCGGAGAGCTGCGAATCCGAGAACGACCCCGATGGCGAAGAGTCCGGGGAGCGCGGCTATCGCATTCGGATCGAGCAGGTGAATCCCCGAGAACACCAGCGCCTGGACGACGACCGCCCATATCGACGACATCGAACGCAGAAGCCGCGACAGCAGCATCCCCCGGAAGAGGATCTCCTCGACCACGGGTGCGGCAACGCCCACCATGAGCACGATCATGGTCCCTTCGAGCACCGTCGTCGTGCCTTCGGTGATCTCGGCAACGCCCTGTTGCGGCGC
This sequence comes from Actinomycetota bacterium, assembly GCA_034660035.1. Taxonomy (GTDB): domain Bacteria; phylum Actinomycetota; class Acidimicrobiia; order Spongiisociales; family UBA5794; genus JAHEEL01. The sequence continues at coordinate 10,956 of JAYEIJ010000145.1, read as the reverse complement.
ACCCTCGGGGAAGAGCATGCGCAAGAGCGGTGCGGTCAATATCACGACGGCGATCTGGAGACCGAAACCGGCGGGTATCCCCCACCAGTGTCCGATCTCGATCGTCAGTCCGTAGTCACGACAGAAGTTCCCGGTGCCGCTCCTGATCGAGAGGATCCACATCACGATGAGGTTTCCGCCGGCCTGACCGGCGAATGAGGCGACGAAGGTGAGGATGTTCAGTTCGGAGCCCTGCCACACCAGAACGCCGGCGGTGCTGATGAACGCACCGATGATGCCACCGAGGAACACGTAGAGCACCTGTGGGAGGCTCCACTCGACCTCCTGGAGATAGTCGCTCATCTTCGCTCCGCTCGCTCCGTGGCTTCCCTCTCGAATCGGATGGCACGGTAGGCCGGGTGGCGGGGCAATCCCGCGGCTCGTCCGCGCAGGTAGTCGCCGACATAGCGGGTCAGGAAGCGAACGATCCCGTGATCACGCCACTGATCGACATGCGCCGACTCATGGATCAGTAGGGTCGAAGCATCACCGTCGAGGATGCGATCGAACGTCGCGGCCGAAACGAAGACGACCCGTGGAAGCGCCATCGCCTCAACCCCGCTCCCCCACAATCGCTCCAACCATCCCGGAACAATCCGAACCCCCACCGATGAATACCAATTCGCGTCATCGACAACCCCGCTACGCCGCAACGCTGCATCGAGAGTCAGGGATTCGGGTCGCGCCATGTCCAAGACGATATCCCATAGCCGCCTCCGGCGGCGTAGTCCGTAGTCCGTAGTCAGCGAATGCTCCCTCCGCTACTCCGCTACTCCGCTACTCAGCTACTCCGCTACTCCGCTACTCCGCTACTCCGCTACTCCGCTACTCCGCTACTCAGCTACTCCGTCCTGTTTCCCTACCATTGCTCCTTCACCTCACGGGGACATGACCATGAACTACGACCATCAGGAAATCGAGCGGCGATGGCAGGATCGATGGGAGGCCGACGGCCTCTACCGATCCGTTGTGGATTGGGATCGGCCCAAGCACTACGCCCTGACCATGCTCCCCTACCCGTCGGGTGACCTTCACATGGGTCATTGGTATGCGATGACGCCGTCCGATGCCAGGGCCCGCTACATGAGGATGAAGGGCTTCAACGTTCTCTTCCCGATGGGGTTCGACGCGTTCGGTCTCCCCGCCGAGAACGCCGCCGTGCAACGCAACGTTCATCCGGCGAACTGGACGTGGGACAACATCGACAGGATGCGCCGCCAGCTCCGGTCGATGGGGGCCATGTACGACTGGGAACGAGAGGCCGTCTCCTGTGACCCGGAGTACTACACGTGGACGGAATGGCTGTTCCGCCGGTTCTTCGAGGGCGGCATCGCCTACCGCGGTGAGGCGATCGTCAACTGGTCTCCGACGCTCCAGACCGTGCTCGCAAACGAACAGGTCATCGACGGCAAGGACGAGCGGACGGGTCAGCCGGTGATCCAGAAGAAGATGGAGCAGTGGTTCTTCGCCATCACGAACTACGCGGATGAGTTGCTGAGCTTCGATGGCCTCGACTGGCCCGAACCGGTCAAGGCGATGCAGACGAACTGGATCGGCCGCTCGGAGGGTGCCGAGGTTGTCTTCGCTATGGAGACCGGTGACGAGATTCCCGTATTCACCACGCGGCCCGACACGTTGTGGGGCGCGACGTTCATGGTGCTCGCCCCCGAGCACCCCCTCGTCGATGCCCTGACCACGGAGGAGCACCGCATTGCGGTGGATGACTACCGGGTCGCGGCGGCGTCACGATCGGAACTCGAGCGCATGGAAGCCGACCGGGAGAAGACCGGCGTTTTCACCGGCAGCTACGCCGTCAACCCTGTCAATGGAGAGCGCATCCAGGTGTGGATCGCCGATTACGTGCTCCTGTCCTACGGTTCCGGAGCGATCATGGCGGTCCCGGCCCACGACCAACGCGACTTCGAGTTCGCCCGACAGTTCGAACTGCCCGTCGTACCGGTGATACGACCGACCGATGCCGATCCACTCGACGGCAACACGATGGTCGAGGCCTACATCGGGCCCGGAACGATGGTCGGCAGCGGCCCGATCGACGGGGTCGAGACAACCGACGCGAAGGGACGCGCGAATCCCTCGGTCGCGGAGGCGATCGACTGGATCTCCGCACAGGGAACCGGAGAAGAGGCGATCAACTACCGGATGCGTGACTGGCTCATCTCGAGGCAGCGCTACTGGGGTGCGCCGATTCCGATGGTGTTCCGTCCCGACGGCACGATCGAAGCCGCACCGGAACTTCCGGTCCTGCTCCCCGACGCACCGGCATTCACCGGAGGTCCAAGTCCGCTGACGACCGACGAGCGGTTCCTCCTAACGACGGACTCCGGTGGAGAACCTGCACGGCGTGAGAGCGACACGATGGACACGTTCATGTGTTCGTCGTGGTACCACTACCGCTATCTCTCCCCTCACTTCGGCACCGCACCGTTCGATCCGGAAGAAGCGGCGTACTGGCTCCCCGTCGACACGTACACCGGCGGTGCGGAGCACGCCACGATGCATCTCCTGTACACGCGTTTCTTCACGAAGGCGATGCGCGATCTCGGCGTCTTCGACGACGCTGCCCGCGTCATGCGGGACCATGGTCGTGATCCGGAGGGCGTGTTCGACGAACCGATGACGCAGTCCAGGAACCAGGGCCAGATTCTGGGTGAGGAGCGACCGGGTGATCGCCTGGTCGTCGCGGGTGAATGGGCCGGTAGTCGGTTCGTCGCCGAATCGGTTCGCGTTGATGACCACGCCGGGGCCGATGCCGCCCCGATTGTCGGCGAACTCATTCGCCGCACCGAGCGAACGCTCCAGGTGCAGACCGCCGACACGATGGTCACCGTTGAAGTCCCGGAGAGTGCCGAGGTCGAAGTACCTGGCATCGACGGGATCAACGACGTCACCCAACTGCGTCACTACCTCGAGGTTCAGCGCATGTCCAAATCCAAGGGCAACACGGTGAATCCGGATGAGTTGGTGGAACGCTATGGCGCCGACACGGTCCGCCTCTACTTGATGTTCGCCTTCGACTGGGAGAAGGGCGGCCCCTGGGATTCACGCGGTATCTCCGGCGCCCGCAGATTCATCGAGGATGTCTGGAAGATCGGATCCGCTGCCTACGAGCCGGGCCCGATCTCCGACGATGCGTCGCTCGCGTTGCGGCGGTCGGCCCATCAGACGATCATCAAGGTGGATCGCGACATGGAGGCGTTCAAGTGGAACACCGCCATCGCGGCGCTGATGACACTCCGGAACGATCTGCTCGATGCCCGCCGCACCGCGACGGTGTCACTCGAGGCATGGAACGAGACCGTCGATCTCCTGCTTGTGCTGTTGGCCCCGATCGCCCCTCACGTCACCGAGGAGATCTGGTCCCAGCGCGGCAACGCGGCGAGCATCCACCTCCAGGCGTGGCCGGAGTCGGACCCGAAGATCGCGGCGGATCAGACGGTGACGCTTGTCGTGCAGGTGAACGGCAAGGTACGCGACCGCATCGACGTAGCGCCCGACATCGATGAGGAGACGGCGGTCGCGGTCGCGATGGCGTCGGAGCGCATCCAGGAGTGGCTCGCCAAAGGCGAGGTCCGCAAGGTCATCGCCCGTCCCCCGAACCTCGTCAACCTGGTGATCAACTGACGGTTCGGCGAACGGGCCACCCGGAGTAGCGACCCCGGCCAACCCCAACGTCCCTGCGAACCCTGGGCTCGCAGGGACACAGAGTGTCCCTACCGGCCCACAGTTCGCAGATTCCTCGCCTATCCGCCGATCACGTCAGACGCTCGCTGCGACTGCCGCCTTCCTGGCAGCGATCGCAACGAGATCCCATACCGGAGCGAACGGTGGTGCATAGGCGAGATCGACCCATTCGAGTGTCCCCGCCGGCATGCCGTTCCAGATGGCCGCTGCGAACACGTCGATACGCTTCCCCGCTCCGCGTCCACCGACGATCTGGGCACCCACGATCCTGCCCGTTCCGATCTCCGCAGTCACACGAATGGTGAGGTCCTCCGAGCCGGGCATGTAGTGGGCGATCGTTCCGCCCCTGACCGTTGCGTCGACCACGTGGAAACCGGCGGCTCCGGCGTCCGATGAGCGCAGGCCCGTTGAGGCGATCTCGAGATCGTGCACCCGGGTGATCGCCGTGCCGAGGGCGCCGGGGAACGCAATATCGCCGCCTGTGATGTTGACACCTGCGACCCGACCTGTCTTGTTCGCCACCGTGCCGAGGTGCAGGTTCACCGGAGCGCCGGTGATGCGATGCTGCACTTCCGCACAATCTCCGGCCGACCACACGCCTTCGATCCCTGTCCGCTGGTGATCATCGACGGCGATGGCGCCGGTCTCGCCGAGCGGGATGCCTGCATCTCGGGCGAGTTCAACGACCGGGCGAGAACCGATCGACAGAACGACGACGTCTGCAGGAATGCTCTCTCCGTCGATCGAGACACCGGTCACCCGATCGGCGCCTTCGATCTCTCCGACCATCGCATCGGTGAGCACGTCGATGCCCATCGCACGCACCGCATCGGCCACCTGATCGCCGAGATCGCCGTCGAGCGTCCGCGGGAGCACAGCGGGTAGACCTTCGACCACGGTCACCTCCCACCCCTTGGTGTGAAACGCCTCAGCGACCTCCAAGCCGATGAAGCCGCCCCCGACGATGATGGCGTTCCCGGAACCGGTGTCCGCTATCGCCCTGAGCGCTGCTGCGTCTCCGAGTGTGCGCAGCGTGTGAACTCCATCGAGGTCGCGGCCGGGCATGGGCGGCACGAAGGCCCGGGCGCCGGTCGATACCAGCAGGTGGTCGAAACCTGTTTCGATGGTGGTATCACCATCGGCGTCCCGAACCTCGACGACGCGGCGGTCGAGATCGATAGCGGTGACCTCGTGCCTGAGATGCAGTTCGATCCCGGCGCGAGCGAACTGTTCGGGTGTCCGGGCGATCAGCTTGTCGATCGGGTCGATGAGCCCGGCGATGTGATAGGGCTCTCCGCACGCGGCGTAGCTCGCGTGGTCGCCCATCTCGTAGGCGATCACTTCGAAGTCCCGGTTCCGCCGCCTCACCTGACTCGCCGCCGTCATGCCTGCTGCGTCGGCTCCGATGACCACCAGTCGTTCACCCATTCGATCCTCCGATAGCTGAGAAGTGTCACAGTCGAGTCCAGACGATAGAACGTCACGCCGAGGCGAGTTCATTCCGCGGGCCTGCTGCAGCGTATGCAGGGATCGCAACCGTGGTTGCCCAGAGGGGTCAGCGACCGATGTCCGGGTTCTCCTGGGTGACACGGGTGCGGATCGTGTAGACCGAATCGCCCGACAGGATGCCGCCCCGCCCGAAGAGCCGCCCGTGCTGCCAGTTCGAAAGGCCGAGTTCCGGCTTGTCGAGGGCGTACTGGCCGTCGACCCATCGGGTGAAGCCGTTGCCGACGAACGGAGCATCGACGAGGTCGAAGAAACGGTCCTGCTCTCCGTTGTCCGCCGAGAGCAACGAAACAGCGAAACGAGGGCTGTACCGATTGAAGAGATCGACCGCTTCGTCGACCGATCGCACGACGGCGAGGGTGACTTCAGGGCTGTCTTCCCACTCCCACTCGTCGCCCAAGCCGCTCTCTGCGATGGGCTCGGCCTGGTACTCGCGATGTTCTCCATCGGCCCGAGCGATCGGAACCATCCTCGCGAACCACGCCTTCGGTACGGCACGTGTCGACGACTCGAGGACGTGGAGCTTCGCTTGGACCCCGCGTCGCTCACCGGCTCGCTCGAGCGCCCGGAGAAATTCCGGAATCAAGTCACCGGCTCGCTCCTCGACGATGCAACACGTGTTGAGCGTGTTGCATACCTTGCGATCGAGAGAGTGATAGATGGCTGCACCGAAGGCATCGGCATCGGCCGTCGCTCCGGCGACGATCCAAGCGCCTCCGGTCCCATGAAGACTCACAGCGTTACCGGCCTGGCGGGCCACGGCCCCGAGTTGTGCGGTCGCTTCGCCCGAGCCGCGGGCAACGGCGAGAGCCAGACGGGGATCCGAGAACATCGCCCACGCCGCAGCGTGCGAAGCGCTGTCGACGAGCGCTGCGGAACCTTGAGGGAGGCCCGAGAGCGACAACGCCGGTCGGAGGGCGTGGGCCACGATCGCTCGAGCCGTTCCGAGTGCGTCGGAGCCGATCCGGAACACCACGGTGTTGCCACTCCGCAGCACTCCTGTGGCGTCGGCGAAGACGTTCGGTCGGCCTTCGAAGACGAAGCCGACCACGCCCAGGCCGCCCCGGACCTGGTCCACCCGCCAGCCGTCGTGCGGGGTCGTCTCGACAACACTGCCCCTGCCGGTCGGAGCATCGCGCCATGACCGGAGCCCTTCGATCATGCCGGAGCGCATCTCTTCGCTCAAGACGAGTCGCGTCGCCGACCGTCCCCGAGAACGTGCCCTGGCCACGTCGGATCGGTTCGCGGCGGCGATCGGGGCAAAGGAATTGTCATCGGCAAGCGTGGCGGCGAACATCTCGTAGAACTCGGAGATCCGGTCGTCGGTCATGTGACTCATCTGACCGAAGGCCTCGGACGCAGCATCGACGGCCTTCGTGGCGATGGCTTGCTCGATCGCCGGCACGTGCAGCAGGCTCCCATCGCTCTGCATCACGATCAGGGAATCGCCGGGGCGGAAGGCCGTGGCCATGTCCTCGCTCACCCGCGTGATCCGGTCGCCACCCCACACGATCGGCATCCCGGCGGTCAGTGTTTCTATTCGCTCCATGCGGCAACCCTAGAAGCGTCGTGCCCGGCACGCTGTCGCAATCTCAATCCCCACCGTCGGGACTCTTGCGTAGATAACGGCACGATTCGGTCGGTTTTCTACGCCGGAGTCCTAGCGGAGTGCAAGGAACAGCCTCGAGACTTCGAAGCTGAGCGCATCCTCCAGGTACATCACCACGTCGTCGACCTCGTCGGACCTCACAGACCAGCACACGTTGCCCGAGAGTTGGCCACCGGGGAACACCTCCGAGTATGAATCCAGTTCGTCGGGTATGACACCGCATGAGTCGTCGGTGGCGTAAGAGACGGCGAGCGGCCCCACCGCCTTGAACAAGACCGAGAACCCGAGTGTGTCTGAATCTGTGCCGGTGTAGGTCGCTGTGATGCCGACCGTCATGAACTGGTGGCCGTCGGCGGGTGGGTCGTTGAACTCGTTCTCAGCGAGCACGGCGTCGGTCGCGTCGGCGACCACTCCGCTCACCGTCACGTCCCAGTCGCCGATGCCGACGGTCTCACCCAGGGGATGCGGATTTCCCCTCGATCCGATTGGACCATCGGGATCGGGAGTGGCGGGCGTCGGGTGCTCGACGCTGGCGGGCACCGCCGAGTCCGCCGCAGCGAACACCGTACGCTCCCCATCGACGGAGAACTCGTCCGCCAGCAGCACCAAGGCGTCTGCATCATCGTCGGTGACCTCCCAGCAAATGTTCCCCTCCAACGATCCGCCGGGGAACACGTCCCTGAACATGTCAAGTTCGTCCGGCACGACGCCGCAACCGGCGTACATGTCGTACGCAACGGCCGACGGCCCGACCACCGAGAACGACACCTCACCGAGCGACAGAACCACATCCTCTCCCGCGTTCGCGACCGCAACACGCCACATAACGAAGCGACTGCCCGCGGCGGGTGCGTCGTTGAACTCGTTCTCCGCCAGAATCGCGTCCGTAGCTTCAACGTCGACCGCGAGCACGACCACGTCAACGTCCCCCACCCCCGCCCAGACACCGGGTCGCACGGGATCCTCGAGCGTGCCCTCCGCTTGTGCGACCGTTGTGGTCGTGGTGGGTGCGACCGTCGTGGTCGTAGTGGATGAGATCGTTGTCGTCGTGGTCACCGTTGTGCTCGACACGTTCTGCTCGACCGTAGTGGTCGACGTCTCCGGCACCGACGAAACCGCGCTCGAGGTGTCGGTCGACTCAGAACTGCACGCCGCCACCGCCACCACAAAGGCGGCCACCATGACCACCCGGTACCCAGCCATCCTCTGACCTCCGCGCTCGTTGACTCCCAGAGTATCGAACAGACAGGAGCAGACTCCAACTTCGGAGACGTCGGAACGGACTGCTCCGGATTCGTCTTGCCGTAAGAGATGAACTCCCGCTAATCGCCAGAATTGACGTTCACGGCGATGCAGTTGTCCCCGTCGATCGATTCGTCGACCACGAGGCAGAAACTCGTGACCGAGATGAAGGTCCCTCCGTCGTCCTCTGACCAGTTCGCTGAGTCGATGGATCCCTCGTCGCCGCTGATGCTGCTGGATGACATCGACCACTCAGTCGACTGGCTGGATGTCCAGTCGTCAAAGAACGACGCGATGGCGTCGTAGTCGCCGCCCGGGTAGGCGAGTGTCACGGCCGAGGACCCGTCCGAAGTGAACACGCTCGTGACCTGATATCCATTGGGCAACGGCACGTCGAAGCCATCCGGGAGCTCTCCCCCACCGATAGTGATCGAACCGTCGTCCGTTTCCACCGAGATCTCGCCCGAGTCGGTATCGATCTTGACGTCGCCGTCGCCGATGGCCTGCTCGGCTATCTGCTCCGTGAGCACCTCCGCCGCCGACTGACATGCTGTGAAAACCAGCGCCAACGCGACAAAGCCAATTGCAATCCGTTTCGTGACTACCCCATCTCCTCTTGCCCCCCCATCCCATCCCAGGAGCCAGGCTTTGGACATACCCCGACAACGCGCCCCGCGCAATAGGGATGCGCAGGTGAGCCTCAAGCGGTGGGAGTACGACGATATCTTTGGGGCGACCGGCGGCACGTTGCGACGCAACGACGTCCCGAAGCAACGTGACGTCAATGATCGCGAGGTTGACACCGAAGAGGGCGAACCACGCCAGACCCATTCCGGGCGGCAGGACGGCGCGACGCCACGCGAAGGGGATGAAGAAGAGCGCCGTGACGAGCGCACGCACTTCGGCGACCTATGCCGGAGTGACCGCAGCGAACGCGTCGGCGGCGACAGCGCCGCTCACGCTCCAGAAGAGCGCGGCGAGCAGAGCGAAGCCAATCCCGGTGCGAGTCCTGTGATCCACCAAAGAGACGCTAGCGGCTAGCGGAACTTCGGCGCCGTGTACTCGGTCGTCTGCTCGATCCGGTAATCCCACCGGCGCAGCATCTCGTATGCGGCGACGAGTCGGTCGACGATGCCGGCGACGTTGTCCTCATCGACCGGAGGCCAGTCGGTGCCCGGCTGTTGGATGTGTGCCACGTTGACCGGACCGAGCAGCGTCTCACGGAGGAACTCGGCCTGGTAGGCGGCGGTGCGGATCCCCAGTAGGCCCTCGTTGCTCTCGTGGCGAACGATACCCCTCGCTTCGAGCGCCCGCAGATCCCTACCGATCTTCTGCACCTCGTACGCTCCGAGGTACGGCTGGTTGAGTTCGAGCGCCGACCCGAGTTCGTCGTCGGCGACGCCGAACGTTCGCTTGAACGCGCGACGCGTCGCCCGAAGCATCGCGCCGCTCATCGTGGGAATGTCGACGAACGGGAGAATGGATCCGTCCGACGGACTGCGCGGCTCCCCCCGAAAGTCACCGCGGTTGCCGAGCGACACGATCGACGGTAGACGGCCATCGACGGGCTTGACGATCCGGACGGCCCCGTCGGGTGTCACCGTGGCGTTCATCGTGTCATGGATGCACTGCACGGTCAGCATCCGCATGGCGTTGAGTTCGGCGGCTCCGATGGTCGACAGATCAACCCGCGCGAGTCGGGCCGCCTTCGCCAGGTAGACCCGCTCGATGAGTTCGTCGCGTACCGATCGATACACCTGTGACCCGCGAGCCGCTACGTCGGTGAGGAGCGCGACAAGCTCGTTCCATTCGGCCTCGTTCTCGGGTTCCCGAAGGAAGCGCTCGCCGGCGAACGTGACCGGACGCAAGCCGTCGACGCCGCCAAACGACACCTCGTTCCCCCGCTCCTTCGCGTGGAGGCGGGCGAAGAACTCGCGCAGGTCACCTTCCGGGTCGTCCGGATGCGGCCGGTTCGGGTCGTAGAGCACCCGCGGATGCGGGTTCTCGATGTAAACCACCCGGGGGTCCGCAGCGGCCCACGCCCGTCCGACGGCGCTCGTGGTGCAGTCCGAGAAGTCGTGCTGTTTTCGCGCCGTGATCCCCGGCTCGATCCACCCCTCGAGTTCCTGCGGGATCGCCGCGGTCGCATGCGGTCCGGTGACGATCAGGTCGAAGCGTCCGGCGATCTCGTCGAACGGCCGATCCCCCTTCCCCGCGTAGTACAGGAAGTCATCTTCCCCGAAAGTCGTGTTGGCGGGAATCCAGACGACGCCCCCCGTTGACCTGGTGCCGCTCATACGCTCCGCCCTCCCTTGCCCCGTGCTGTCTTCGGTCTCTGCAGGGCCCGTGGCCCTGATGCTACGCTAGCGCCGACGCCGCTACGGGAGGAGCTGTCATGGACACGCTGCTGATCATCGCCGAGGGGCTCGTCGTCCTCGTCTGCATCTCGCTCGGAGTGCGAATGGGGGGAATGGCCATCGGCCTGTGGGGCGGCGTCGGCGTCCTCGTCCTGTCGACGCTCTTCGGTCTGACCCCCGGAAGCGTGCCCACATCGGCCATCCTCATTATCCTGGCGGTCGTCACAGCCGCCGGTGCGATGCAGGTCGCCGGAGGTATCGACTGGCTCGTAACGATCGCCGACAAGACGATCAGGAAGCGGCCGCAGCAGATCACAACGATCGCCCCGCTCACCACCTACGCCTTCACCGTCGGAGCAGGCACCGGCAACGTTTACTACTCCCTCCTCCCCGTCATCGAAGAGGTGTCGTACGAGAACGACATCCGGCCGGAGCGACCGCTCGGGATCTCCCCCGTCGCCTCGCAGCTCGGCATCACGTCGACGCCGGTCGGATCGGCGA
>JAYEIJ010000144.1:0-2204 GCA_034660035.1 Actinomycetota bacterium | reverse complement strand
GACCGGTCAACAAGGCAGTCGGGTCGGCACGCCTGAACCCGCTCTATCACACGGGGACGATCTCCGTGTTCCTGTTCGTCGTCATCTTCGTCACGGGCATCTACCTGACGATGTTCTTCCAGTACGGGTTCGAAGCGTCGTACGACGCCGTCAGCCGGCTCGAGTCGAGCCTCGTCGGACGCCTGATGCGGGCCGTGCACCGCTACGCCTCTGTCGCTCTTGTCGTCACCTCGCTGCTGCACGGCTGGCGCACGTTCATCCAGGATCGATTCCGTGGGCCCCGCTGGCTTGGTTGGGTGTCGGGCGTGTGGATGATGGCGCTGGTCTGGTTCATCGGGGTCACCGGCTACTGGGTCATCTGGGATGAGCGAGCCCAGGTGCTCAACGAGATCCTCGTCCGGGCACTTGACGGCACGACATTCGGACTCGACTTCCTTCTCGACAACCTCCTGACACCCGCCGCCGGTACAGGATGGCCGTTCCTGCTCTTGCTGCTGCTTCTGCACATCATCCTGTCGCTCGTCGTCGGTCTGCTGCTGTGGTACCACGTCAAGCGACTCAGGAACCGCAAATGGTTCCCACCGCGTTTCTGGATGTCGCTCATCGGCGGGACGATCGTCATCCTCTCGATTCTCTGGCCGGTCGGCATGCTGCCGCCGTTGAACGGTTCCCTGATGCCATCGACGTTCCCGGTTGATCCCTTCTACCTGTTCCTCTTCCCCGCCGGGTTGAACCTGTCGCCGGTCCTCGTGTGGGGAGGTTTCCTCATAGTGGGGATCCTCTTGACGGCGATCCCGTGGATCAGGGGTCGGAAGCCGTTGGAACCGATCGCGATCGATCCCAATCGTTGCACCGGATGCACGCTGTGTGTCGTCGATTGTCCGTATGGCGCACTCGAGATGGTGGCGCGGGACGACGACTCGAAGTACCGCCAAGTCGCGCAACTCGTTCCGAATCGGTGCGTGTCGTGCGGCATCTGTATCGGCAGCTGCAATGACGATGCACTGGAACTCGACGGCGAACCCATCGACGCCCTCGCGATCGACGTGCGACGACTGGCTGCGCTCGAGGATTCGTCCCGTGTCGTCTTCACCTGTGAGCGGCACGCGCTCCACGGTGCCGCCGATGCGGTGGCGGCGACCGCTCGCGACGACGGGTCCGATGACGGTCTCCATGTGATCCCGGTTCCCTGCATCGGGATGGCACACACGGCTCTCGCCGGCCAGGCCCTCGAGGCCGGTGCAGACGATGTGCAGTTCATCGGGTGTCCGCCCGGGGACTGCGCGAATCGCGACGGGAACACCTGGGTTCAGGAGCGACTCGATCGCGTGCGGGTGCCCCGCCTCAAGAAGAAGTACGTTGAGGCATCGATCACATCCGACTGGGTTGCCCCGACGGACTTCGCTGCGGCTCTCTCCAACCCGGGCAAGTGTGCGGCGGCTGATCCCAACCCGGCGCCGTCGTGGAGGAGGTCCATCCCGGTTGGGATACTCGTCCTCATCGTGTCACTCGTGTCGATCGCACTCACGAACCTCCCTTTCAGCCCCGGTGGGACCGACAACGCCGTCATCTCCATCGCTCTTGACCATCAGGGCGGCGCCGTATTGCTGGGGTTCGATGGAGAGCCGGCCCTTGAGGAGGGTGGTCCGAGCCGACTCGTTGTCGAGCTCGACGGCGAGACCATCCATGATGAGACTTACCCGCTCGTGGGTGTCGACGGCATCGAAGCTTCGATCGCCCTTGAGCGCCTCGTGATCGAGCCCGGCACACACGCGCTGTTCATCCAAATCCACGATCGGATCGACCGAGACGTCTTCACGGTGATGCTCGACGATACGGTGGCCATCGGCAAGGGCGAGATCCTCGATCTGACGTACATCGATCAGCAGGTGATCTCGAGCGCCGAGGCGGGAGAGTCGCTCTACTACGAGTCGACGCTCGGTGTGAACACCGGCTGTCGCGTCTGCCATTCTCTGGACCCGGGCGTGGTGATCATCGGGCCATCATTCGACGGTGTCGCCACGGCTGCGATCACGAGGGTCCCCGGACTCACGGCCGAGGACTATCTCCACCAGTCCATCGTCGATCCCGATGCGTACGTGGTCGACGGTTTCGAGCCGGGTGTGATGCTCGAGAACTTCTACGACACGCTGACAGACGAACAGATCGACAACCTGGTCGCGTTCCTGTTGACGTTCGAGTAG
>JAYEIJ010000143.1:0-2217 GCA_034660035.1 Actinomycetota bacterium | reverse complement strand
CCGGACGACGGATCCCCGGTCGCCCGGCAGACACCGCAACAGATCGTCGATCGCATCCTCGAGATCGAAGAAGGAACACGGTTCCAGATCCTGGCGCCCGTCATTCGCGGGAGGAAGGGTGAGTACGAGCAGTTGCTCAAGGACCTGGTTCAGGACGGGTTCAGCAGGGCGCGGATCGACGGAGAGGTCCGTGATCTCACCGAGGACATCTCCCTCGATCGGTACTTCCAACACACCATCGAAGTCGTCGTCGACCGCATGGTCAGGAAGGACGGCATCGAGAGGCGCCTGACCGACTCTCTCGAAACCGCCTTGAAACTCACCGATGGGATCGCCCATATCGCCATCGAGGACGGGCCGACGCTCTCGTTCAGCCGGCACTTCGCTTGTCCTGAGTGCGGCCTCTCGTTCGAGGAGTTCCAGCCCCGGAACTTCTCGTTCAACAGCCCCTATGGGGCGTGTCCCGAGTGCTCCGGGATAGGGACGCGCTACCAGGTCGACCCAACCCTCATCGTGCCTCAGAGCGAGAGAAGCCTCGCCGACGGAGCGATCGCACCGTGGCGTGGCCGTCACCGCATGACGTACTACCAGCGTCTTCTCACTGCGGTCGCTACTGCGGAAGGCATCGACATGGATCGTCCGTTCGAGGACCTCTCGGATGAGCACCGCGACCTGCTCATGAACGGTGGCGGGGCCGAGGCTTACACCATCACGTACCAGAACCGGTTCGGGCGGACGCGTCGCTACGACTCGACCTACGAGGGGGCGATTCCTTGGCTCGAACGGCGGTATTCGGACTCCGAGAGCGATGCCGCTCGCGAGGGGTACCAGCAGTTCATGCGGGAGGTCCCGTGTCGGAGTTGCGCCGGGGGCCGCCTGAATCCCATCTCGCTCGCCGTCACCGTCGACGGGCGGTCCATCCACGACATCTCGTCGCTCTCGCTGGGCCATGCGAGCGAGGTTCTGGACGATCTCGACCTCTCCGACCGCGACGAGATGATCGCCGGGCGGGTTGTCAAGGAGATCCGTGCCAGGCTCGATTTCCTGCTGTCCGTCGGACTCGACTACCTCACGTTGATGCGGTCGGCCGCCACGCTCGCAGGCGGTGAGGCACAGCGCATCCGGCTTGCCACGCAGATCGGATCGGGTCTCGTCGGCGTGCTCTACATCCTGGATGAGCCGTCGATCGGCCTGCACCAGCGCGACAACCAGCGCCTGATCGAGACGCTGATTCGCCTCCGTGATCTCGGCAACACGCTGATCGTCGTGGAGCACGACGAAGAGACGATCCGGACGGCCGACTACATCGTCGACATCGGTCCCGGGGCAGGAGAACACGGTGGAAAGATCGTCGTGGAAGGAACGCTCTCCGACATCGAAGCCGAACCGACCTCACTGACGGGTGACTACCTCACCGGCCGCAGGAGCATTCCATTGCCGGCAACGCGGCGCATCGGGAACGGCTCGGAGATCGTGGTGCTCGGTGCAGAAGAGAACAACCTTCAAGGAATCGACGTTGCCTTCCATCTCGGGAAGTTCATCGGTATCACCGGCGTGTCGGGAAGCGGGAAATCGTCGCTGGTCCAGGAGATACTCTCCAAGGCGCTCCATGCCGAACTCCACGGCGCCAAGAGGCTCCCCGGCCGGCATCGCGGGATCAAAGGTATCGAGCAGATCGACAAGATCATCAACATCGATCAGTCGCCGATCGGTCGCACGCCCAGGTCGAACCCCGTTACCTACACGAAGGCGTTCGATGCGATCCGGCAACTCTTCGCAAGCACCAACGATTCCAAGATGCGGGGATACAAGCCGGGGCGCTTCTCGTTCAACGTCGCCGGCGGCCGCTGTGAGACCTGCAAGGGCGACGGAACGCTGAAGATCGAGATGCACTTTCTTCCCGATGTCTACATCCCATGCGACACCTGCAAGGGACGCCGCTACAACCGGGATACCCTCGAAGTGACCTTCAAGGGACACTCCATCGCCGATGTTCTCGAGATGTCGATCGAAGAGGCGCTCCACTTCTTCGAGAACCAACCGAGGATCGCCCGCATCCTGGGCACGCTGTTCGACGTGGGACTCGGGTACATCCGTCTCGGGCAACCCGCACCGACGCTCTCGGGCGGCGAGGCACAGCGGGTCAAACTCGCATCCGAACTGGCCAAGCGCTCGACCGGGCGCACCATGTACATCCTCGACGAGCCGACCACGGGG
>JAYEIJ010000142.1:0-2231 GCA_034660035.1 Actinomycetota bacterium | reverse complement strand
AGGGTTACTGACAGGGTTGGACCGTTTCGCCTCGGTGAACCGATCCGGCCCGCGTCGGTGAATGTCCCTCACGACCCTTGGCACAGAGTTGACGAACCCTTGGCATCGAGTCGAAGTGACCCAGGTGGGTGGGTCGAGCAACCCTCGGACGAGATTTCTTCCGACTGATCGGCGATGCTCAGCAAATCGTTGCGGCGCAAGGACTTCGGGCCTTCCGGCTACTCCTCGGAAACTCGGTTGACAGGGTTCCTGACACTCGGTTGACAGGGTTGCCGCGTCTATTCCGTAGACATGACAGCCACAATCGGCATCGGTCGCCGTGGAGATCCGATCGGAAGCGGCGATCTCGATGGCGTCACCGGACGACGCTGGCCTCGGCCCCAAAGGCACCCGACACCACAAGCGCGTGACGAGTGCGACCCCGGAACCCAGGAATGGAGCGGAGAACGCGAGGAACGGCCAACTCCGCGCCAAGGGTCATTCTCCACAATCGGTCACATGGACCAGATCCGAACGAGAAACGACGCGTCAAACCGTCCCCGCCGGCAGAGCAGCCCTCGCGATCGTCGCGTCGTCCCGGTCACCGCGGTCGCGCACGAACCCTGTCAAATCACACACGCACATGCAACGAGTTGCGGCCGGTCAACTGGTTAACCGATAGAGGTGATGCTGATGGTGCTGGATCGAGGGACGTTGACGAGGATCGACCGGAGGATTCTTGCTGAGTTGGCTCACACCGCTGGTGTCCAGGCGGTGAAGGTCCCGGTCTCTGATGCGGTGTGGTCGACGTGGCGGAGGTACTGCGAGGCGATCGGCCTTTCAATGGGTGAGGGCGTGGCGAGCCTCATCGCCCACGAGCTCGAGACCGTCATCGGCAACGAGGGCGACGCGGGTGACGTCTTCGCCGACCAGGTCGCACGCCAGGCAGAGGAGCGGGCAGGACGGCTCGATGCCCGGGAGGAGGAACTCGGTGCTCGCGCCGATCTGCTGAGGAGCAAGGAGGTGCACCTCGCCGCATGGGAGCACCGGATCCGTACCCAGGGAATGTCCGGAGCGCCATCTCGGACGGTGGCGAAGGTCGGTCGCAACGAGCGATGCCCGTGCGGATCCGGAATCAAGTACAAACACTGCCACGGCCTGACCGGCCGCCGTACGTAGTGCTGGTTATCGCGTTCCTCGGGGAGCGTCGGAACTATCCGGGTCCATCGTCCGGTGCGCAGTTGATCGCAGGAGCGGGCAGGTTGTACTGCAATATTCGGTCGGAGTGTTCCGCTGTCATGCCGGCGAAGCGGATCGAGATGATGTCGTCTGGGTCCTCCCACAGCATCTGTGCCACACCAGCGTCTGAGACTTCGACAGCTTCTACGGCTCCGCTGCCGAGTTCGATGTCCACGACGTCCACACCGTCTGGGATGCCCCAGACGCTCACCAGCGTCCATCTGCCATCGATCTGTGGATCGTCTTTCGGCCTCGGTCCGCACGAACCTTCGATGGCGATGTCGAAGCGGGCGATCTCGGCGGCCTGTTCGAGCGTCGGAGCGCATCTCCCGCCTCCGGCAACACTCACACCGTCGATGACGGCGTAGTGGGTGAAGCACGTGTAGACGGTCTCTCCTTCGAGCGAACGATCCTGGTACATGGCAAGACCGACTGTTGCGTCGAGTCCCTCAACGGAGATGCGGTTGATGCCGTATCCCGATCCGGGGATAGCAATCTCTCCGCCACTGATCCGCCTGATCTCGACATCAGGCATCGGCGAGGCACCGAGATCGGCCGCGATGGACTCGTACGTCGTCGCCTGGCTCATTACGTCGCGGGAATCGTCAACCTGGCCGCGGCTGGTTAGTGCAATCCCGATTCCCACGACGAGGACCAACGCGAAGGCCGACGCGGCGGCGAGACGCGGTGCCCACGCCCCGGTCCGCGCAACGGTTGCGGGAGCGACAGGCATGTCCGGCGCTTCGGGGGCGGAATCGATGATTGCTGTCATCGTCCTGCGCAGGGCTTCATCGGTTCGGTTAGTCATCGAGCACCTCCCGTAACCTGGCCCGGGCGCGGGCCAGATATCGTTTCACGGTCCCCGCACTCAGATCAAGCCTCCCGGCTATGTCTGTCACGGAGAGGTCTTCCCAGTACATGAGATACACGCAGGCACGCTGTTGCGGACTCAACCCGATGACGGCTTCGACGACATCGGGCCTCAGTTCGGGATCTTCGACAATCACGCTCTG
>JAYEIJ010000141.1:0-29224 GCA_034660035.1 Actinomycetota bacterium | reverse complement strand
GGGTGGAATACGACGGTCAGCCTGGTCCTGTTCTCCTCGATCCCCGTGGTCTACTTCCTCCTTGTGGCGCTCCTCAAGTCTGACTCCAGGACCAGAGGTGACGCCGGGACACTCGACTAGCCCCACCTGCCCATATCCGGCTTCTCTATGTTCGGCTGACACACGGGAGTCAGCTTGCCGCGTCAGCGCCCAGAAGGCCCCTCGGTTTGCTAGCAACGCCTGTCGGATCGCCGGTCGACGCCTGGGGGAGTCCGACGCGTTCGACTGGTTCAGAGGATGGCTCACGCCCCTCCGCTCCTAACCGACTTCTCACGACATCAAACGTCCAGCAAGCCGACACTTCGCGACGCCAACCGCTCATCCAGCCATGCCCAAGCGTCGACGTTTGCCGAACGCGGGCGGTGGGGTTGTGGGTGTGGCGGAATCGGGTTCCAATAGACAGTTCTCCGTTAGGCCACGTAGCGGCCGTGATGCGGTGGCCGGCCGGTCCGCATTTGGTCCGCGAGACGATGAGAAACAGGGCGAATCGGTAGGAGATGCTACAAGGTCAGAACCCTTGGTGTGAAAGGCGTTCTGACCGGAAAGCCATACAAGGCTGAATCGCAGAAACGGCCTTGTGAAGAGAAGGTCATCGGTTCGAATCCGATACCCGGCTCGTGATTCGATCGTCGTTTGTGCTTACGACCACACTATTTGTGGTTCTACGCACAAACGATGGGTTCGTACTGGTAGATCAGCTCTTGATCTCGACGACGATCAGGTTCGCCCAGAGCTCCGACCCCGTTTCGTTCGGGTGATATCCGTCCGATCGGAACAGGTGATCGCCACCGTCGCTCTCACCGTGCCAATCAACGATCCGGACGTTGTCGTGGCGCGCCGCCGCATCGCTCAGAGCGCCGTTGGTCGACGACTCCCAGGCTCTCGGCACGCGGACGTTGACGAAGATCACCTCATCGATACCGTCTGTAATCGCCATCAGTTCATCGATTTGACTGGGGTTCGTCCCGGCATTCGTGCCGAGAGCCACGACCAGGATGTCCGGCGGGCCACCTTCGGCGAGTTGGTGATCGAGGGCGTCGATCCCGTCGCCGAAAGGCCTCCCAACCTCGGCGTCGATCACGATGTCGTCGATGAGTTCGGCGAAGTGATCAGAGGCACCCACCATGATCGAATCTCCGATGGCGACAACGGTGGCCGAGTCATCGTACGTGTTCGTCGTGCGTGGTTCGGAGCAGCCGGAGACGACGAGAACCGTGACAATCGCGGCGATGAGCGTGAAGCGCCGGGGTGTGAGCATGACCATGATTGAACCATTCGCTAGCATCTACCGACCATGGGCCCTATCGCCGGACGTCGATTTGGTCGACCATTTGGTATGAACTGATCACCCGAGGAGGATCAATGGACTACGTCGTGAATCTGCATGTGGACGTCGATGACGAGAAGGCCCTCGCCGTTGCCTCCATGGAGTGCCCATCCGGGTCGTTCAAGGGTGAGGGCAAAGCCAAGATCGGCAGGAACGACTCGAAGGGCCACGTCGCCGGTGACCTCGCCAGCGCCCGCGCTCTCCGTGCCGTCGAGGCCGCCTTGATGGAGCACATCCACGAGCAGATCGACCGCTGTACCGACGTGGGGTAGTGGTCGTGTGATCGGTCGTTTCGGAACGCTGCTCCGCGGTCTTGCGTGGGAGGCTGTGTTCGGCGCGAAATCCCCGGTTCTGTCACACCCCCTGGATACCCTTCGGGCATGGTGTCCGAGCGGGATCGAAAGGTCCTTGACTTTGAAGGCTCGTGGTGGCTGTTCCCTGGACCGAAGGATCGGGACATTCGCGAGTATGTCGGCATGAGCGCGACCCGCTACTACGAAGTGGTGCGTCGGCTCATCGATAACGATGACGCGCTCGCGTACGCCCCGATGACGGTCCGGCGGTTACGTCACATGCGCAACGACCGCCTTGAGCAGATCGCCCGCAGGACCGGAACGACACGTTGAACGAAGAACCCGCTTCCCCCCGATTCCGCGAGGAGTTCGATGAGCTAGCTCGTCGAATCGGAATCTACTCGTGGTCGACGATCGGCGCCGTGATCCTCATCCTGTTCGGTGGATTCATCCTCATCCAAGGGCGGATCATCTTCGCACCACTGTTCATCGCTCTGATCGTCGTGTTCGTGCTGAATCCGTTCGTCAGTGCTCTCCAACATCGCGGAATCCACCGGCTCATCGGGGCGGCGATCGCGTTCATCGGACTTCTCGCGGTACTCGTGGTGATCGGTCTCATCGTCATACCAAAGGTCGCCGAGCAGGCTCGCGGGTTCGCTACCGAGTTTCCGCTCCTCTATGACCGGCTGATTGAACAGGTGGTCACGTTTGGTGATCGATTCGGTCTCGACCCTTCTCTCTGGTCCTACGAACAGATTCTCGAGTATCTCAATGATCCCGAGAACCAGGACACGATCCTCTCGATCGTGTTCGATCGTCTCGGGACGCTAACCACAGGGATATTCGAGTTCATCCTGGTCTTCCTCCTCGGTCCCGTGATCGCCTTCTACGTCCTGATCGACCTCCCGAATGTGCAGCGGCGACTGCTTGAGATGGTCCCGGAACGCAACCGGGCAGAGGTGGCCTACGTGGGCCGGCGGCTCAACAGCGCGGTGGGCGGGTTCCTCCGGGGGCAACTCCTGGTGGCGATCATCGTCGGCGTGATGCTCAGCGTCGGATACTGGCTCATCGACCTTCCGTTCTGGATGCTGATCGGGATGGTTGGTGGTGTTCTCAACATCGTTCCATTCCTGGGTCCATGGGTTGGAGGCATCCTCGGCGTCGCGATCGCTCTGACCACGGCCGACTTCTCAACGGCGGTGTGGGCCGTTGTGGTTGCTGTTGTCGTCCAGCAGATCGACAACAATTTCGTCAGTCCGAGTGTCCTGCGGGCCACCGTGCGTCTCCACCCGGCCGTGACACTCTTGGTGCTGGTCCTGGCCGGGGCCATTGCCGGATTCTGGGGGATCGTTATCGCCGTACCTCTCACCGCAGCACTCAAGATCATCTCCGGCTACTGGTGGAGAACGAGGATCCTCGATCAGACACCACGCGATGCTGCCGAGTCGATGTTCATCGAACCACCGCAGCGCAAGTTCTGGACCCGTGAGATCGAGGCCGTAACGATTCCAACCGAGGATTCGGATGGCGACAGCGATGACTCGTAGCGCATCCCCGACCGATCCCGGTTGACCGTCTCGTGATGATCGACATCGCCGTTCTCGTGTTGGTTGTGCTGCTGGTGATTCGCGGCTGGATGCGAGGGCTGGTTCGGGAGGCCATCGACGTCGGAACACTCGTGCTTGGCGCAGTTCTCGCTTTCCGGCTCGCCCCGACGGTCGGACGCTTGCTCTCCGACCTCACCAACCTCGCACCGGAACCGGCGCGTATTGTCGGCGGCGCAGTTCTCTTCATCGCTATCTGGGTTGGAGCTGCCATCGTCGGATCCGTGATCAATAGGTCGATCAAGCACCTGCCGGGTCTCACCACGCTCAATCGAATAGGCGGTGCGGCCCTCGGCGTCGCATATGCCGTCGTGCTCGTGGTCATCGCGGTGACCTTGCTGTCGGCTGCGCCGCTGCCGCCCGTGGTGGCCGGTGAGGTCGAGCGATCCGAGGTTGTTGCCTTCGTCGTGGAACCCGGCAGCGTCGCGCAGCAAGCCATGAGCCTGGTGTCGGGCGATCGGGCTCTCCAGTCGATGATATGGATTCGGGGCGCTGTGGACGACTGGGCGATCGATCCCCGGTTCACCGATGTGACACTGCCGGGGATGGACACCGACCGCGGTGTCCACGCCTCGAGCGGTGCAGCCGTTGCACTCTATGAGGAAATCAATCGAGATCGGGCTGAAACCGGCCTTGATCCTCTTGACTGGTCGGAACCGATGAGCCTCATGGCGGTGACGCGGGCACAGGGCGTTTACCGTTCCGGTTCGTTCACCACGGCGTCACCGATCGCGGATCGGCTCTCCGAGGTCGGCATCGCATCAAGCGTTGCGGACGAGTACCTGCTGCTGACCCCAACAGCCGACGGCCTTGCCGAGGCGGCGAATACCGGAGAGGGATTCGCCACCGTCGGCATCGGAGTCGTGGACGGCCCCCTCGGACTCATCGCCGTGGTCGTGCTGACCGACTGAGAGCCCGGGGGTAGCTACTGCTCGGTGTCGTCCTCGTCGTCGGACGGCTCGGCGGTCTCATCCTCGTCCGGCTCTTCGAGCGGAGCCTCATCGTCCGGTTCGTCCGACTCGTCCGGTTCGCCCGGCTGCTCCGACTCGTCCAGGCCAGCCGTCTCCGGCTCCGGAGAGGCTTCAGGGTCATCGACCGGCACGACGGCCGGTTGCGGATACTGTGCGGCTGCGTCGGACACGGCCTGCTTCGATTGCCGTTTCCCGAGGACGATCGCCGCGATGATCGCGATGACACCAACAACGAGCACGACGCCGAGAACGATCCACAGCCACAAGAGGCTGCTTCCCCCGAACTCGGACTTCGCGTAGATGTCCTTGTCGCCGCCGAGGATCGGCAGATCCCACCTGAGCCGACCGTCGGCAAGGACCTCGTCGGCGTTGTGCTCGACGACCGTGCCCGGCATTCCGAGAATGAAGTTCGCAGAGAAGATATCGTCGGTCATGCCGGATGCATCGAGGCCGATGTCTCCGAAGTCCTCCTCTGATGCGGAAATGCCTGCCGTCAGTTCGGCCGTCTTGTCATCCATCGTGAAGGAGAAGTCCTGGAAGAGAGGATCTTCAGAATCGGCCACGCCGGTCAGGTCGTCCATCGCCGTATCGACGTCGGGGAAGTCCTTCACGAAGCCGGTGAAGGTCATGTCGCCTTCAGTTCGTGTTGTACCGACACCACCCTCGGTCCCGAAGTCGAACTCCTCGAAGAGATCGTCGACACTCCCGCCGTTCGACTCGATGAGCTCGCGGAACTCCTCGTCGAGACCGAACTCGAAGGCCGCAGTGGCGGAGCGGTCCTCGTTGATGTCGACGATGACGTTCATCTCGGCGCGGCACGCGACGGTCAGCAGGGCGATGCCTGCGATGAGGAGGAGCAGTTTCTTCATGGGATACCTCCGGGGGATAGTGATTGGCCCGGTCGATGGTAGACCGTCGCCGATCCAGTGAGGCGTATCCTGGCTCCCGTGACCCCCGAAGCTCAACGACTCCACGTCACCCTCGTCGCGGCGTTCCCCGCTTACGTGACGGGCGCGTTCAGCGAGCTTGGGTATCCGCTCGACCGGACGACGGCCGAGGCGATCGAGGAAGCGACAGCGGTCCTCGATGCCGAGCTCGGACTCGAACTTGAACTGCCGTATCGCGAGCAACGCCGAAGCCCGCTCGAACTCTTCCGAGCGGCACTCGAGATTGTTGTGCTGTCGCTGGTTGACGCGCGTGTGTCGCCGACCAACAAGGAATCCACGATGGCGGAAGGGGATACGTACGGTCTTGCCCCCGGTTCGTCGAGCGCACTCGGGGCCGGGGCCCACGAAGCACATCTCGCGTGGGGCGCGGCGAAGGCGTCCGCGTTCATGGCGGAACGAACGGCCGTGTCGAACGATCCTGTGATCCTGCTGGTGACGGCTGATCGGGGGGACCGGGATGCGATCTTGCCGGTGCTGAAATCGCCCGGTGTGGATTGTCTCACTGCGCGGAATCCGGCCGCCGTGGCCGGTGCGATCGAGCAGCGAGCGGTTCTGGTCGCTTTCGTCGATCTGGCGCATCGATCGGCCCGCGGCTCGGTGTCTCGACTGGTCGAGGCTGGTGTTCCCACCATCGTGTACGGCGACGGCGTCGACGATCTCACCGAGACCGGCCTGCTCGCTCAGGGCGTCCGAGCGGTCATTCGCCGGCGCGACTTCGTAGCGAACCCCGCACGCTTCCTTCCTCCACTCGCATAGTCCCCGCCTGCGGTTGAGTTCGACAGGATTTAGGGCCTTTCGCCCCTACAGGAAGCACCTGGGTCGGTTCCGGCGTGTACCAAACTGCCGGACATCAAGCGACGGTGCCGGAGCGGACATGCGGGGGGTGCTCGCGAGATCACCGAGGAGGCATCATGATCAACTCGACCGAGGTCCTTTGGGGACAGACGCTCCTCTACACGGCGTACGTCGTGGTGATGGTCTCGGTCATCATCTGGTTCGCCTACTCCGTTACGAAGGAGGGGAAGACCAGCAACGTATCGAAAACCTTCTTCTGGGGGTTCGTCGCTGTGCTGGTCGTTGTCGGGTTCTCTCTGCACCTGGTCACCTACAACACGATTCCGTGGGTGAAGCAGGACCTGCACCGGGGAGACACCGTCGCGGATCAGCAATTCGACATCGTTGTTGAGAACCACGAGTTCATCCTCCCGGCGGAGGACATGATCGTGCAGTGCAACGAGCTGGTCTTGTTCGACGTCACGTCGAACGACCTGACGTACGGCTTCGGTCTCTTCCGAGATAACAACTCGATGGTCATGCAGATGCAGGTCGTGCCCGGTCACCGAAACGACATCCTGTGGAAGTTCGAGGAGAACGAGTCGCTCACGATCAGATCCACGGAGTACTCCGGCCCGGCTGGCTATCAGATGATCATTCCAGATGCCGTCAACGTCGTTGGATGCGCGTAGGAGGCGAACGATGACTACCAACACCGCACCCACATCGAAATCCAAGGCCGGCTTCTTCACAACCCTGATCGACGGGAACGAAGGCGGACTGAAAGCCGACGGACTCACACCCGCCCAGAAACTCTCACTCCGCTTCGTCGTTGTCGGACTGATCTACTTCGGCTTCGCAGCGATCGAAGGCATGATCATGCGGATCTACCAGGTCGAGATCATCTCGTTCATCGGGATCCACCAGTATTTCGGGATCCTGACGGCGCATCCGCTGGTCGGGATCTTCGGATCGTCGTACATGATCGTGTTCGGCGCCTTCCTGTTCGTTGTCCCGTTCATGATGAAGAAACCACTCTGGAGTCTCAAGGTCGGCCAGGCATCGTTCCTGTTGATAGCGATCGGCACGATCACGTTCTGGCTAGCGGGCTTCATCTCGCACTACTCGGCGCTGTACACGCTGTACTGGCCGCTCCCTGCGGACTTCGAGCAGTTCAGTGCTCTCGGCGGAGTGTTCTTCATCGCGGGCATCGCTCTCGTGATGGTCGGTTCGCTGCTCTTCGTGTTGAACGTTTTCAAGTCGATCATGTACACGCCGGAGGGGTGGGAGCAGCAGCCGGGCGGGGCATTGCTGTCGTCGGCCTTGGGCTTCACCGGGTTCGCGAACCTGTTCCGCAAGGAGAAGAAAGAGCACCTCGTGCCACTCCCCGTCGCTGCGATCGCACGAGGCTCCGTGGATGTGGCGCTCAACGCACTCATCATCACGTTCTCGGGCGTACTGATCCTGATCTACATGATCTGGCATCTGGCCGGCGTCAATCTCGCTGATACGGCGATCGACGCGCTCTTGTACAAGAACTGGTACTGGTGGGGCCTCGACCTCGTTGCCGACGGCCTCGTCCTCATCTTCGTGGCCGGTACCTGGTATCTGCTCGCCATGCTGATCACGGGCAAGAAGCTGTTCATGCAGAACATCGCCCGGGCTGCGTTGGCCGTCGAGTTGATCGTGTCGTGGACGGTGTGGTCACACCATCTGCTGTCCGATCAGTCCCAACCAGCGATCCTCAAGATCGTTTCCGGCGAGCTGGTTACGGCGTTCGAGCTCATCACGCAGGGCCTTGCGATCTTCATCACCCTGGCGACACTGTGGATGGCCCGGCCCCTGAAGATGACCAACGAGCTGAAGTTCTTGCTCGGTGGTCTCCTCGGGTTCGGTCTCGCTGTTCCGGCGGGGATCATGCAGGCGGACATCGGTCTCAACCGGATCCTCCACAACACGCAGTGGATCATCGGACCGCATGTGCACGTTGCGATTCTCGTGGGACTGGGGATGACGCTGTACGCCGCGATCTACGTCTTATGGCCCCTGCTGACGAACGGCGTGAAGCTCTACAGCCAGTGGATGACCAACGTCCACTTCTGGGGCACCCTCGTCGGCGGGATCGGTATGGGTGCCTTCATGGGCATGGCGGGGCTGCAGGGCATGCTGCGCCGCACGGTCTACATGGAGGGTGAGTACGCCTCCTACATGTGGCTCGCTGCCATCTCGGGTGCGCTCATCCTGATCGGATTCGTCTTCTTCATGATCAACATCATCATGTCGGTCGGGCTCAAGGGCCTGCTCGGCATCTTCACGAAGTCGAAGCTCGACACGAAGGATCTGGTCCCCGCGGACTGATCCCCCTCGATCCCGGGCACGGTGCGTTCAGGCGCTGGGCTCGGGATCGATCGCGAGCGCCTCGTTCGGGCCGATGCCGATCACGCGTGATCGAATCCCGGCTCGCTTCTGGTCGGTCGAGATCAGAAGTGTGGCCCCATCCGGGATGGAGGTGCGTTTGGCCTCGTCGGTGAAGTTGATCAGCACGGTGGTGTGTTCGGTCCCATCGGTTCTGATGAAACCGAGGACACCATCCGGGACGTTGTCCATGAACGCGATCCCGCCCCGATGCAACGATGGACGTTGCTTCCTGAGTCGAAGGAGCCGCCGGTAGAGACTCAGGATCGACGATGGGTCCTCGATCTGTGTCCCAACGTTGCGGCTATCCGCATCATCCCCGAAGGGGAGCCACGGCTCAGTCGCGGGGCCAGTGAAACCGTGACCGGCGACGGAGGACCAGGGCATAGGCGTGCGGCATCCATCGCGGCTCATGCCCGGGACGCGACTTCCCCACGGATCTTGTGCCTGTTCGGACGGTACGTCGGTGTCACGGAGACCAAGTTCATCTCCGTAGTAGATGGTCGGTTGGCCGCGCAGCGTCAGGAGCAGAACAGCGGCGGCCCGGGTATTCCGGGGTCCGTACCGGGTTGCAAGGCGTTGTTCGTCGTGGTTTCCGAGCACGTAGTTCGGCCATCCGTGGGGTGGAATCGCCGCCTCGAGGCCTTGGACGCGGTCGCGGATCGAAGCGGGTTTCCAGTCGGACCACACGAGGGAGAAGTTGAACGGCATGTGGAGTTCGTCTCCATTGCCGTAGTACGACGCCCACTCGTCCCAGTCGAAGACATGGATCTCCCCGACGGAGAATCGATCGCCGTCATATTCGTCGAGGACTCGGCGGATCCCCCTGAATGCCTCGTGGACGTCGGGATGACCTTTGTCGTGATGGTGGTCCCAGTCATCGTATCCGCTCATCGTCTTGAACTCGGCGCCGTTGTTCGACGGTGCGGCAGGCGGGTTGTCGGCGAGATCCGGATCCTTCATGATGAAGTGGGCAACGTCGATCCGGAATCCGTCGACGCCACGGTCGAGCCAGAATCGCAACGTGTCGTGCATCGCCGCGACCACTTCGGGGTTGCGCCAGTTGAGATCGGGCTGCTGGGGAAGGAACGAGTGGAGGTAGTACTGGCCGGTGGTGTTGTCGTACTCCCAGGCCGGTCCCCCGAAGAGAGACTGCCAGTTGTTCGGCAGCGATCCATCGGGCTTCGGGTTCTGCCATACATACCAGTTCCGTTTCGGATCGCTGAGCGATGACCGAGACTCGACGAACCATGGGTGCTGATCCGATGAGTGGTTGGGGACCCAGTCGACGATCACTTTGAGGCCGCGGTCGTGGGCTTCGGTGAGGAGGAGGTCGAAATCGTCGAGGGTTCCGAAGATCGGATCGACGTCTGTGTAGTCGGCGACGTCGTATCCGAAATCGGCCATCGGTGACGTGTAGAACGGTGAGATCCAGATGGCGTCGACACCGAGCGTGTCGGAGAGGTACTCGAGATGCTCCGTGATGCCGTTGAGATCGCCCGTGCCGCTACCTGTCGTGTCCTGGAACGATCGTGGGTAGATCTGGTAGACGACTGCGGTCTTCCACCATTCGAGTGCGGGCTGTGGGGATGTCACGATCGAAACGCTACAGCAGAGGTTGCGGTGTGACCCATCTTGATCAGTCGCCGTGCCTCGCAGCGATGACGGTGAATCGGCGTTCGACCTGAAACCATCCCCAGCCGTGGGGATCGAGCGTGATCGTCGTCTCGTCGAGCGAAGTCCCCGGCGCCGCGGCCAGGGTCGCCGTCGGCGTCAGGTCCATGTCGAGATCGGACACCACCGGAGCGTCTGAGAAGTTCGCCACGACGAGCACGGTCGCGTCGGCGCCGGAACGCACGAATGCGAAGACTGCCGATTCGGATGCAGGGACCATCTGGAAAGCCCCCGCGCCCAGGGCCGACAGGCCGGATCGGAGATCGAGCATCTTCCGTGTCCAGAGCAGCAGGGATCCGGGATCGTCGCGTTGGGCGGCCACGTTCACGGCAGTCGGCGAGTATCCGGGCGACGACACGACCGGCAGGTACAGGTCTTGAGGCCCGGCGGTTGAGAAGCCGGCGGTCGGAGAAGAGTCCCACTGCATCGGGGTTCGGACCCCATCCCGGTCGTCGAGGAGATGCTCATCGCCCATCCCGATCTCGTCGCCGTAGTAGAGGAACGGACTCCCCGGCAGCGAGAGTAGAAGGGCATGGAGGAGTTCGATCCTCCGGCGGTCTCCGTCGAGGAGGGGAGCGAGGCGCCGTCGGATGCCGATGTTCTTGCGCATCGACGGTTCCGGGGCGTAGCGATCCCACAGATACTGTCGCTCTTCGTCGGTGACCATCTCGAGTGTCAGTTCGTCGTGGTTGCGCAAGAAGATGCCCCATCGGCATCCATCGGGGATGTCGGGGGTGTTCTCAAGAACGTCGATAACGGCGCCGGCGTCACCCTGAGCCAGTGCCATGAACAGCCGTGGCATGAGCGGGAAGTGGTACGCCATGTGGAACTCGTCGCCCTCGCCGAAGTACTCGACCACGTTGTCGGGCCACTGGTTCGCTTCAGCGAGGAGCATTCGGTCGTCGAACTCGGCGTCGACCATGGCCCGGAGGCGTTTCAGATAGGCGTGCGTTTCGGGCAGGTTCTCGCCGTTCGTATCGTCGCGTTCGTAGAGGTAGGGCACCGCGTCGAGGCGCAGTCCGTCGAATCCGAGCGTGAGCCAGAATCGGATGATGCCCTCGATCTCGTCCCGAACGGCGGGGTCATCGAAGTTGAGGTCCGGCTGGTGGTCGAAGAACCGGTGCCAGTAGTAGGCACCGGCGACCGGGTCCCAGGTCCAGTTCGAATGGTGGGTGTCGGTGAAGATCACCCGTGCGTCGGGGAAGCGGTCCGGTGTGTCGGACCAGACGTAGCGGGACCGGAGCGGTGACCCGGGCAGACGCGCTTCCTGGAACCACGGGTGCTGGTCGCTCGTGTGGTTGACGATCATGTCCGCAATGACCCGCAACCCACGTTGATGGGCCTCTTCGAGGAAGGCGCGGACGTCGTCGACGGTTCCGTAGCGGGACAGGATCGATCGGAAGTCTGAGATGTCGTAGCCGCCGTCGCGTAGTGGCGATTCGTAGAACGGGAGCAGCCAGATGCAGGTGATGCCGAGCCATTCGAGGTAGTCGAGTTTCTCGGTCAGACCCGCGAAGTCCCCGACACCGTCCCCGTTGGTGTCGAAGAACGCGTAGACCGGAACCTCGTAGAACACGGCGTCGACATACCAGAGTGGGTTCACAGCTTCAGACTACCGCCCGGCCATCGCGCCCAACAGCTTGGACACTCGAGATTGTGATGGGGTCGATCGGACATGACCCGCCTCCACCGCACCGGATCCTTGATCAGACGGCGATGGGCAAGGGACTCAGGACCGGAACAGCTTGCGCAGGATGAACAGCGTGACGACAGCCGAGGCACCGATGATGGCGGCGACCCTGGCGTCGACGGCGATGTCGGGCCTTCCCTCGACGGTTCCGGCGAGAAGAAGCGCGATCCTCGAGTTCTTCGCGTTGATCTTCGAGGCCACGACCAAACCGGTGGTGGCGTGATCCAGGGTTGCCTCTTCGGCGACGATGATTCCGGCTCCAGACTGATTCACAGTTGCGTGTTCGGCGTCGATGAAGAACGCCCCACCTTGTGTGATGTCGGCCGAACCGGAGGCGATGGTCTGGACGCCTCCTTGTCGGATCGAGACCGAATCGGCATCGATGTGGCCGGCCCCGCCCTGGTTGATCTGCACGACCTCGGCGTGCACTTCCTCTTGGAACGGTTCGGCTGGATTGTCTTGATCGGGCATGAGTAGGTCCTCGGGTTGCTGAACGGAATCCTATCGAGACACAAGTAGCTGTGGAAGCGGGGGAGAATCCCTCCCATGAAACGACTGATGATTCTGATGACACTTCTCGCGTTGCTCGGTGCCGCCTGCACCAGCGCGCCCGCGGCGGAGATCACCACGACGGATACGTTCGCACCGATGGAGTCGACGACCACCACCGCCGTGGAGACGACGGTCGCCCCCGAGACCACAACGACGTCCACGACGGAAGCACCGGCGGCCGAACCGCCGACCGTTGAGACCATCCCCACCGACGGCGACGTCGTCGACACCTACATGCTGGAATTCACGGGGACGACGGACACCGCCGTCGAGGTTCTCGTCAACGGTGAACCTGTCGACGTCGACGCTCAGGGATCGTTCGTTGTGACGCTCCCGTCGGACATCGGCGAGAACGAAGTTGCGATCGAAGCCATCGACGAGGATGGCAACACGGCGGTCGTGTCGACCACCTACGTCTTCGCTCCGGAGGATGGATGGATCGCTGCGATCGGCGACTCGGTCATGCTGGGAGCGAAGGAAGAACTCGAGAAGCGCATCGGGCCGGGGACCGTCGATGCCACGGTGTCGCGCCAGTTCTACGACGCTCCCGACCTCGTGGAGGACCTGCTGGCTCTTCCGGTCCCGCCACAGGTGATCATCATCGGTCTCGGGACGAACGGGGCGGTTCAGCCGCACCACTTCGATGAGTTGATGGCGGTTGCCGCCGACGTGCCCCGGATGGTGTTCATCAATGCCCACGTCCCGACCAGGAACTGGGAAGCAACCACGAACCGGGAACTCGCGGCCGGGGTTGAACGGTATGAGAACGCGGTCCTCGTCGACTGGTTCACACCGACCGAAGGTCGATCCGACCTGTTCGCCGCGGACAACTTCCACCCGTCGCCGGCCGGCCGCGTGATCTACGGCGAACTTGTCGCAGAAACCATCTACCCCAACTGGGAACCGTTCGTTGAGTAGGTGCTCTGACGCCCCGCAGGTCGGTGCTGAACCGACTACTCGATTCGCAGAGTCGTTTCTAGAGCGATCGTGATCATCTCGTCGAGGGAGGACTGGCGATCCCCGGATGGCATCGATTCCTCGGATCCCAAGATGTCGCTCACGGTCAAGATCGCGGCGGCACGGGCTCCGTGTTCGGCGGCCGCTGCGAAGAGACCGGCCGCCTCCATCTCCACAGCGAGGAGACCCATGCGACGGGCGACCTCGAAGATCTCGGTTCGGGGGTGGTAGAACTGGTCGGAGCTGAGGATGTTTCCCACACGGGTCGGCACTTCGCGTTCCTCGGCTACCTCGACCAGTTTCCGTGTGAGTTCGAAATCCGCGACGGCGGCGAAGTCGAAGCCGCCGAATCGCATCCGGTTCGCGTTCGAATCCGTAGAGGCGCCGGATGCGATGACGATGTCCCGTACCGATAGATCGGGCTGGAGGCCGCCGCAGCTTCCGATGCGGATGAGCGTTGTGACGCCGTACTCGCGGATCAGTTCCGTTGCGTAGATCAGGATCGACGGGATCCCCATACCGGAACCCATCACAGAAATGCGTCGACCGCAGTAGCTGCCGGTGTAGCCCTCCATGTTGCGAACCGCCGTGACCGACGTTGCATCGTCGAGGAAGGTCTCAGCAACATAGCGTGCCCGCAGCGGATCGCCCGGGAGCAAGCAGACATCGGCGAAGTCGTCCGGTCCAGCAGAGATGTGCGGTGTCGGCATGCAAGAAGTCTACGGGATGATCCAGCGCCTCTGGATGGTTGAGCGGGCGCTCGAGACCATCGGCAACTCGGTGCGAACGGTTCGCGCCGGTCGGCGCTGGGATACCTGAGCGTGCCCTATGCGGTCCCTCGGCCCGAATCTACGTCGCCGTCTTCCATGTCTCCCGCAGCGCGCCAGCCCCAGATGCCCAACACAACGAAACTGACCATCACTGCGACGTACACCCACGGCTGAGGATCGTCCCAGGCGGGAACGTCGACGTACCGCAGCACGGCGACGAGTTGCAGTGCACCGAGAACGCCGGCGCCGGTAGTTGCCGGCCGGGCTCTCTTCCAGTCGGCCTCCCAGGAGATCTGCACCATCGCGATTCCGAATCCCACCATCCAGGCGCCGAAAGCGCGGCCGGTAAGCGACGACACCGGCCACGGCCACATCCAGGACGCCGCACCGGGATCGATGAGGAGAAGGATCCCACCCGCCAGAAGGGCGACTCCGCCGACGGCCAAGATGCCCCGTAGTGCCACCGGTATGGGCCGCGACCGTATCGGATCGCTGCCTCCGCGAAGGAGTTGAA
This sequence comes from Actinomycetota bacterium, assembly GCA_034660035.1. Taxonomy (GTDB): domain Bacteria; phylum Actinomycetota; class Acidimicrobiia; order Spongiisociales; family UBA5794; genus JAHEEL01. The sequence continues at coordinate 14,697 of JAYEIJ010000141.1, read as the reverse complement.
CCACGAGGACGATCGTCATGATCGGCGGGACCACGACGTAGACCACAAGCCACGCCCAGGTCCCGAAACTCTGAACGAAGCCGGGAGCCCCGTAGTTGTATTGATCGTTGTTGCCGAGAGTGATGAAGAGCGTCAGCAACGTGAAGACCAGCACTGCGGGGACCGCGATCCTGGCGTTGGCCCAAACGCGTTGGCGTGCGGCACTGAACTCGATGACGGCAGCGGCCAGATAGGCACCGCCGAGAAAGGCGGCAGACAGCGCCGGTTGCACCGACCACGAGAAATACTCCTCGCTGTTCTGCGGGACCAGATACAGCGGGAGCCCGATGATGAGCACGAGTATCCCGGCGACGGCAAGCAGTCGCTGCATTCCGAGCGCGGTTCTGGCGATGTCTCTGTTCGAAGGCATCAGGAAAGCCTACGCGGTCGAGGCCCCCTCCGCGCGGTGTTCTGCTTGACTTGTTGAATGTCACAGCACGATCCGCTCATCGCCCACATGGAAGAGATCGGTGAGCGTCTCATCGCCGACAACGACGAGCGGCAGTACTTCCACGGGGCCTATCTGCGATCGACCCGAGCGGTGATGGAGGACGCTGCAGCCGGGCAGTTCGTGGACCCGGCATGGGCGGAGCGCTGGGGTCTTGCGTTCGCCGATCTCTACATGAAAGCGTTCTTGGCCTGGGAGCGCGGCGATCCTACACCAGGCCCCTGGCAGGTGGCCTTCGACGTCTCGAAGGATCCATACGTCCCTCCGGTGCGCCACGCTCTGCTCGGCATCAACGCTCACATCAACTACGACCTGCCGCAGGCGCTCCTCGCTGTGATCACGCAAGAGGAGTTCGACGACGATGAGGTGATGGCGTTGCGGGCTTCCGATCACGCGCATGTGGACTCGATCCTGGTGCAACGCGTACCCGAAGAGGACAAGCGGATCATGGAACTCGAAGCCCCCGGCGATCGCAACTTCGTCGACACGCTCATGTCGCCGTTCAATCGGGCGGGGACCCGGAGGTTCTTGAAGGAGGGGCGCGACAAGGTTTGGAGCAACACGCGTCTTCTCAACGATGCGCGCCGCCAAGGACCCGATGTGTACGCCGGGGAACTCGCCGTTCTTGAGGCGTTGAGTCAAGAGCGAGTAGCCGACCTCGTCACACCCCGATACGTGATCATGCGGCTTGCCCGGCACGGCTTCGGCGTCGTCCTGCCCCCACGAGCAACCGGATAGGACGGATCAATCTGCGCGAATGACCGCTGCAGGGAGACCCCGCGTAGCGTCGTCGCCGATTCGCTTGAACATCATCCGGAGAAGCGGATCCATGACCGCGAAGGGCCCCTTCAGTTCGAGTTCGGCCGCGTAGCGAAGGCGCGTGCCGTCGCCGTCGGGAAAGAACTCGAGATGGTCGGAGTAGCGAACGATCCGGGACTCGCCCTCGAGGACGAACCCATGGGGCGCATCGAACTCGACCACGTCATAAGGCAGTGCCATACCGGCCACCGACCCGGGGATGTGGAGGCGTTCTACGAGATCCTCCGTGAGCATCCCGCCGGTCAACACGAACCGGGTACCGACGCCGATGGGGCCGTCGGTGGCCTTATCCGCGGCGTAGGTGCGCGGATCCCACAGGACGGCGTTGCGGAAATCGCTCACGAAGGCGAACGTCTCTTCCACCGTCTGGGGAACGGTCAGCATCGTTTCGTATGTCGCCACCTCAGCGAGGCTACTCGTTCACAATCCAGTTGCCGGCACAGTTTCAGGGCGAAGCGATGCAATGACGACGAGAAACGGCAGTCCCTATGAGAGTTGCTCGTCGCTGACGGAGAGTCCATCCCGCAGAGCAAGCCGCCTTTCGACGGGCTAGGCCGGGTGGCCCGGACAGAACCAAGGAATCCGTGTTGTCCGGGAGATCGGTTGGTGCACGGTCCTACTGGCCCTCGTAGTCCTGCACCACGTCTTCGATGATCTCGAGTTCAACGTCTGCAGACGCCAGGATCTCCGGGGTGTCGCTGCCGGCGTGATATCGATGGCGAGCGACAACCCGGGAGATGCCGCTGCTGGCGATGAGCATGGCGCAGACACGGCACGGTTCCATCGAGCAGTAGATCGTCGTTCCCTCGAGCGGAAGGCCGTAGCGAGCGGCCTGGACGATGGCGTTCTGCTCTGCGTGGACGGTTCGGACACAGTGCTGGCGGACGGTCCCGTCGTCATCCATGACCTTCTTCAGGTCGTGGCCGACCTCGTCGCAGTGGGGCATGCCCGAGGGCGACCCGACGTAGCCCGTACAGATGATTCGCTTGTCCCGAACCACGACGCATCCACTCTTCCCCCGGTCGCACGTGGCGCGAGATGCGACCTGATCAACGAGGTCGAGAAAGTAGTCATCCCAGCTCGGTCTCATGTATTGCTCCATGGTTGCGACGGCGGCCAACGATACCGGCTGACCGACGCGGAGGTGTCCTGAGAAGGCCGCTGCCGACTCCAGCGTCTCGAGATCCAGTGTCGAGCGTGCCTGCCGGGAAGTTGACGGACAGGGTGCGGTGTTCGACACGCGTCGCTTGGATCATCTCGGGGTCACACACGCGGGCCACGTCCTTCTACGCGGAGCCATGTCCGCACCACGTCCGCGGACATAGCCGGCTTCGGCAAGCGCGCTCGGGAGGATTCGCTCCTCTCGAACCCGGTCGAGGAATCCGGCACAGGCGTCTTCTGACGGTTCGCGATAGCTCTCGTCATCTCCGGATGAGCCTTGCGGCAGAGGGCATTGCGAGGATTTCGCTGTTCGGTGTCTTCCCACCGCTTCGCGTCACTTCTCAGTCACCGACGGTTCGGAGCGAGCGTGGACGAACACGCGGCATAAATGGAACAAGTGTTTCATTCATGATGGATATCAGGTAGTCTGTCGCTATGGACTTCGTACGACCTATCGAGGCTGTGATTCCCGGTGTGCAGGGCCGCGTGCTTGCCGTACTGGCGGAGACCACTGCCGAGCTGAACCTGCGGACCATTGCACGCCTGTCTGGCGTGAGCGTCGCACAGGCCTCGCGCGTGCTGCCGGGGTTGGTCGAGTTGGGGCTCGTTGAACGCAGGGAGGCGCCTCCCTCGTCGCTGTTCCGGCTTGTTCCCGAACACATCGCCGCGGGTCCACTGGTCGCGCTAGCGCGAGGCCGTGATGGTGTAATCGAGGAGATGGGCCGCGTGGCCGCTGTGCTGCCCGTGGTGCCGGTGTCGGTGATCGCTTTCGGTTCCTTTGCTCGGGGAGAGGCGGACGCAGAGAGCGATATTGACGCCGTGTTCATCCGCTCCACGGGTGTGGACGACACGGACGAGGCGTGGGCAGACTCGATCGAGCAGTGGCGATCCCGGATCCACCGGATCAGTGGGAACCCCGTCGAGGTTCTCGAGGTCGGATTCGAGGACATAGGTGCGCGACTGTCGAGCAGGCAAGCGGTGTGGAGCGACATCCGTCGCGAGGGGATCGTTGTCCACGGACGAGGGATCGATGAACTCACGGGAATCCACAATGGCTAAATCGATGCGAACGAGGAACGTGAGTGTTGCCCAGGCACGCAGCTACCTGTCCAAGGCCGATGAGTATCTGGCCGCAGCCGCGAGAGAACGAACTCGGTGAGGAACGCGGCATCGCCGCCACCAGCCTGGCTATCCACGCTGCCATCAACGCCGCCGAAGCAGTCTGCGGTGTCCGTCTCGGCAAGCGTGCGGCCGGGCAGGATCACGACCGGGCAGGCGCACTGCTCAAAGAAGCTGGCAGGGACGGCGCCGAACTCGGCAAGGATCTCCGCCGACGGCTGCCGCTGAAGACGAAAGCCGAGTACGACGCCGATGACATACCGCTCTCTGCAGCATCCAAGGCCGTCGGCCACGCCCGGAGAAGTGTCGCCGTCGCCCGACGTGTCATGGCGTCCGCACCGAGACAGTAAGACTGGTGCTCAAGCCTCACTCCCCGGCGGCGGATCGCGCAACCCCTCATGTGTGCGTTCCATACACGCGGGCTCTGCTTCTGACGGGTTCCGGTGGGCGCCCTGGTGGCGCTCTGTGGTGGTTCGAAAGAGGGCCAATGGCATCCGGGCATCTTTGTTGCGAGCGATAGACGCGCGCTGAAGAACATGCAGCCATGGCTACGGAGGTCCGCGAGAATCTCGAAACCCTTGATGGGCGCGAGTTTCGGTATGCGCCCTCGGGAGGATTCGAACCTCCGACACCCGGTTGACGAAACCGATCCGAGTGTTGAGCGCGACCGGGGAGAACGCGGGGGAAACCGTTGCCAGGATTGCGTTCCTGCTCATGACGGATACGGAGGATGGCGGTACGCTGAGACAATCATGGAGACAGTCACCAGGGCCACTGTCCAGATTCCTGCTGTACCCGATGACCTCGATGCCGGAGACGTGGAGAAGGCCGCCGGCATCGTGGAGTTGCCGTTGCACATTCGTTGGAGCGGTCCTTCCCGTCGTTATGACCTTGCCGATCGTCAGCAGCGTGCTCGGGTGTACGAACAGGTTCTGCGTGAGGGCAACGAAGATGATGTTCGCCGGTTCATTCGTTCGGACGAGTTGATCGATCTGTGGGATGAGCTTGTTCTGCCCCGGAGTGTGCGCAACGCTTGGGTTGATTGGCTGGAGCGGCACCGTCGCGTCGCGTTGTTGTGCTGACACCTCTCCAGGAACGCATCGCAGAGATTGTGAACGGGCTCTCGGAAGGTCCTCTGGCGCGGAGCCTGGGGGAGTTGGCGGCCGTTTCGATGATGTGGGCGTTGAGGTGAGTCGGGTGATGATCGGAATGCGTGGGTCGTAGGTGAACGATCTTGCGCTGGGGGACTGACCGCACTCAAACGCGACGAGCAATATCGCTCAAGTTTACCGAAAATGGTAAACTTGAGCGATTGTCCAGGTGAGGTGGATGTGACCATTCGAGAACAGCTATGGGGGATTGCTGCGGACCAATATGGCTATGTGACATCTCATGATGCCGCGGCGCTCGGGATCGGCAAGACAGAGCTCGGGAAGCTGGCGCATCGTGGGAAGCTCGATCGGGTGTTCTACGGCGTGTATCGGGTTCCGGAGATCCCTCAGCAAGCGCTGGATCAGTACATGCTCGCCGTGTTGTGGACCGGTAGGCGTGGGGTTCTGAGCCACGAGACAGTGTTGGCCCTGCGGGAGTTGTGTGATGTGAACCCTTCAATGATCCACCTGACGGTACCGCCGCGCTACTACCCGAGGGGCGCTGGTGGTGACCTGTATGCGGTGCATCGACAGCGATTCGGGACCGACGACACAGGGTTTCTGCAAGGGGTCCCGGCAGTCAAGGTGTCGGTTGCGATCGCTCAGGCGGCAAGCCATCTGCCGTATCGCCTTGTTGAGCAGGCGATTACTCAAGCACGCAGCGAAGGGCTGATTTCCGCCAGTGAGGCTGGCGACCTCTACGAGCACGCCGGACGATCATGATGGGGTACCTGCTCAGGTTCTAGGAGCTTCCCGAAAGCGGGAAAGAGCCAAACAGCAAACGAGTGCTCGACACGTGGATCAACCAGGCACAAGCAAAGACGGGGATCCCGGTTCAACGGCTGCAATGGCTTGTGGCGGCAACGGTCGTGATGGCGGCATTGCAGCGCGCAGGTCACGGTGACGCTCCACGGATACGCATGAAGGGAGGGACGTACCTGGAGTTCGTCTTCGGAGTCGAAGCTCGAGCTACCGCCGATGTGGACGCTGTGCTGGTTGGGAGCTTCTCCGAGGTGATGGACGTCGTTGATCGTGCGCTGGCGGAACCGTGGGGTCCGTTCAGATTCGGACGAACCCCACTGGTTGACATCGCTGGTGCAAAGCGCGTGGTCAAGCCCGTGAGATTCAGGGTGAAGGGGTAGATCCGGGGCGTCACGTGGAGGAGCATTCCAGTGGAGATCTCGCCAGCCGAAGGACCGGCGTCAATCGTGGCAGTACGGGTGAAGGCTCCGCGTCTTGAGCACTTCGGGCTTCCTACGCCTGACTATCTAGCGGGTATTGGCATGGAGTATCAAGTGGCGCAGAAGATCCACGCTTGTTCGGATCCACACGATCCTCCAGTGTTCGTGAACGACCGATCGGCGAACGACATCATCGACTTGTGAGATCGGCGATCCTTTCTGCTCCATGAGCCATTGATAGAAGTGAAGGCCTTCGCCGGAGACGCGATAGTTCTGTGTTCCGCGGCTTGAATAGCCGACATGGAGAAGGTCGTAGCCAATGAGGTTCTCGATAGCCCTCCATCGAAGCCCTGCCATCTCTTGGACGTGTTGGGGCCCCGGAAGTGGAGGCCCGTTCCGGACAGAGTGTCTGAGCGGATGAAGAGGCGATCGCCGGATCCAGCTTCGAGGTGGGCGAGTGCCATCTCGCAGAAGATCTGATCAGCCTCAGGGGTGAGGCGATGGGCGAGATCCCGGTATTCGATGCCTGTCATGCGTCCTCCTTGTTGTCGTTCTTGGACAAGGTACTGATCGGCTGTGACAGAAGGGCGGGGTCGTGAACGTGCCCGTTCTCCTTGGCACGTTCCGTGATTCCGGTTTCTGTCACACCCCGCGGCGATAATGGGCGCATGGCAGTGAACGACTCCGCGTCTCAAGAGGAGGCTCTGGAGAAGTACGTCACGGTTGTGCACCATCTCAACGTCTTGGTTGCATCTCTCTGAATATGTTTGTAAACTAACCAAACATATGAGTAGAACTGGTTCCCTTCGCGTCAGGACCAAGTCATTGCATGGTGATACGCGCGAACAGAACCGACGCTTCGCCCTCCAGCAGGTATTCACCGATGAGCCCACCACGCGCGCCGATATAGCCCGAGCGACCGGACTGACGCGAGCCACCGTCGGTGCCCTCGTCGGCGAACTCATCGAGGCCGGCGTTGTTGCCGAGATCGGGACCGCGCCCTCGCGCGGCGGCAAACCACCAACCATGCTGAAGATCGATGCCGGCTCGCGAAGGATCATCACGATCAATCTGAGTGAGGGTCGATGGACGGCCTCCGATGAGGACCTCCGCGGCAAGATTGCTCAAACGTCGGCCGTCGAGGCCCATGATCGGCGAGGGGCACCGGACATTGACGCCCTGAGCAGGTTCGCCGCCTCGATGGTCGAGATGAGCGACAGACAGATCCTCGGGATCGGCGTGGCGACGCCCGGTGTCGTGACGCACGACGGAATTGTCGTCGCAGCGGCGAATCTTGACTGGCACGGTCTCGACGTTGGCGGCATCATTCGAGAACGCATCGGCGTTCCGGTTCATGTGATCAACGACAGTCGTGCCATGGCACTCGCGGAGTACGCCTTCGGGGACCACGGCACCGACAATCTCTTCGTGATCAATCTCGGGCCCGGCGTCGGCGCAGGAATCATTCTCGACGGCAGACTCCACGGCGGCGAAGGGGACGCCGCAGGCGAGATCGGACATGTCGCCAGGCGGACCACCGACGGAACGTTACGAACTCTTGAGGAGGACATCGGCCTCGACGCTGTCATGGGATACCTTCGCGAAGCGCTCAATTCCGAGGCAACATCGAGCGACTCGATCGTGGAGCAAGCGACAGCGGCGTTCGCGAGCAGCGATGAGCGGGTAGTGGAGGTTGTCGCTCGCATCGGGACTCGCTTGGGCGCCGTTCTTGCAGAGGCGACCGGCATTCTCGACATCCACGATGTGGTGCTCACTGGCCCAACGTGCTCGCTCGTCCCCGGTCTCGCCGAGGCGGCCAAGGCCGAGCACGACCGCCGAGTTCTTCCCGCCGTCGCAGCCCGCGTTCGTGTGCGAAGGAGTACCGTAGAACGGGCAGCACAGCGAGGCGCAGCGATGTACGTCATCCAACGCGAGATGGGGATCCTCTGATGGCTCCGCTCGCCGATCGCTATGAGATCACCGTGGTCGATCTGGGACTCCGTTTCGGTGTCCCGGGGACGACCCACCTCGACCAGCAAACAATGGAGTAGTCCGGGTGCTTCACGCGCCCGGCACAACGAAAGGAAACAGCATGAAACGATGGCGAATCGTCATCATGATCGCTGTCTTCGCCCTGCTCGCAGCGGCGTGCGCCAACGAAGGCGACACGACTACGACGGCCGCAAGTGGCGGAGAAGAGACGACTACGACGGCCGCAAGTGGCGGAGAAGAGACGACTACGACGGCCGCAAGTGGCGGAGAAGAGACGACCACGACGGCCGCCGCCCCTGCCGGAGAGAGCACCGGCTACGCGGATCTCGACAAGGCCTTCGCAGGTGAGTATGCGGGAACCGAGGTTGAGATTCTCAGCCAGTGGATCGCGACGGAAGGCGCCAATTTCGCAGCAGCGATGGTTCCGTTCATCGCGGCCACCGGTATCCAGGTGAAGACCGAGGGAATCACCAACTACGAGACCGTGCTGACGACTCGAGTCGACGGCAACAACGCTCCGGACATCGCACAGATTGCACAACCAGGGAAGATGCAGACGTTTGCCTCCGAGGGCAAGCTCGTCCCGCTCGGCGATTGGTTCAGCAAGGATCAACTGGCAACCGACTACATCCAGTCGTTCATCGACTTGGGCAGCTACGAGGGCGACGTGTACGGCGTGTTCTACAAGGGCGACCTCAAGTCGATCGTTTGGTACCCCGTCGATGCGTTCGCAGCCAACGGCTATGAGATTCCGGCAACTTGGGATGAGCTCACCGCTCTGTCCGACACGATCGTCGCCGACGGCAACGGCAACCCGTGGTGCACGACGATTGAACACGGTGACGCCTCCGGTTGGGTGGCGACGGACTGGCTGGAGGACATCCTCCTCCGCACCGCTCCGACAGACATCTATGACCAGTGGGTAGCGCACGAGATCCCCTTCAATCACCCGGAGGTCCTCGAGGCCGCTGAGTACATGAAGACAGCCTGGTTCACACCGGACTACGTCTACGGCGGCAACACCCGCATCAACGCAACCTGGGTCGGCGATTCGCAAACGCCGATGTTCGACCCGATCGACCAACCCAAGTGCTGGATGCACAAGCAGGCGGCTTGGATTCCGGACTTTTGGCCGAAGGACGCCGACGACAACCCGATCTACACACCGGGTGTTGAGTCATCGTTCTTCTACTTCCCGCCGATCGAAGCCGAGTTCGGTTCGCCCGTGTTGGGTTCCGGCGACCAGTTCATGATGTTCAACGACCGACCTGAGGTCCGCGCCGTCATGGAGTTCTTGGCGACGCCTGACGCGGCGAAGGGTTGGATTGAGCGTGGCGGCTTCGTGTCTCCGAACCAGAGCGTTCCGCTTGACTGGTACACCGCGTACCCGAACGATGAGCTCGCGGCGATCCTGAACGGAGCCGACACGTTCCGCTTCGACGGCTCGGACATCATGCCGGCCGAGGTCGGTGCCGGGAGTTTCTGGGCTGGAATGGTCGACTGGGTGGCCGCCAACGGTGAGGGCACCGAGGCGATCTTCCAAACCATCGAGGACGGTTGGCCAACCGGCTGATCGAGTAGCTAGATTGACCCGGGGGCTCGTCCCCCGGGTCGTCCCGCCCGCAACCGCATCGGGAGACGCAGTGACGACGACAACGAATCCGGCAGCAGAGCTGAAGAGGGTTCTCGGCACGTTTTTCGCCGCCCTCGGTGTGATCCTCCTCGTGCTCCTCGGGCTGCGGTTCCTGACGCTCGAGGACGGACCGGCAACGGTTCTGTCGTGGATCTACCGCAGAATCGGTCTCGCGGGAGAGGCCGAGGCGATCGACCAACTCGGCATGAACCCCGTGATGTCCAAGCTCATCATTGCCGCCGTTGCCCTCGCCGTCGGCATCGCAGGCATCTGGGCTCTCTATGCCATCTTCAACAAGCTCATCGAGCTTCTCCCCGATCGGGCGACTTCGGTGCTTCGCCCGTGGGTGTTCCTCTTCCCGGCGCTCTTCCTGCTCGGGTTCTGGCTCCTGTTGCCTGGCATCCTGACCGTTCGGGACTCGTTCACCCTCGACGGTGGATTCGTGGAGAACTACAAGTTCGTCTTCACCGATCCCGATATGCAAGTCGCATTGCGCAACAACGTCGTGTGGCTGATCGTTGCCACAGGTGGTGCCGTGATCATCGGCTTGGTCATCGCGATCCTCGTGGATCGGGTGCGATGGGAGAAGACGTCCAAGACTCTCGTCTTCATCCCCATGGCCATCTCGATGGTCGGCGCCTCCGTGATATGGCGCTTCATGTACTGGTGGCAACCCGAGGGCGAGACCCAGATCGGTCTGCTCAATGCCATATGGACGTGGTTTGGCAACACGCCCGTCGCGTTCATGCAGACCATCCCTCTCAATACCTTCGCCCTCATTCTCATCATGGTGTGGCTCATGACCGGCTTTGCCATGGTCGTGCTGTCTGCTGCGATCAAGAACGTTCCGCAAGAACTCATTGAAGCGGCGCGGATCGATGGGGCGACCGAGGTGGAGATCTTCTTCCGGGTGATCATGCCCAATATCCGCCCGTCGATCATCACCGTGACCACGACCATCTTCATCGCGATCCTCAAGGTATTCGACATCGTCTTTGTGATGACGGGTGGGAGGTTCGAGACCGACGTGGTCGCCAACCGTATGTTCACAGAGATGTTCAAGTTCCGGAACTTCGGACGGGCATCGTCATTGGCCGTGATTCTGTTGATCGCGGTGATTCCGATCATGGTGGTCAACGTTCGCGGTCTCAAGAAGCAAGGAATTGGCGCATGAGTGACATCCACGGCGGGTTCTGGCGCAGGTCGCCGGTGTTCATTGCCGTGGTCTTCATCGCAGGGATCTGGTCGATTCCGACCGTGGGTCTCCTCATCTCCTCATTCCGCAGCTCCGACGCCATCGCCAAGAGTGGCTGGTGGACCGTCTTCGCCCATCCGTTTACCGAGACGTGGACGCTCGTGAACTACTCCAACGTGCTCACCGCGGACAACATGTTCAACGCCTTCGTCAACAGCCTCATCGTCACGATCCCAGCCACCGTCATCCCAATCACGATCGCCGCGTTCGCCGCCTACGCCTTTGCCTGGATGAAGTTCCCCGGGCGCGCCGCGCTGTTCGCCACCGTCGTCGCCCTGCTGGTGGTTCCCCTCCAGATGACGCTCGTCCCTCTGTTGCGTGCCTACGGCGAACTCGGGCTCACCGGCACCTTCCTCGGCATCTGGTTGGCCCACGCTGCGTTCGGCCTGCCTCTGGCGATCTACCTCCTCTACAACTACATCTCGCAGCTACCGCATGACCTCTTCGAGTCGGCACAGATCGACGGCGCATCGCACTTCACGACGTTCACCCGTCTCGTCCTGCCGCTCTCGATACCGGCTCTTGCGGCGTTCGCGATCTTCCAGTTCCTTTGGGTCTGGAACGACTTGCTCGTCGCCCTCGTGTTTCTCGGAACCGACTCGGAGGTTGCGGTCGTGACCGCACAGCTGAACGAGCTCGTCGGATCGAGGGGCCAGGCATGGCAAGTTCTCACTGCCGGGGCATTCGTGACGATGGTGTTCCCACTCGTTGTGTTTCTCGCCCTCCAGCGCTACTTCGTACGAGGACTGCTCGCCGGATCGGTGAAAGGGTGACGACGAGGCCGTGTGGCCTGCTCATGCTGTCGTTTGACGGCACGGAGGCGCCGCCCGAGGTGCTCTCGACGATCGCTGGGCACGACGGGCCGGGAGTGACGCTGTTCCGGCACCGCAACTACCGAGACGCGACTCAAGTCACCGAATTGACGACGACGCTCCAGGCATCGCGACGGGTCGACGATCCGCTTCTCATCGCTACCGATCAGGAGACCGGTCAGTTCATGGCGATTGGCGAGCCGGCGACAGCCTTTGCCGGCAACATGGCCCTTGGTGCCGCCGCCGATCCAGAGCTCACTCGCCGAGTCGGCAAGGCCATTGGCACCGAGATGAGGGCGCTGGGTGTCAACGTGGACTACGCGCCGGTTGCCGACGTCAACACGAACCCCGCGAATCCGGCGCTCGGAATCCGATCGTTCGGTGACGATCCCGTCGCTGTTGCACGCCACGTTGCCGCGACGGTGAACGGACTCCAATCGGTCGGCGTTGCTGCGACGATGAAGCACTTTCCCGGCAAGGGCGACGCCCACACGGACTCTCATCATGCACTCCCCGTGCTCGGACACGACCGGCATCGGCTCGAGGCAGTCGAACTCGTCCCGTTCAAGGCCGCCATCGCTGCCGGCGTGAAACTCGCGATGACGGGCCACTTCGCGTTACCTGCCGTTACTGGATCGGACGAACTCCCCGGAACGCTCGCTCACGAGGTGCTGACCACACTCCTACGCGACGAGCTGTCCTTCGAAGGGGTCGTCATCACCGACGCCCTCGACATGAAGGCGCTGACACAGGGAACTGCGCAGATCATCGACGTCGTCGCCGCTGTTCGCGCCGGTGTTGACCTGCTGTTGCTCACCGCCGAGTCTGGCATGCAGGAGCGAATCACTACAGGCCTGCAGCTCGCGCTTTCACGCCGCCTGATCGATCCGGCCATGTTGGAGCGATCGCGCGAGCGGATCACAGATCTTCGCGCCTGGGTCGGCAGATTCCCTAACCCCCCGTTGGAAGTGGTCGGGTGCAAAGCGCATCGCGATCTCGCCAAGGAGGTGGCTGAACGATCGATCACAGTCGTTCGGGACTCCGACAGTCTCCTTCCCCTCCGATCCGGTCACGGCGCGATCCTCGTCGTGCAACCCGAGCCCACAGATCTCACGCTGGCGGACACGTCGTCGTTCGAGACCCCCAGCCTTGCCGATGCGCTACGCCGCCACCATCGGAACATCGACGACATGGTGGTATCTCACCGACCCGACGCAGCAGCGATTGCCGCTGTCGCCGAACGTGCCGCAAGGGCCGATGTCGCGGTCGTTGGCACGGTCGCAGCATCGCTCGAACCGGCCCAGGCCGATCTCGCTAATGCGGTGCTCGCCACCGGCATCCCCACCGTCACCATCGCGATGAGGACTCCCTACGACCTGGGCGCCTATCCGCAGTCGGGTACCCACCTCGCCACGTACTCGATCAGTCGACCATCCCTCGAAGTAGCCGCGGATGTGATGTTCGGCACACTGCTTGCCGCTGGCAAGCTCCCGGTCGGGATCGCCGGACTCTACGAGCGCGGACATGGAGTGTGACGTGAGGCTTCGCATAACCGGAGGGAACGGAGCCGATGGCCGCCTGATCGAAGTCGCCATCGGCGATGGAACAATCGCTGGTTCCACCGAGTAGCTGCAACGATCATCGGCGGGCGCGTGGCCTCTCTCAGAGACTCCGAACGACTGGAGGATGAATGACGCTCCTGGATGAGGTTGCGGAACAGCCTGCTGTTCTTGCCGGCTTGATCGAACGCGGCGGCAATGCCGCTGCGGATGTCGCCGAGCTGCTCCGGTCGTCCGACGTGCATCACGTTGTGATCGCTGCCCGCGGTACGTCGGACAATGCCGCCCGCTACGCGAAGTACGTGTGGGGGAGCAAGGCGCATCTCCCCGTCACCCTCGCGGCCCCGTCACTTCACAGCTCATATGGAACTCCACCAGATTTCGGCGGTGCCGCCGTCGTCGGAATCTCCCAGTCTGGTCAGTCGCCCGACCTGCTCGCCGTGGTCGAAGAGGGCCGCAAGCAAGGCAGACCAACGATCGGAATCACCAACGACCCAGAATCACCGCTCGCTGAACTCTCCGACGTCGTCGTCCCGCTCCGCGCGGGGCCGGAACACTCGATCGCTGCGACCAAGACCTACACCGCCACGCTCATGAGCGTCGCGATGATCGCGACCCATCTCGATCCATCGACAGGTGCCGCGTCGCTGCATATGGTTCCCGGCGCCGTCGCCGGCGTACTCGAAACGTCTGCGACCATCAGCGAGCATGCTCGATCGTTCGGACCTGTTCGCGATTGCGTGGTCCTCGGCCGCGGCTACCAGTACTCCACCGCGTTCGAGTGGGCGTTGAAGCTCCAGGAGATGGCCTACATCCTCGCCCATCCGTTCTCCATTGCGGACTTCGCCCACGGGCCGTTCGCGGTCCTCGAACCCAAGTTCCCCGTTCTCGCAGTGGCCGTTCGCGGCGCCCTCTTCGACAGCACCGTAGAGATGCTTGATCGGATCCGAGGTGAGAGAGACGCGAACCTACTCACCGTTACCGACGAGCCTTCCCTGAGCGAACCGTCACTCGTGATCCCGCCCACAGAGGAGTGGCTCTCACCCATCCCCGCCATCGTCGCTGGCCAACTCTTCACCGAAGCGCTCGCACGCGTTCGCGGCATCGACCCCGAACAGCCGAGAGGACTCCAGAAGGTCACGAAGACCACCTGAGTTGCCCGCTTCGACTGCTGTCGGAACTCCCGGGTCGCTCGCGCGTGATGGTGCTGCGATGTCCTGCTCGGCGTTGTGTGAGGGGATGTGACAGGCGTCCCTGGTGACGCTCTGTGGCGGTTCGAACGAGGGCGAACGGCACTCGCATATCTCCGTCGCGCGCGATAAGCGCGCGCTGGAACGCATCCAGCCACACCTAAGGGGGTCCGTGTTAAGCCCGAAACCCGTGGTGCGTAACGGTTTCGGCTGGCGCCCTCGGCAAGAATCGAACTTGCGACACCCGGTTTAGGAAACCGGTGCTCTATCCCCTGAGCTACGAGGGCGGGGGCCTCAATGGTAGGAGGTGTTCACCGCGACGCATCGTTGGTGGCGAT
>JAYEIJ010000140.1:7246-9320 GCA_034660035.1 Actinomycetota bacterium | reverse complement strand
GGCGTCTTCGTCGAGACCGGCCGCCACCGCGGCGACACCGAAGTCACCCTCGACGTCGGCCCGATGACCGTCACGTTCGCCCCCAACGGCCTACTGGCCTGACTCGAGAGCCTCCCGTTCGGTCGTAGTCCGTAGCGGGTGAATCCTTCCGCGTCTTGCTCAGGGCTCACAGCTCGTAGCTCACAGCTCGTCCCTGCCCGGTACATACGACCGGACCCACCCCAACCCTCTCGTCTCTACGGTACGAGTTGAAGTTCGAATGGCATGTAGTCGTCGGCGTCTCCAGTGAGCAGACCGTCGACAACTCGATCGAAACTCATTGCGAGCAAGCCACCATCGCTATACGGGACCGGGGGCACGAGACAATGTGCAGCGCCGGGACCGAAGCCCACGGCCTCGAAGCTCTGGAAGCCTGAAGAGCTCACTGTCACGTTCACGATCTGGGGAAGTTCTGGTCCGATCTGTTGACCCGAATCGACGATCCCCGTCCAGTCGTCGACCGCTCCGGGGCATCCGAGGAACACGCCTTCCTGGTGAACGGCGAACTCGCCGCTGATGATGCCTTCGTCGTCGACGGTGACGGTGATTGTGTTGATCTCGGGCTTTCCGAAGTCGTAGGCGAGCAGGTCGATGAGCAGCACCTCGTCGAAGGACCCGGTGTACGTCCCGGCCGGGATCGCTGGCGGGGGATCCTCTTCTGTTGGCTCTGTCGTTGTCGTTTCTTCGGTGGCTGTGGTCGTCGTCTCTTCATCGACCGTCGTGGTCGTGCTCTCTCCGGTGGCATCTTCCCCGGTCGAACCGAGGCAGGTGTCGTAGTCTTCGGTGCCGCGGAAGTTCTCGCAACAGCTCGCCCTCAAGTCGGGGTCTTCGGTCTTCGCACAGTATGAAGGGTCCTTCGTGATCGCAGCGCGACAGTCGTTCGCCATCTCCGGATTTCCCATTCCAAGATTCCCTAGATGTATGCACCACCACTCGTCGCCGACCGCGACGGCTGCGTCATATAGACAGATCTGTCGATCCAGCCCCTCGCCGAGTGGGCAGGACCCTGCGAACAGCATCCACATCGCATCCTGACAACCCTGTATCTCCTCGGGGCTTCTTCCACTGGAGCATTGGCTGGTGGCCCCGGTCTTTGCAAGACCGACAACTGTCTCGCATGCGAGAGAGAATCCCGGGTAGTCGCGGTAGGCGCGACCGATCGCCCTATCTAGTGCATCGCAGGACACATAGTCGAACCAGCGCGCATTGATCGCCACGACGTTGAGGTAGCACTGCGCCACGGTTTGTGTGCTCCGAAAACGGCCCTCACAGGCAGATAGCTCTCTGTGGATCTGAATCGCGTTGAGAGCGTCCATGACCATTCTCACGGCATCCGACGGGTCACTTGCCCTAATCAGGCGAGAACTCATTGCAGAGATGCGTGGAGCAGACTCAATGTTGAGCTGCCATCTGACCTCTGGGTCCGGGTCGATGATCTCGGTAGGTTGCGGGTCGAAGTCAATGTCGTCGACAGATTCGGCGAAGCTCTTTGGCAGGCTCACTGTGAATGCGAAGTCTGAAGGACTCGAATCGCCGCCGGTCAGGTTCCACTCCAGGCTCGGTTGGAGGCCACCGTCGACCGGTTCCCAACGGGCTTCGAGATCGACCGTGACGCCATCGGCGAGATCACCCGTGGGGAACACGTAGCGATACGACGTGCCCGCATCACCCTCGATGATCTCGATGTCGTTCTCGGTGATCTCAGGAAGGAACGCAGCAGTGATCGCCGACGTTTCCACGATGCCGAACTCGTCAACCTCGAGATCGGCCGGCTCAGTGTTCTCAGCGCTGGCCGTAGTTGATGTGCTGGATGACGGCGCCGATACCTCACCATCGGAGCCGCAACCGGCGATCACCCCCACCACTACGAAGAGGAGTACCAACCATCCGAACCGTCGGGATCCCACCACACCGGCCATCAGAACCTCCTACCTACAGGCCCGGTCCTGATGCTAGAAACGCTCCGTCGGATTGAACGAATCCGCAGGCGACAGGCGGTGAAGAGTGTGTGCTCCTCCGGTACTCCGGTACTCCG
>JAYEIJ010000140.1:0-7146 GCA_034660035.1 Actinomycetota bacterium | reverse complement strand
ACACCGGCCATCAGAACCTCCTACCTACAGGCCCGGTCCTGATGCTAGAAACGCTCCGTCGGATTGAACGAATCCGCAGGCGACAGGCGGTGAAGAGTGTGTGCTCCTCCGGTACTCCGGTACTCCGCTACTCCGCTACTCCGCTACTCCGGGAATGCATCCCGCCTCCCGCAAGTTGTCCGATCACACGAATACGAGAGGGAACACTGATGAGCCGCGGCCGCGTTCGGATCGAAGATGGAAACAAGAGGATCAGGGTCTATCTCGGTGGCGAGGTCATCGCCGACACCACTCGCCCGAAGCTGGTCTGGGAGAAGCCCTACTACCCCGTCTACTACTTCCCCCGAGACGACGTTCGAATGGGCGCCCTCCTTCCAACGGAGCACACGAAACGCTCGCCGAGCCGCGGTACCGCCGAGGTTTTCGATGTGAAGAGCACGCGTCGCACCGCCGAACAGGCCGCCTACCGGCACACGGACTCGCCGATCGAGGAACTCCGCGACCATGTCGCATTCGAGTGGAGGGCGATGGACGCCTGGTTCGAAGAGGATGAAGAGGTCTACGTCCACGCCCGCGACCCGTATACACGCGTCGACGTTCTCCAGAGTTCGCGGACCATACGCGTCGAGGTCGACGGCGTGACCGTGGCCGAATCCAACAAACCCCGGTTCCTGTTCGAAACGGGTCTCCCCGCTCGCTACTACCTACCGAAGACGGACGTCAACTTCGAGTACCTCACCGCAACGGACACGGCAACCCACTGCCCGTACAAGGGCACGTCCCGGTACTGGTCGATCAACACGACCGGCGACGCCCATGACGATGTCGTGTGGGGCTACGACACGCCGCTACGCGAATCGCAGGAGATCGCCGGCTACGTCGCCTTCTACAACGAGAAGCTCGACATCTACGTCGACGGCGTGCTCGAGGAGAAACCGAAGACGATCTTCTCCTGAGGCGTGGCGACCAGAGCGCTCGGTCAGTCGATGGAACCGGGAAGCGCAATCCACTCGTGTGCCTGTCCGGTGATCTCGGCGATCCGGGCGAAGTCACGGTCGTAGTGAAGCACCGTCGCTCCTCCGGCCTCTGCGGCGGCGGCGATGATCAGATCGGGGATCGGAAGACGGTGACGGCCGATGGTCGCCAGTGACCGTTGAATGTACTTCGCCCGATCCATCACCGCTTCGTCGATCGGGATGCGTTCGAATCCGGCGAGTTCGTCGGCCATGTCGTCGTAGTCTTCCCGGCTTCGAGCCGAGTAGAGCACCTCGAGGTCGACGATGGCGCACGTCACGAGCAGCCCGGCCTCTGCGAGTCGATGCAATCGCTCTCCGACGCCCGGTTCACTCGCTCTTGCCAGAGCGCTCGTGTCGACGAGATAGCGGTCGGGGTCAGCGCCAGGCACGATCCATTACCTCGTCATCATCAAGATCGTGTCCGTCGGACGCCACGATCCGATCGATGAACCTACGCCGACGGTCGAGGTCGATCACCTCTTGGAGGGCAATGTTGACGGTTTCCTTCATCGTCCTCGTTCCGAGCACGCGGCGGGCCCGATCGAGGGCATCGTCATCGATGTCGACGAGTCGTTTCACCATACCCACAGTATATCCAAACGACATAGGTCTAGATATATCACCCGTGTGTGAAAGATTCGCGTGACCGAGCACGATCTGCTCGACATTCTCGAGCGCCCATCGATCGCGAGACCCGTGGAGGTTGCCGCACCGAATGTCAGCCAATGATGAGAGTGAGGATTTCTGACACCGGTAGGGTCGGTGGACCTCCGATGGATCAAGGACCCTGGACTGATGCCCAACCCCACCGAATCGAAACGATCTCACACCGGTGTCGACACGCGGGTCTGGATCGAACTCGGGCTTCTCGCCCTCATGTGGGGCAGCACCTTCCTCCTGATGAAGGTCGCGGTCCCGTCGGTGCCCGCGTTCACGATGTCGGGTGTTCGGGGACTCCTCGCAGCGGCGATTCTCTGGATCGCCGTGAGTGCAAGAAGGAGAGAGGCAGGGCAGTCGAGCGACAGTTGGGTACCGCCGCTGGTACTCGGAACCTTGAGCGGATGGCTGCCGAACGTGCTCACGGCGTGGGCGCTGCTGCGGCTCGACAGCTCCGCAGCGGGGATGCTCAGTGCGGCGGCGCCGATCTTCGTTGTGGTCCTGGCGCACTTCTTCCTCGCCAGTGAGCGAATCAGCGGTGTCCAGGTCGGCGGCGTCGTGATCGGGCTCGGCGGAGTAGGTCTGATCATCGGTGTCACGCCGGCGTCGTTCGGGGGTCAGGATCTTGCCGGCCAGATCGCGATGGTCGTAGTCGCCCTCAGCTACGCCGCGGGAACGGTCTACGCGCGCATGATCGGTCCTCAGGACGCTCCCCG
Source organism: Actinomycetota bacterium (assembly GCA_034660035.1). GTDB lineage: Bacteria > Actinomycetota > Acidimicrobiia > Spongiisociales > UBA5794 > JAHEEL01. The sequence goes on along the minus strand of JAYEIJ010000140.1, from coordinate 4,757 downwards.
CCTCGCGATGCGCCAGCAGCTCGTTGCGGGCGCGGTCGCCGTCGCCGTTGCCCTCGTGCTGGAACAGCCGTGGAACGTCGAGCCGGAGCCGATCGCCATCGCAGGCATCGTCGGATTGGCCATTTGGGCAAGCGCCATCCCTATCTGGCTGTACTTCAGGATGCTCGGGCACACCAGGGCGGTCACCGTCTCGTTGATCGCCTATCTGATTCCGGCCGTCGCTGTGATCCTCGGCGCACTCGTCCTCGGCGAGAAACTCGATCCGTCGGCCGCCGTCGGTCTTCTCGTCGTTCTCGTCGGCGTGTTCATCACGACACGCCCTCGGCGCGGAGGCGCCACGCCGCCGGTATCCGCCGCGGGGATCGACACCGGTGACGGGGCAGCCGAACCGTCGACCGGCGTGTGAGGTGAGGAGATCCGGCCGGTCCATCGCCGCACCCAACCACACGCGAATACCCCGCGAACCCCGGACCCGCAGGTTCGCATAGGTGCTCGCCAGTCCATGGAACAACATGACGATCGAGCGGCTCTACTCCATCACCCGCAGTGTCGATGGGAGATCCATCTTGCGGAGCCTGCGCGGGGCGGTCAGCAGGGGCGCAAGCCCGACCGCGACAACGCCGACGAAGGCCGCCCACAAGACCGTCGAAGGGGTAACGATGATCGGCAGAGCGACGTCGGGCATCGTCTCGGCCGAAGCCTTCATGAAGTAGCCGAGCAGCCAGAATCCACCGACGACCCCGATGATCGTCGCAACGACACCGACCATCGCGCTCTCCACGAGGAGCATGCGGATCACCTTCCTCGGCCGCACGCCGTAGGCAAACATCGTGGCGTGCTCACGCCGTCGCTCGTCAACGGAGATCGCAGCGGCATTGAACGCAATGAGCACGGCGAGTATCAGTACCACCAGCATGAAGAGCTGGAAGATCCCGATGAACTGGGCCATGAAATCCTCCATGAGCCGGGCGGTCGCGTCGGCGCGCTGCACCGACGTCACCGCTTCGATGTCGAGGAATTCGGCCTGGAGATCCCCGACCTCGACGCCGTCGGCACCGATCACCGACGCCACGTTCGCGAGTCCTTCGAGTCCGAGCAGCGAGGCGTGGTCGGTCGTCATGTACGTGACGGCGCGGAACGGATGGGAGTGGATGCCGCTCACCGGGAGATTCATCGTCTCGAGCGCGTAGGAGAAGGGGCCGGTGCGCTGCGGCAGCCTGATGGCGACCGTGTCACCGACACCGACGCCGAGATCATCCGCGGCCTTCGGCGAGATGACCACCGCGGGTTCATCGCCGGGGGCTGCGCCCTCTTCGATGCCCGGGCGGAACAGACCATTCTCCCAGTCGATGAACTCGACAAGTGCGCCGAACGGATCCGAACCGTTCTCGTACTCGCCGGGAACGCGGAGCATCGCTTCGCCGTCTGAGATCGAAGGCGATGCGAGCACTACAGCGACCGGTCCGTCCGTTGCCGGATAGACGGAGTCGAACTCAACGATCACCCGGTCCGGTACGCCGCCCGTCGCCTCCTCGCCGCCCTTCGACACGGCTCCGAGGAAGGTATCGATCGCAGCCACGATGGTGACGAGCACGATGATCGTGGCTCCTATCCCGAGCGCCGTCAGAAGACCGCGTCGGGGAGCGCGCAGGACGTTGCGAAGTGGCATCTGAGCGAACGTGTCACCGGGCAGTCCAAGGCGCTTGACAAGCGGCGCGAGGCCGCCACCGCGCGATGCGAGGTGCCCGGTGCGGATAGCGTCAACCGGGTTGACGCGGATCGCTCGCCACACGGGGAACGCCACAGCCACAACCGGTAGCACGAACCCGAGAGCCGCCGCGGTGATGAACACGTCCCACTGCGTCGGCGTGAGCCATTCAGGCATCGGGAGGAACGAGTCCAGGAGACCAGCCATTGCCGACGCGATCGCCCAACCCACGGCGAGACCGAGGATCACACCGAGGATGGCGATCTGGATGCCGAGCAGCATCGGCCGCAACGCGATCCGGCGCCTTCGGACGCCGAGCGCCATCGCCACACCCATCTCGCGACGCGTCTGGTCCACCATGCGGGCCGTCAGGTTCACGGCCGCAGCAGCGGAACCGGCGAGGATGACGAACGCGAGGATGGTGAAGAACTGCTGGTCCCCCTCGATGTCCTCGTAGGTAGCGGTGTATGCCGCGTCGTCGTCCGTCGTAGTCACGATGATGCCGATCTCCGGCATGGCAGAGGCGAAGGCCTCCGAGAGGGCCTCCCCGAACGCGTCGCGATCGGTCCCCGACTCGAGCGTCAACACGAGGTCGTTCACCGTACCCGGTTGGCCGGCGATCTCACCGGCGGTCTCGAGCGAGGTGAACACCGCGGCGAAACTCGCTTGTGCGAAGAAGCCGCCGTCGTCGGTCATGACCATGAAGTACTCCGGCGTCGTGGCATGCCCGACATAGTCGAGTTCACGCCCGCCGCTGAGCAGGAGCGTGCCCTCGGTCGGGAGGTCGTAGTAGAGAGCGAAGTTCCGTTCCACGAGCGCCGTGAACTCGCCTGCGTCGTCTTCTGCCATCACCGCTCCCTCAGGAACGTCGATCGCGTTCACGTGGGGGCCACCGTCCGTAAGCGGCACACCCACGACGACGCCACGCACCACGACGTCACCCTCGGGCGTACTCGTCGACACCTGCGTGGGGACCTGGAGGCGCTCCTCCACCTTCGCGATCACGCCATCGGTGTCGGCGGACTCGGCAACCGCGAGCATCGAGTCGGCGGCGACGGCGGAGCCCTCGGCCAACTCCACCCGCAGGTCGTACATGTTGAGGAGTTCGTAGCTGTGATCGGCGGTGATCTTCCGCCACTGAACCAAGGACGACAGCCCCGAGTAGGCGCCAACGCCGAGAGCGATGATCAGCGAGATGACAACGACCTGAACCCACCGGGTGCGGAGATCCCTCCACGACCACTTCAGCCACATGCGAGTCGAACCCATGACGCCCTTCTACCAGTGCAGGTCGGCGAGTTCGGCGCGGCCGCCCATCGGGGGTCCGTCGGACTCGATCCTTCCGCTCGACAACTCAACGACACGATCGGCGATCCGCGAGATCTCCCGATTGTGGGTGACCACGAGGACCGCCTTGCCCGGGCCGGCCTGCTCGCGCAACAGCTCGAGGATCTGGACGCCGGTCGTGAAATCGAGTTCGCCGGTCGGCTCGTCGGCCAGCAGGATCGGGTTTCCCGTCGCCAGTGCTCGGGCGATGGCGACGCGCTGCTGCTCGCCACCCGACAGCTCGTGGGGGAAGTGTTCCGCCCGATCCCCGAGCCCGACCCGATCGAGAACCTCCTGCGCTGCCGGAGCGTCGTCGCGGCCGGCGGCGTCGATACCGAACTGGACGTTCTCGAGAGCGGTGAGGCCGGGGAAGATGTTGAAGCTCTGGAAGATGAAGCTCACCGATTGCCGGCGGAAACCGAAGAGATCCTTCCGCTTCGTCTCCGTGATGTCGACACCGGCGACGTTGATCGTGCCATCCGTCGCCGTGTCGAGCGCGCCGATGAGGTTGATGAGGGTCGTCTTCCCGCTCCCCGAGGGGCCGAGAACGACGACGAACTCACCGTCGTGGACGGTCAGATCGACCGTGTCGAGGGCGGTAACCGTGGTCTCACCGAGTTCGTATCGTCGTGAGACACCTTCGAGGTGGATGAGTCGGTTGTTCCCGGTCATGAGGATTCCTCTCCTCCCCGCTCGGCGCGGTGCTCGGTTCGCCAGCGTTCGATCAGCACGTCGAACTCACGATCGAACCAGGCGTAGAAATCGCGCATCTCCTCGAGGCGCGCCTTGGCCGGATCGACATCCGAGAAGGCTTCGACGCCGCGCTCGGCAAGGCCCACCATCTGAGTGAGCGCCTCGGCCTTTCGCTCCAGGAGGTGCTCGAGAGCAGCGGTGGACGTGGCGTAGTAGCTCCTCCGATCGCCCGGCACCCACACGCGATCGATGATCCCCATCCGGGTCAGCGCAGCGAGAGCGGCCGAGATCGACCCGGCGCTCGCGCCGATCTGTTCCCGAAGGTCGGTCGCAGAGAGGTGCGGTTGATCCGTGACGAGCAGAGCAGCCCACACGCGCCCCGCCATGGGGGGGAGTCCCCAGACCTCGAACAGCAGGCTGACCTCCTCGGCGAACCGCATCCGGCGCTCATGTGTTGTCATAGACTTCAGCATTCTCTGAAACCTTCGCAATCTCTAGAGTCAAAGGTCCCATCCCCCCTCCCCCAGGCGTCTGGCGTAGAAAACCGACGCGATCGTGCCGTTTTCTACGCCAGACGCCTGGAGGTGGAGATAGCGGTCGCGATGTGGGAGGCTCACGCCATGACGCTCTCACTCAACACGACCGTTGCTCTCCACGGCAGCGTCAATATCCCCCTCCTCGGACTCGGAGTGTTCAAGGCCAAGAACGGTCCGGAAGTCGAGACGGCGATCGCCACCGCCCTCGACCTTGGATACCGGCACATCGATACCGCCATGATCTATCGCAACGAGGAGGGCGTCGGTCGGGCGGTCGCCGCCTCGGGAATCGCCCGGTCCGAGATCTTCGTCACGACGAAGGTTTGGAACAGCGACCAGGGCTACGACTCAACGCTCGCCGCTATAGACGCCAGCCTCGAGCGGCTCGGCATGGATTACGTCGATCTCTACCTCGTGCACTGGCCGAAGCCCGAGCACACACGCGACACATGGCGGGCGATGGAGCAGATCCAGGCAGCGGGGAAGGCCCGAGC
>JAYEIJ010000139.1:0-29257 GCA_034660035.1 Actinomycetota bacterium | reverse complement strand
GTCGTCAGCAGTCCGCTGCAATCGCCCTGCGTCTCAGGAGCTGAGGTGCTGCACGCCGGTGCACCCAGATGGTCCGTGAACCTATCGGGCCGGAAGTCCGGGCCGCCCGGCGTGTAGTCGAGCAACTCGACACCACGCACGATGAGTTGTTCCCCGTAAGCGTTGTCATAGACGAAGCTGATCGGCCCAACGGTGCTGTTCGTGCCGACGATCCTGATGATCCTGCCGTTGTCGCCCACGAAGACGTCAGCGTCTCTGCCATGACGATCGAGCGGCACGGCATCGCCAAGATCCGTTCCACCATTGTCATTGCGTGCAACGTGGAGCCCGCTGCCACCGAAGAGCAGGTCGGATCCGTCCGGCCTCATCTCAGGCGTTATGAGGCTGAAGAAGTCTGAGCTGCCACCGACGATGTCGTCCTGGCCGAGACCGCCGAAGACGATGTCGTTGCCGCCACCACCCTCGACGTAGTCGCGTGTGTCCCTGTTGATCTCGAACGTCGGCACGATGTCGAGGTCACCCACAACGTCGCAGGTACCTGCATGGGTCGGGTCGTCACCCGATGTGTCCGTGGCAGGGCAGCCGTCGGGTGATCGCGATGCGCTTACGTAACCAGAGCCGTTGAGTGCAGACTGGATGCTTCCGTCACCCATGATGATGTCGTGACCGAGTTGCCCGAAGACCATGTCGTGCTCAGGGCCACCAGCGAGGTAGTCGTTCCCGAACGTGCCGCCATAGAGGAGGCCGTCCTCGATGTCGAACGTGTGCATGAGATCGATGACGAGGATGTCTGCCCACCACGGTTCGTGCTCGTCCACGTAGTCCTGTGGGGTCCCGTCGACCAGGAGCAATCCGCTGTTGGCAGCGTGTGTCAGGTTCCCGCACTCGTCCCGGCTCGATGCGTCAAGGCGGTCGGTGCGGCTGTACAGCAGCTCGCCACAGAGTGCTTGGAACCGTTCGCTGGTGATGTCCCTCGTGCCGTCGATGATCGAACCGTCGAAGTTGAACTGAGCTCTGCGGATCAGCGACACGTTGTCACCGAAGAGCAGGTCATCGTCACATTCACCGTCGAGCATGTCATTGCCTGCACCACCGATGAGGAGGTCCTGGCCACAGCCACCCGTGATGATGTCGTCGCCACCCTCGTTCGGCACCTTCGTGGTGATCGCGAGGACGCTCAACGTCGTCTGGATCTTCTGGAGCTTGGGGAACGGCAGGTTCGGGTTCACGACGTCCTGGAGTACCGCTCCGTGATCGCCGAAGACGATGTCCTGGTACCACTCGCTCGGTCCACCTTCGATCGTTCCGTCACCGCTGCCGAACAGCGTGTCGCGTCCGACGTCGAGGTTGTCGAATACCGGTGATGGTGTCGGGATCCTCGTGTACAGCGTTGCGGTCAGGCAGAAGTTCGCGGTGCCCTCTGAGCACAGTGCGTTGACGCTCGGCTGTGGTGAGCTGTTGACGACGGTGATCGTGAGTGCCCTGGTGAGGATGTTCACGTTGACACCGGAATCGCCGTAGATGTGGTCGATGCCCCGCAGGCCGAGGATCGTGTCATCGCCGGAGCCGCCTGCGAGGTGGTCACCTGTCTGTGATCCGATGATGAGATCGTCGCCGCCGCCGCCGTATGCCGTGATGCCGATGGTCCAGAGGACGCCATCTGTGATACCCGTGAGTGCGGAAGCATCGATGATGTCGTTTCCAGCGTGCTTGAACGGGTTGGCGAGTGGGAAGATCCATTCGTCATCCTCGTTGTCCTCATCGACGAGGCCGGTGAATGGGTCGAACGGCTTGTCACCGAATTCGAGTCCGAGTGTGTCGGAGGCATCTCCTGCGTACCAGACGCCGTCCTGTGTTGTGTCACCGTAGATGACGAGTGGCGAGTTGGGGCCTGCCACGACGTCTCCGCATGCGTACTTGCACACGGTGATGGTGTCGCCACCGACCCGGATGCCGCCGTCGATGAGCGGGTCGTAGCCGAACACGGTCATGGGTTGCGGATCGCCACCGAGCCCGGTGAGTGTCGGTGTGAGTGCGACGTTCTGGAGCACCAACTCATTGGCACCAACCGCGCCGACAAAGAAGAACCCTGCAAAGCCGGTGAGGAAGACCTTCTGGCCCACGTAGAAGCCATCTGCGGCGAACGATCCACCGTCGTAGCGGGTCAACGTTGTTGTCGGCAGTGCGGCCGTGCTCTGGACGCTGATGTCCATGTCACCGGTGTACGAGATGAGAGCAGCGTCAGAGACGTGGACGGAGGTGTCCAGGTCACCTGTGGTCGTCAGCGCAGGTCCGCCGAGGAGCATGATGGAGCCGTCGCCACAGCCGTCGAACGGATCGTCGACATACGGGCACGGTCCATCTTCGAATCCAACGACCACCCGCGTGTTGGCTTCGTCACCAACCTGGACGACGTCTCCGATCGCATAGTCGTCGTCGCGCCAGTCGAGGCCATCAAGACGGGATATCGATGTGACCGCGTCCGGGTCGGATCCCGTGTACGCAGCAGCGGTGATGTCTCCGCTGATCACAAGTTCCCTGTTGCCTCCGCCGTGGACGACCGTGAGTCCGCCGTGCTGGCCTGAGACGAACACCGTGAGTTCCTGTGTGCCCTCAGCGAGTTGCTGGATGCCTCTGAGGGTCATGACATTGCCGTCGATCTCGGTGACTCTCCACGTTGCCGGCAGTTCGCCGTCGACCATCACGAGATGCCCGACGAGGAAGCCTTCGGCCTCCCAGTCGACACTGATGTCGGCAGTGAAGGTGACGCCGACCGTGTCGCCGTCGGTCCAGTAATCCACATCGATGTCGCCGGTGACGATCACATCCTGATCGGTCGCTTCGATCCTCCAGTTGACGGTGCCGGTGGCTGGTGCCACACCCTCGAGTTCGAGCACCTCGTTGAACTCGCCGGTGATATCACTGATCTTCCACGTTCCCGGCACTGATGCGCCGCCCGGGTACTCGGAGATCGTGATGTCCTGTCCGACGAGGAACCCTGAGGCCTTCCAGTCGAAACCGTCTCTCGTGATCGTCCATGGTGCACCTGCAGCCACAACGACCGTTCCTGTGGCGCTCACTGGTGCTGCCGGGTCGAGTGTGCCCTGGATGTCGATCTCGTCGTTGCCCTGGCCGAGCAGGAGGTTGATGACCTCGATGCTGCTCTGTGCGCCGTCTGTGGAGAAGACTCCGTCTACGAATGAGATCGTGCCGAAGCTGATGCCGCCCGGGAACGTCGGGTCTGCACCCTCGCCGAAGAGGCTGGATCCGCCGGTGTCGAACGTGAGGTCTGGCGCCATGCCGAAGCCGCGGAGGGTCGTCGAGGTCATCGTTGCCCCGCCCCAGTCCTGGATGCTTCCGTCGTTGAAGATGTTCAGGACGTCGATCTGCTGGCTCTCGGGCGGCTGTGTTCCGATGGCGAAGAGTGGCCCATCGACCTCACCTGGGAGCTTGATACCGTTCTTGAGCGAGCGATCTGCACCTGTGACTCCGCCCTCGAAAGCAACAGGGCCCCGCAGCTTGGAGAGAATGTGTGTGGTCGCCGGGTACAGCTTGACGCCTTCACGTACGAGCGGCACCTCGAAGTCAACATCGGCTTCGAGCACGATCGTCTGCTGGTGATACCAGTTGTCATCGTTGAACGTTGCCGTGGCAGCGATACGGTTGACGTCGATGCTCTCCGTTCCCAGCGTCAGCGCCAGAGCATCGGCGATCGGGTTGCGGAATGTCAGTTCGAGCGTGTTGTCCTTGGTGTCGTTGGTGCCACGGATGATCGCGATCTTGTACTCGCCCGCGTTGGCGCCCGTGATACGGATCCATTGTCCTTCGAGGAAGCCATCGGCGATCCAGCTCGAACTGTCCGTACGTGTGATCCGGTATGTGCGGACTGAAGCGTCGGATTCCCATACGGCTTCCGTGAATTCGACTTCGCCGCCCCACTCGCCGACCTTGACGAGTTGGCTGATGGTGGCTGCTTCCCAGGTACCGTCGGACACAGGGGTCGTGTCCCATGTGACGGTCATAACGAGTTCATCGATGCTCGTGATCGTTGCGTCGGCTGTTTCCGTTACACCGCCGTTGTCGATGATGACCCGGATCTCCTGGCCACTGAGGAAGCCTTCCTCGACGAAGCTTCCAAGATCGCTTCCATTGGCCCGCTCTATCGTCGTTCCCGTGATGGTGAGATTGCCACGGAACATGCGGAACGGCACGATGCCGCCAATGTCCTCGTAGTCAGATGGAGTTACCACCACGCCATCGATCGATGCCACATCTGTGAGTCCATCGGTGAGGATCGCGATGTTGACGTCAGCTTCGGGCTGCTGGGTGAGCCTGAGTGCGTAGTCGTCCGTGGAGCCGCCTAGTTCCACAAGTGTCGTCCCACCGCTCTCGAGCAGCACGACACCAGGTGAGTCATCGTCGATGACCTCGATGTCGACGAGGCCTGGGCCTGAACGCAGGTTCGGGAACACGTAGGTCGGATCGGTCGAGCTGACACGTGCGACTCTGATGACCGCGATCTGTGGGTCTTCGGGCCTGGCGTCGTCCCGTGCGAAGATCTGGACCCGGACCGGGGTGTTCCAGTCGCCAACCCCGAACGTCACGAGGTATGTGGTCGTGATGCCGTCGTTGGTCTTCGAGAACCTGAGGTCAGACGAGAACAACTGGATCGCCTGTGCAGAATCGTTGTCGAGGACCAGTTCGATGACAACCGTGCCAACCGTGATCTCCTTGGCGAGCTGGATCATGATCTCGTCGACCAGTCCTGTGTACTCGTCGACGTGTCCGACCTCAGGATTGGTGTGAGGTGCTTCATCTTCGAGAACATCGAACAGGCTGCCTTCGACGACGACGGTGCGGCCATCTTCATCCGTTATGAGCCCACCGAGCTCGATCTGGGTGACGATGACGCCGGGTGTGTCGTTGTCCCTGACGAGGACCTCTACGTTGCGTACCTTTGCACCGTTATAGGCATCATCCTCGGAGAGGACACTGTGCTGGACCACGACCACCCGTTCGCCCTCAGAGCGTGGGTCGATCTCGGTTGTGCCGTCATGGTCAACGGCCCAGACGTACACGAACTGGTCCGTGTTGTAGTTGCCCGGGGTGAAGGTCAGCACGACGGCACGGTTGTCGACAGATGTCATGACGCCATCGACGTATATGACCCGCTGGTACTCGGAGATCTCGTTACACGCTGCATCAGCGAGTGCCGCGGTGCCTGCATCGCTCGTGCAGACCCAGAGCGTGTCTCCGCGACCGTCCTCGAGCGGTGATGGGTTCACCAGGGTGCCGTCGGATTCCTCCTGCGGCGACTGTGCCGCAGACACCGTGACGTAGACGTTCGCCGTGGGTACGAGGCTCGCTGCCAGACGCACCTGATAACGGTCGACGTTCACCGTCGTGCCGTAAAGGCCGGTAACGCCTTCCTCACGCACTGCCGTGAATCCATCGGTCTCTGTGATGATGACCAGGCCGACCGAACCTGTTGCGACGTTGATCTCGATGCCTTCGACAGGCAGGCCGTCGTAGTCGGGATCATCAGCGAAGACCCTGTGGTCTACGGTTCCGGTGATGCCTTCGAGTTCGGCAGTGACGATGTCTTCGACGACGTCGCTGGTGACGTTCATCGTGTCGGAGCCGAGGCCTCCGATGATCCGGTAGGCAACGCCGAAGGCGGTCGACAGTACGAAGAACTCATCGTCACCTTCGAGTCCATCGACCTCGATGATCTCGAGGTTCATGTACCTGACCTGGAGACCTGCGCCGACGATGCCTGACTTGGTGATCACGAAGTCGTCAGCGAATTCCGTGCCGAGCACGATCATCTTGTCGATGCCGGTGCCGCCGTCGACGGAAACCGGTGCGTTGATGTTGTACTGAACCTCGTCCTCGCCGCCGCCCGTGCGGATATCCAATGGACGGCCGATCGAGAAGCCACGGCCGATGATCGGCGTTGCGACACCGTCCTCGTCGAGCGGGATCATGTCGTCTTCCCAGCCCGGTGTGGTGTTCGCATCGGCGTTGTTGCATGTTCCGTCGCCGTTCGTATCGAGGCGTCCTGTAGTGGGATTCCAACCGTCGCCGCTGTAACCCGGGTTCTCGGCATCTGTGCACACGCCATCGGCGTTGTAGTCCATCGGGAAGTTGCCGCTGCCGTCGGACTGGAGGTTCACGTCTGAGAAGCCACAGCCTCCCCCGTCGACGTCGGTGTCGCATACGGCTGCGAGGGCGAAGGCTCTGATGATGAACAGGTCGTTGTCGTCGTCACCTTCGAGGCGCAGTTCGGCCTGGTTGGCGTAGACGATGAACTCGTCGTCGCCTGTGCCACCCTGGACAACCATCGGAGCGCTGATCCCGGGACTGAGCCAGCCTCGTGTGGTTGCGATCAGCGTTGGGAAGAGATCGTGTGGGAGCAGTGAACCCTCGGTGCCGTCACGCTTCAGACCGAAGATCTGACCGACCTGGAAGGTGTCGAGGTCCTCGCCACCCTGGAGTGAGATCGTCGTGCTCGTGTCGTCACTGTAGAAGTGGTCGTTGCCGCCGAGGCCGAAGACGCTGACACGCCCGTTGATCGATGTGTCGTAGTTGATCCGCTGGACGTTCGGTGACGGGTTGTCCGTATCGCTGACACTGTTGAACCTGAAATCATCGAGGTCTCCGTGCAGCAATGCGATGAACGCTGGGGCGTCGGCATCCTCTGTTGGATCAGCACATTCACTGGAGCCGGTCACTGGATCCATCGGGTCAAGTCCGAATGTGCCGTCCGTGTCTATGCAAGCCACCCTGCGGAGCAGGAACAGATCATCGTTCGGGTTCCGGTTGTTATCAACGTCGTACCCGGAGAAGCCGGCATCATCGTTGTCGAGACCGTAGATGTACGCCTCGTCGACCCCATCGGCTTCTGCCCCGGTGTCGAGCAGGTTGATGACGTAGTTGCGCTCGCTGATGCTCCTGGAACCGGTCGTGTAGATCCAGTAGAAGTCGGTTTCAGCTTGTCCATCGAGGGTGAGCGAGTGCCCCGAAGTGACCTGGTCACCGGTCGACGATGGCGATGTGATGACGAGTGCGCTCTGGAGGTAGTACACCTTGAACCGGTCCTCGCCATCAGCGACAGTCGAGTCGAGATCGTCGCTGCCTCGCACGATCGTCTTGGAACCGAGGTAGATGTAACCATCGTCACCGAGGTTCGTCTTGGTGTCCACAGTGCCAGGATCGGGGAGTCCGCTCGGGTCACCCAATTGGATCGTGTCAACAGCATCGTTGCCCCAGATCTGTGTGATACGCCCCGGATCGGTTGGCCACGGATCGGCCGGAACGTCTGGCGTGATCGGAGTTGTTGTCGATGGTGAACAACTGCCGACCGGATCACCGGACGAAACGACGCAGTCAGCGATGATGCGGCCCCTGAGGATCATGTTCGTGCCGAACGTCGCACCGGCGTCGTAACTCGTGCCGTGAGCCGCGTTCACTGCCGCACCCGTATCGAGGTTCTGGAAGTCGCCGAAGATGTCGATGCTCTTGTCGGCGAGGATCTCGCTGTTGGGATGCGTGGCTATGTCGTCGCCGACTTGGAGGAGCACTGCCCCACCCTCGGCGAAGATCTGGCCGTTGAGGATGATCCGAGGTGCGTCCGTGTTGAGTCCCGGTAGGCGTTCATTGCTCTCGGCGAATCGGGCGCTGCCGGAGGCGATCAGGAACAGGTCCTCGTCGAGGTCTCCAGCCGACTCGCGGACCGTGATACGGACGTGGCCACTGACGGCGTGTGCGAGCAGCAGTCGCAGGTACGCGTCTGTTTCTGTGAGGTAGATGGAGTCGCTTGCCTCGAGCGCTACGTCGTCGTTAGCGTTCGAGAGTCCGGTGTCAGCCAGTCCAAAGTCTGCCTCCTCGGGGTCGGTCTCGCCAGAGCAGTTGTCGAACTCGCATGCTGGGGCAGACCCGATCGACGAGTCGATGTCGAGGTCGTTGGCGAACTCTCCGATACTCCCGCCGTTGGCGTCGATGTCGATGGATTGACCGACCACATCTGCGTCGTCATCACCTGCGGCACTGTTCTGTTCTCGGTCGAGCACAGAACCGCCAACGGTTCGGAGGGATACATCAGCGTGGGTTTCGATCAGGTCGACCTTGAGCGGTCCGGTGAGTTCATCGAGGTACACGCCGGCCGTGAAGGCAGCAGCAGTGTCGTCAACGATCAGAGCACCGACACCGTTGTTGACATCGACGTTGATTTCAAGGAAGCCGCCGAGCCTGTTGGTCGGATCGGCATCGGCAACCGCCATGCCAACCCCACCGGTAACACCGGCTGTCCCAGCCGTCATTGTGATGTTCTCGCCCGTTACGTCGATCGTTGTTGCGAAGTTGGCGTCGATGATGCGCTCCGGCGAGAACAGCGTCACGTCGCCATCGGTGCTGTGGATGTGGCCTGCCGGGAGGTCACCGACGAGTTCAGTGTCCACGATGTTGCCGTTGGTTGCGAAGAAGATCTGTGCCACGTCCGGCGTCCCACCGGTGATCTGATCATCATCCTCGATCGTTGGCGAGCCACCGGACCAGTCGGCATCGCTGAACGCCTCTATGTTGACCGTCGTCAACGGAGATGCCACTGGATAGGAGAGACTCGTTGAATTGCGAGTGGTGCAGGCCTGATCTGTCGTCTGAACGTGGCAAACGTGGATGTTGTCGCCAGCCTTGAGGTCACCCAGGTTCAGACCGTCACCGTCAGCGACCCCATCGTTGCTGAACAGGTATGAACTGTCGATCGTCAACCGCTGTGTGGTGCCGAGCGCACGCAGGATGTTGTCCAACCCCACGGGCACGGAATCTGGTCGGAAGTGAGTGGCGTAGAAACCGCTTGCCGCTGCTGCGAAGTCGAATGTGTCGTTCCCGAGGCCGATCGCTGCCTGCGGTGGAGCATCATCGGCATCGAAGAGTTCGACGAAGACTCCGAATCGATTGTCGAGGTCGCGACCCTCAATGCTGTCGTGCAATACGAGGTCGACATCATTGCCAGCATGCACCTTGTCGATCTGAGCGGTGAACGCCGTGCCGATTGCCTCACCTGATCGGCGGTTGGCAGTGATGTCGAGCACCACATCATCGCCGGCAGCAGCCTCGAGATCGAAGAGGAACAGCGCTGCCGTTTCGTCGAGGAACCGGATCAGTTCGACTGAGATCGGTACACGGGTACCTGTGTCAGCCCTGCGTCCGATAGCACCGTTAGGGGCATCGATATCGAGGATGTTGGTTCGGATAAGCTCGATGTCGTTGTCTGACGCTTCAGTGGTGAACGACGACACGATCGGATCCCCATCGGCGTGGGGTAGTACGCCGTTGCCTTCGATACCGAGGCCGCAGTCGAGCGCTCCCGGTGCACAGGTCAACGGACTGCGGCTGCCAGCATCAGAGAAGATGCTGCCACGCTCGTTCAGGATCGTTGTACGTCCAATCGGGTTCTCGATCGGACCGTCAAGCACGAGGTCTGGTGAGCCGCTCGTTGTCCCAACTGGGAAGAGGTTCCCAACGAAGACCTGCGTCTTGACGAACTCGTTGACGATCTTGAACTCGAACACGGTTTGCACGTTCTCGGCGATCGACACATCGTTCGCCGGGCTGTTCACCGGCCCGGGGATGATGTCTATCGACACCTCGATGTTCGGATCTGCCGCGGCGCTGACAACGTTGATCTCGTTCACCACAAGCTTGCTGAGCGAGAAGTTGGTGATGTTGACGTCATCCCACGTGTTCTTGATCCAGAACTCCGCTGAGTTGCCTGAGATGATGCTGGCGGGCGCATCACTGAGTCCGTTCGCCTGGAATCGAACGAACCCGGTCTCGTCATAGAGAAGGTCGCCAACGACGATCCAGTGCGCCGGATCGATGCTATCGCCGATCTCGAGCAGGCTGGAGAACGTTCGCGTCGTCGGATTGAACGACTTGACGTACACGTTGGTCGTCTTCTCGATGATCTCACCGCCGGCACTGACCGTGAGCACAGGGTTCGGCTCACCAAGAAGATTCACTGTGGACTCGAAGAAGATCACACGCTTCGAACTTGATGCGCCCTTGTTGTCCTCACTGCCGCCGTCGAAAGCTCCACCGCTCTTGTCTGCGTCCCGAATGAGACGTGGTGCCGATGAGCCGCTGCCTCCCTGGTGGGTGTCCACGATCAGGTAGGTCGTCTCTATGTATGAGTTATTCAGTCCTGTGACCTCGGAAGAACTGATGTAGTCAACGACTGCGGTCGCGTCCGTGTCGCCTCCGAGACACGAGCACTTGGCGTCGGCCTCTGCCAGGAGATAGACATTCTCGTGGCGTGAACTCAGTATGACCCGGTCAGCGACGATCGAAGAGCCTCCGATGAGCCGCACATCGGTCTGGTCGTCGACCAACACTCGAGCGGTGGAGTCCGAATCTGCACCGAGTGCGCTGGCCTTGGCATAGGAATCGGAGATCGCTCGATAACTGGTCACGATCGGATCGACTGCATTCACAACGACACCGTTGGCATCGATCTCGTGTTCGACTCCCGCCATTGCGTTGATGTGGACGAACTCTGCCGTCAATGATCCACCGTTTCCGAGCGTGGCGATCGTCGATCCCGCGATCTCGACGCCGTTACCGCCTCCTCTATTCGCACTACGATCACCGTCGTTTGCGTCCGAATTGCTGCCGAGACCACCGGAGTTCGCGTAAGCATCCGCCTTGTGGTCGAACCCGCCGCGTGCCTCAACCAGGATCGTCCGTCTGGCGGTGATGTCGCCCGTAATGACCACGTCATTGTCTGAGCTACTCGTGACCTTGCTATCGCCTGAGCTGAATGCGATGAACGCGCTCGCCCTTGATGATGAGTCAGCCGTTCCCCGTTCGAAGTTCGTGGCGAAGATCTCCACATCATCGTCGGCATACACGTCACCGCGTACGTCCGTCTTGACGACATTCGTGATGACCGCACGAGCTGTCGCGTCCCCAACGGTCACGAAGCCCTTGTTCTTGTCGCTGGCCTGCGCTACCGCGGTGGCAAGAGAGATGGATTCGATCCGGACACTGTTCGCGTAGATGTTGGCACCTGAGGCCACCGTTGTGCCCACTGTCGGGGTGGAATTGACCGTGGCGTTGGAGTCACCCACGGAGACAAGTCCGCCGCCGGTACCCGTCGCAGCCGCTGTTGGTGTGTCGTTGGCATCGGTCGCACCGAGCAGCGAGGTTGCTGACCCGACTCCGTCGAGATTGTGAGTTCCACCAGGGAGCGATCCGGTCAGGTTGATGACCAGCTGATGTGTTCCCCCTGGGATCGCGCCGAGTTCGATGCCGTCGATGCTCAACGTGTGGTTGCCCACGATGTTGCGTCCCGAGATCTGGGGGCTGAGGCTCATGATGAAGCCACTCGAGTTCTTCAGCTGGAATGTGGCGCCGCTGACGTTCGCGATCTCGTACTGGTTACCAGGTGTGAGGAACCGCAGCGTCTCGAATCCTGCCGGGGTGAGCGTGTGGGTACCAAGAGCGGAAGAACTGTTGATGTTGATCACGGCGCCGCCGCCGTTGGGTCGCAGCTTGATACTGACCGACGTGGTCGCGGCGATCTCGTACACGGTGCCTGAGGTGAGACCGATGCCTCCTGGGCCGTTGTACACAACATCCTGGCCGACGAAGAATCCATGGTCGGGGAGGTAGATCAGGTTGCTTGTGCTGCTGTGAATGCGTGCGCCAGCTCCGTCGCGCGCAGGTGCAAAGAAGCTCTCGTCGATATCTCCATCACCGTCAGTATCGAGCTCCGTGAGTACGAGGACCACGTCGACGAGGTCTCCTGTGAACTCGCGCAGCGTGTCCGGCGCTCTGTAGATGACCTTCTGGCCATCGGAGAACCCGTGGCCGGCGATGTAGAAGTCATCGCTTCCTGCCTCGACAACGGTCCGGTCGATGGCGGGGTCGGCATCGATGTTCAATCCCTGGCTCGGATTGAAGGTCACGGAGTTACCCGTGATTGAGGGAACCTTCAGCTTGATCGATATGTCGCTGATCACGACAACTTCGTATGTGGTTCCATCGGCGAGTCCGGGAATCACACTGCCGGACGCTTCGTACCGCACCAGTTGGCCTTGCCGCAACTCGTGCGCCGCGTCGAAGTCCAGGTTCCCCGTGGTCGGGTTGTAGGTCGCGCTTCCGAGGTCGACACCGAATCGGAGAGCGTTCGGATCCGAATCAACGAGGGCCAGATACGACTCGCCATTGACCAACCCACCTATTGACGATCCGGTTGCCTCGTAGATGACCACATCACCGGTCTTGAGACCATGAGGCGCACTGAAGCTGACAGTATCAGCACCGCTGCTCATGGTGGTGATCGTTCCGTCCGAGAGTTCGACCAGGTCACCACCATGGCGGGCTTCAATGGATACGTCTGCATTGAGCGATTCAAGACGGATCGTGTTGATCGTCACGACGACATCGGGATCCACAGTCGCAATCGTGTCGAGGTTGCTGACGCTGACCGCACCGCCCTGGGTGTTGTTTGCGAAGGCGTCTGCATCGGTCTTCGCAAATGCGAGGACGTTGATGCCATTCGTCGTGACGATGGCGGAACCACCCAACGTGGCGTTCACGTCGCCCTTCGCCGTTGCCGTAGCGGTCGAAGCAGTCACAGCAACAACACCAGCAGCAGTGCCGCCAACACTCGCGACTGCCCACTCATCCGACAGAGCGCTCACTTCGAGACGGTTGGCGCCTGCGGTGCCAACAGCTGACGCACCCGACCCGGAAACCGAACCGATGTTCCCGTTCATGGTGGCCGAACTGGTCACGTCGCTCGTGGCTTTGGGTTCAACCGCTTGGACGGCAACCCCGCCGAACGCCTTGCCAGAAGCGATAGCTGTCACAACGCTCGTGACACTGGAGGCGACGGTTACCACGGCGCTTGGTGAATTGATCGACACCAGACTGTTCACGGAGGCCTGAGTGCTAGAAGTATTGACCGTTGCGACCGGTGCTCCGCCACTTACGCCCACGAGTCCGAGCGACATGACATCGAGGATTACGTCTGCGTTCTGCTGCGATGTGGCAGTAACGCTGATCGATGTTGCGCCAGTAATCGTTGAAGCGCTGGTTGGATCGAGCGATGCCAGTGTGTCCGCCTTGATGGTCGCCACTGGCTTGCTCACGCTCACACCGACCAATCCGCCGGTTGCGACGTTCGAAAGAGCCTCAGCGGTGTTCGTGGCTCCAGCGGTGACGACGAGCGATCCGCTGGTCTGAATCGATCCACCGATGGTCGCTTCAACATCTCCGCCGTTGCCCACTGTCGCGGTGGCGCCGCCGGCACCGATGCCCACAAGACCAACGCTCAACAGTTCGGCGTTCGCTTCCGCCAGGTTCGTCCCTGTGCCTGTAACAAGGACCGATCCCGAGGCGACGACGTTCCCGTCAAGGTGTGCCCCGACGGCACCGTCAACCGAGGCGATAGCGTCCATGAAGGCCACGGAGATGAGGCCACCACTGTCGGCATCGATATTGGCGATCGCCCGGTTGTGTCCACCGGCGGTGGCGGCGTCAACGGTTACGGCATTCTGTACCGCTATCGATGCACTGCTACCAACGAGGGCCTCGGTGTCAGCGGTGTTCTTGATTCGAGAAATCGCGGTGCTTCCCGAGCCGGCCACGAGGCCGATTGTCAGTACTTCCACGTAGGAGTCAGCTGTGTTGAGACTCCTGGCTCGAACGGTGAGAGACTTCGCATCGGTTGCCAGATCGGCGAGGTCCCCGGAGAATTCGGCTTCGACACGGCCTGAGATGAGCGCCTCTGCTTTGAGCCCTGAGATCGTCAGGCCGCCGAAGTTGTCGCCTCCGGAATCGGCCTCTGCGTAGTTGGTGCCTGTCGCCTCGACCAGTACTGCGGCACCAGGAACGGACATTGCCGATGTGGCCAGAACCTCTGCGATGGTCGAGGCGTTCGAGGTGATATCGGCCTTTGCGTGCGCTACGGCAACCGCTGCGATCCCGACCGATATCGCGTCAGCTTCCGCGATCGCCCGGTTGTTTCCGATCGCTTTCACTTTCACGTCGTTGGCGTCCGTCACGTCGCCGCCCACCTGAGCCAGTACGCGTCCACCGATCGTTGAGCGGAGTACGCCAACCGCCACGGCTACAGCCCCTCCTGCGCCTACATCGGAGACAACCGTTGCGTCGTTGTCGCCCGTAGCACTCACGGATACGGCCCCGCTTGAGGTGACGTCGCCACCAACCGTGGCATCAACCACTGCCCCGGAGCCGATCTCGGCGATCGCGCCCGTTCCGGCGCCACCGAACCCGCCGATGCCCACGGCCAGTGTCTCGGTGTCGACAACGTTCTTCCCGACGGCCACAACAGTGGTCGAACCCGACGAGGTTACGTTTCCGGTGATCTGTGCCTTGACAGGTGCATCAACAGTCGCATTCGACAACGTGATTGCGGCAGTGATGGCTCCGCCAGAGATGGCCTTGGTGCTTGAGGTCGCACGATTGCCCAGGGCGGTCACGGCAGCGTCGACCTTCACCAGACCGGAAACTGCAACCGACCCTCCTGCACCGATCTTCGCGACGGTCGAAGCATCAGAGGTCACGCTTGCTTGTGCGTCGACCACGCCGCCTCCAGCGACAGATATCGACACGACAACTGAGTTCGCCGTTGCGGAGTTGGTGCTGCGCGCTTGCACCGTCAAGGAGGACGCATCCACCGCGGCATCGACCAATGTTCCTGAGAATTCGGCCTCAACGCCGCCAGCAACGGTCGCTGTCGGAATCATGACGGAGATATTGATGACACCGCCACCGCCACCGTTCGAAGAAGCGACGGCAGTGTTCACGCCGGTCGCTGTCACGGAGACGGGTGCATTGGGCACGGTCCAGTTTCCACCCGTCACCTCGGCAACAACATCAGCGTTGCTGGTGATGATTGCGGTCGAAGAAGCACCGCCGCCCGATAGCAGGCCTATCGCTATCGCTAGTGCCGTCGAAGTTGCATTGTTGTTGCCACTCGCTGTCACCGTCACCAAGTTCGCTCCAGAGACGTTGCCAGCCGTTGACGCCTTCACGCCGCCTGCGATCTCGGACTTGAGAATTCCGACCCCGCCGGCCACGGCGCCGCCTGCGCCAACATCAGAGTCCGAGGTTGCGTCGCTGTCGCCGATCGCCGATACCAGGATTGCGCCGCTGCTTGCCAGATTCCCTGTGACGTTGGCTTCCACATCAGCGGAGGTACCTATGGTTGCCGTCGTTCCGGTGCCCGAGATCGCACCCAACCCGAAGCCGAGCGACAACGTGTCCGTATCGGCGACATTGGTTCCCTTTGCCTTGACGGTGATCGCACCGGATGAGACGACATCACCGGAAATCTCGGCCTTGACTGCACCGTCGACCTTGCTGCTGGCCAGCATGACCGTTCCAGCCAGCGCACCTCCAGCGGCACCTTCAGTCCTGGCCGTGGCACGGTTCTCGCCGTCGTCCACGGCGCCTGTACCGGGGTTGTCGAGTCCTGCATCGATCATGACTGCACCTGACACCGCAACCGATCCGCCACCGATCTTTGCGACAGTCGTCGCATTCGAGTCGATCGTCGCGGAAGCGTCCGCTCCGGCGCCTCCTGCGAGCAGTCCGATCGATGCCACGATCGCTGTGGCGGTCGCCGCGTTGTGACCGCGTGCCTTCACGGTCAGGGAAAGGGCATCCACCACTCCATCGACCATTGAACCCGAGAACTCGGCCTCAACCCCCCCGGACACAGTCGCTGCTGGCAGCATCACGCTGACGCCGCCCACAAGACCTCCGGCTCCGCCATTCGCCACGGCAGTCGAAGTGTTGGATCCGGTAGCTGTGACCAGGACCGGAGCACCAGGTACGGTCCATGTTCCTCCCGTGACCTCAGCCATGACGTCTGCACCACTGGTGATCGTTGCTGTCGCTGATGCACCACCACCAGATACGAGTCCAACGGAGATTGCCAGAGCAGTCGAGATGGCGTCATTGTCGCCTCGGGCCGTCACGCTTACCGAGTTCGCACCGGCGACATCGCCAGATGTTGATGCGCGGACCCCACCGCCGATCTCAGACTTCAAGATCCCGACACCGATGCCGATGGCTCCACCAGCAGCCACGTCAGATTCTGACAATGCATCATTGTCACCGATCGCTGACACGAGAATCGCACCGGAAGCAGTCAGATCTCCAGCGGCGTTCGCCTCAACATCGGCCGCGGAACCGATCACCGCAGTTGTACCCGAACCCGCTATCCCCGCACCCAGGCCGAGGGCTACCGAGATCGTGTCGGCGTCTGCCAGGTTCCGACCATTCGCTGTGACCGTGATCGAACCCGATGCGGCGACATCAGCACCGAGTTCGGCTTTGACCGCTCCATGAATCTCGCTGGTTGCGACCATCACTGTGATGCTGCCAACCAGTGCGACGGCTCCACCCGCTGCAGAGGCCGGCGCGGTGTTGATGCCGTTCGCTGTCACCGAGACAACAGCACCAGCAACCGACCATGTACCGCCCGTCACCGTGGCGAGCACATCTGCGGAGGATGTGATCTTTGATGTGGCAGAGGCGGCGGCACCGGCGATGGCACCGGCTTGGATGACGAGCGCCTCAGACTTGGCGTTGTTGTTCCCGAGTGCGGCGACCGTGACGACGCTCGCTCCGCTGATGTTGCCAGCCGCGGA
Organism: Actinomycetota bacterium; assembly: GCA_034660035.1. Lineage (GTDB taxonomy): Bacteria > Actinomycetota > Acidimicrobiia > Spongiisociales > UBA5794 > JAHEEL01. Next base: position 12,569 of record JAYEIJ010000139.1, on the reverse strand, counting down.
TGCCGACACAGCGCCACCGATCTTGGATTCAATGATTCCGATTCCAAGGGCCACGAGGCCACCAGCAGCGATGTCTGACCGGGTGATAGCGTCGTTGTCGCCGGTTGCACGGATGGCTACGGTGCCACTGGCCTTCACCGTCGAGGTCGAACCCATCGATGCTTCAACATCAGCGCCGGATCCAATCGTGGCCATTGCGCCAGAACCCGCTCCCGAGAATGTACCAAGGGACACGATCAGCGTCTTCGATTGAGCGAAGTTCGTGCCATTCGCTGAAACCGTGACGTTGGCGGCTGCTGGGCCAGCCAGGGAATCGTTGACATCACCGTCAAGCCGGGCGTGGACTCGGCCGTGGATTTCGGTGATCGCGACGGCAACGCTGATTGCGCCGACCAGACCTGCCGCGCCGATGGTGGTGGTTGCGACCGCACTGTTCTTCGACGCCAGTCCCCCGGATGTGGCGTGATGTGCGTCGACAAGGACGTTGCCGCTTGAAGTGAGCTGAGACGATGAGCCCACGATCGCCTCGAAGTCCGCACTGCCTGCGATAGTCGCTTTCGAAACCGCTCCGGAAATCCCGAAGAGACTCAGGCTGGCAATGAGCGCTGATGCTTCGACGCCGTTATCGCCGATAGCTTGAACGGTGATCGAACTTGAGCTGAGGATATCGCCATCCACCCTGGCCCGTGTTACACCCGAGACCGTGGCGATCGGGACCATGATCGTGATGCTTACGCCACCAAGACCGCCGCCCCAGATCTTTGAGGTCGCCGTGTCGTGGCCCTCAGCTGTCACCGACACGGCGCCGGTCGAGCCCATCGACGCAGTCGATGACATCGTTGCCAGGACCGCACGGCTGTTGTCGGCAATCGCAACAGTTGCACCAAGGGCAAAGGCTCCAGCCGCAATGTTCACTGCGGAAACTGTTACGTCGTGGTTCCCGATGGCGTTCACCGAGATCCCGCCGTCCCCGACAGATCCCGTTGAACCGGCGGTTGCTGACGTGGTGCCGCTGACGTTCAGGATGGCCACTGCCGCCGACAGAGCGATTCCGCCGCCCTGTACGGAGATCGCAAGCGAGGTTGCGTCGATGTTCGAATCAGCGGAGACGGTCAAGTGCTCAACCGGTGCGACCGCGCCGAGTGTGACGTTGCCGATTGAGGCCGTGTTGTCGCCGCTCAAGTTGGCGATGCCGATGCCTACGCCGCCGGCCGCAAGTCCTCCGGCGACGCCGACCGTAACCATGGTGAGGTCGCGATCGACCTCGGCGAGGACGTCGATTCCTCCGCCCGCGGCGGGGATGGATCCTCCGCCTTCGATGACGGCACTCTGTGCTGCGTTGCTCTCGATGAATACGACCTGGGCACCGAAGGCAACCACGCCGCCACCACCGGTGAACGCGACGCCGACGATCGATTCGTCATAGGTTGCCGACACGGTGATCGTTCCATTGGTCGCCGTCAGTGACGTTCCCGCTCCGACGATCGCGTTCACGTTGCTCTCGATCATCACCACGGTCACGGAAGCACCGATCGCGACGACACCACCCTGTATGCCGCCAGCGATGCCGGTGAAGGTGAGTTCTTCGTCTGCAATGACGTTTATGTCGTTGCCAGCGGTGATGACGGAGTTGGAACCGATGCTCGCGCTTGTACCGCCAAAGGGTGAACCGGACATCGAGTCGGCGACGATCGTGTCGGGTGCCGCTGCATCGATGCTGCCACTGGCCGAATCCTGGACTCCGCTGATCCGTCCAGACGTCGTACTCGTGTCCGAGTCATCCGTTGTGCCATCGAGAATGTTCCGGTAGCCGTTCGAACCATCGCTGCCCGATGCTGAACCGTCGGCCTGATCGCTGGCACTGCCGTTCTCGGTCTCGAGGCTGTTGCCGGTGATCCGTCCCCAAACGTCTGGTGTATCGCCCATGGTCGTCGCGGTCGCCTGGTACTTGATACCGTCATGCTCGACGAGGTCTCCCTCGGAATACGTTGTCGCGGCCGACCAAGTGCCCTTGTTGAGTAACGGAGTCGCAGCCACAAGGTCGCTGAACACGTCATCCGATACACCACGCCAGGCGGTCGGATCGATGTTGATCGCTGCCTCTACGGAGTCGGTGGTGTCGCGCAGTTCATACTGCTGCTCGTCGGAACCAGTAACGATGTCACCTTCTGAGTAGTTCGTTCCTGGCACCCAGTCGCCCCTGTCACGCGAGGCCTCATAGGTTCCGTCGTCATAGGTTCCGTCGGTCGTGGTGCCGATCGACCATACCGACACCGAACCCGAGACTCCAACGAAGCCACCGCCAACCGAAACTGCCAGCGTGAGAATGTCCTTGGTGGAAAGTGCAAAGACGCCGACGTCCTTGCTGGCCGTTGCGGTGGTATTCGAGCCGATCGATGCCATGGTGTCAGCCTTGACGATGCCGATGTCGACTGCGCCTGCGATGCCGACGAGTCCACCAGCTGCGCCGCCACCAAGCGTGAAGGTCTTCACCTTGTTCGCAGCGAGCACGTTGATCGACTGTTCGGTGCCGACACCTGTGCGGTCGCCGTTGATCACCGCGTTGTCGCCGATGGAAGCGGTCGTGGTTGTCGTGATGATCGCGACGCCGACGGCACCTGCGATGCCCACCGTTCCTCCACCACCAGCGATCGCCAGCCCGATGACACGCTCAGAGGTGACGGCTTGCACGACGACACCGCTGACGGATCCTGTCGCGAATCCACTTGAGGTCTTGGTTCCGGTGTAGACACCGGTGAGCGCTGCGCCCTTGGCCTGTCCATCGATTGTCGTGAGGTTGCCGACCGAGGCGTCGGTGGTCTTGTTGAGTGTCAATACGCCGATTCCCGCGCCTGCACCGACGGTGCCGGCGATACCGATGCCGAGGGCCACCATGACGATGTCTGTGTCATCCGTCGCGAGTACCTGAACGTTGTTGCCGGCGTGCACTGTGGTGCCTTGACCGATCGTTGCAGTGGTAGTCGGCGTGAGGACTATCACGGCGACGGCGCCACCGACAGCAACCGCTCCGCCACCTGCGATACCTGCGGCAACCGAGATCACCGATTCGTCGGCCTGGGCGAGCACCTGAACGTTTCCGTTCGCCTCGATATCGCTGTTGGCGCCAATCGCAGCCGTGGTTCCGATCTCAACGACACGCACATCTGCGCCGGGAGCGACGCTTACCCCGCCGGATATCGCCAATGCACCTGCGACTCCGAGATGTCTGAAGTCGTTCGCTGCGGCGACCCGCACTGCCTGAGTCCCGACCGCTGATGCGTTCTCATCATTGACGGTGGCGTTGGCACCGATCCATGCATCGGTGTGAGTCGTGACGACCGTGACGGCACCTGCGACGTTGACGGCAACGGTGCCGGCAGCACCACCTGAGATACCGATCGTTGCGATGTCGTCGCGGTTCGTGGCGGTGACGGACACGCCGCGGAAGCTGGACATGTCGCTCGTGATCGTCCGGATTCCCGTGACCTCGAGTTGATTCGGTGGTGGGGATTCGTTGGACCGCACGATGGAGTGGTCGGTTCCCGTACCGAGACTCGTCAGTGCGATGATTCCACCGATGCCTATTGGCGGGTTTGCTTCGTCTTGCTCTGCTTCGGTGTCGTACTTCTCGAGCTGAATCGTGGTACCGGAGACGTTGCGCACGATGTAGGTGACGCCCTCTTCGAGTCCACCGATCGCTGTCCCACCGCCGGCGTAATACCGCACGAGGTCATCGTTGACGAGAGGTCCATCTTCCAGCTCGTATGGCAAGTCGATCGTGTTGGCAACGAGGTCCACGTCGATAGTGGGATCGAATGTGGCGGCCTCGTTACTTTGGGCCTCGGCAGCGGTCGCTGGAACCAGGCGATGGATCTTGCGGTTCGGCAAAGTACCGGGCGACAGGACGATCGTCTCGTCCCGTGTGTCGATCTCGGCAAGTGCCAGCCTTATCTCTGTTGCCGACACCACGATGACGTAGTACTCGTTGTTCTCCTCGCCGAGGCCGCTGAGCGCAACGCCGTCCGTCCCGACGTTGTAGAGGACCTTGTCGCCGGTCGACAATCCGTGAGCCGCACCGAAGATGATCGCATCACTTGTCGAACCGGTGGCGTTGACCAGGTTCGGGTCGAAGGTCTTGACAGCTCCATCGCTGAAACCACCGATTCCGTCGGGTACCTGGAGTGTGAGCGTCTGATCGGGAACCGCATCCCACTTGGCGAGGCTCGTGGCATCGCCGAGTGACGGATCGGTTGCTGCACTCGATACATGGGACGAGGACGCTGTGTGTGCGATTCCCGAGGAATCCACGACAACATCGCCAGATCCGTAGGAGATACCCTCACGCCACGGGCTACCAACGATGTGGCCAAGGCTGAGCGGCTTCTCGATGCGGACCAAGCGAACCTCATCGGCTGCCAGTGGATTGTCGAACTCGTCCACCAACGACACGTAGTAGATCTCACCATTGACGAGGTTCGGCACGACGTCATCGGTCGTGTAGTCGTAGTCGCCGCCCGAGTAGTAGATCACCTTCTGACCCTCTTCGAAGCCATGGTCGTAAGGAAGCGTGATGATGTTTCCTGTGATATCGGTCGACGGGCGGAACCGTGTCTCGATGAGCACCTCGTTGAACTCGCCGGTCGGGGCGAAGATCGCTGTACCACCACCGACAGCCACGATCGTGGTGCTGTCACCGATCCATGCCTGCGTCGTCTTGTTGACGATCGGTACAGCGGCAGCGGCACCGATCGCAGCCGTACCCGAAGCTGAGATGTTGCCGGCGATCGCCTGAAGTTCGAGATTCTCGTCGGCAGCCACTCGGATGCTGCCACCAGCGGTAACAGTCGAATGATCGTCGATGAAGGCTTGCGTGGTCACGGTGATGACCGATACGCCTGCGTTGACACTCACGGCTGCGGTTCCGCCGATCGCCACACCTGCCGAGATCGAGAGGATGTCTTCGAGTGACGTGGCGTCGACTGTGGCGTTGCCGCGCACGGTGATCGAGTTGGATTCACCGATCCATGCCCTGGTGGTCTTGTCGATGGCCTGGACGTCAACACCGACGCCGACGCCGGCGGTGCCGCCGATCGCAAGCGAGCCTGCAATGGAGTTGATGTTGGTGATGTCAGTCGCAGCGACCGCAAGAGATTGCGTTGCGGCTGCACCGGTGTTGTCCTCGTTGACCGTCGTTCCGTCACCGAGATAGGCCTGTGTGTTACTCGACGAGACGTGGATGGATGCTGATCCTGCGATGCCGGCGGTACCGCCGCCTCCGCCTGAGATGGCGAGGATGAAGATGTCTTCGGTCAATGTGGCCGTGATGGCCATGCCGATACTGCCAAGGGACCGAAGGTCTGCGTCGGCCGCCACCAGCGATTCGTCTGCACCCGTGTCGGGATCGTCCTCGGTGCCGACGAATGCGAGCACGGTTGCGCTGCGCACGAGGATGGCGGTCGAGACTCCGATACCTGCGCTGCTGCCGAACGCGAGTCCACCGGCGAACAGTCCAAGGTCTGCGGTGTCTGCGGCCGCAATCGTGAAGTCTCCGCCGGCAAGGACAGACGACGAGTTGGCTGTCGTGCTGCTGATGAAGGCCCTGGTGCCGACGTTGACGACAGCGACGGCGATCGAGGCAGAGATCCCGGCAGAGGTCGATGCACCGATGGAGGCTGCGATGATGAGGAGGGTTTCCGAACTGGTCGCCGTGATCGACACGTTGCCGCCGGCGACTGCGTCTGCCCCGGTGCCCATCGACGCCCTGGTGTCCTTGTTGATGACTTCAACGACAACGCCGGCGCCGATACCGACGGATCCGGTGCTTCCACCCAGGCCGCCGGCACCGTTGACCAGGTCCGTGGTGTCAGTGGCAGACAGCGTGATGTGCTGGCCTGATCCACCGGATCCGACCGTTCCATTGATCGTGGCGTTGTCACCGATGGTTGCGTAGGTGTCGGAGTTGATGATGTCGACGAGTACCGAACCGCCAACAGCAACGTTCCCGTTCGACAGCGCACCGCCGAATACGACGGATGAGATCGGCGGCAGGGTGATGTCGTCGAGGATGGGTACGTCGCCGATGGTGATCGCTACCGGTGAGATCGACGAGCTTGCAGCGAGGGTGATCGCTCCTCCGGCGTCGATGGTGGCGTTGTTGCCGATTGTGATCTTCGTCGCGATGTTGAGAACGTTGACACCGACCGCGGCGCCGACGGCTGTCTTGCCGAATGCGCCGGAGATCGCGAGGTTCTGGAGGTCGATGGGTGCCGACGCAGCGCCGTCGAGGTCACCGGTGCCGGCGCTGATCGTGACGTTGTTGCCGGCTGAGGCGATGTTGTTGAGTGCTATCACCTGGACGCCAACGGAACCAGCAACACTGACCTTGCTCTGTGTTCCGCCTGATGCGGCAAGTGCCCAGACGATGAACTCGTTCGTTTCCCCGTCCGCCGTGATCGCCTTGAGCGATGCACCGTTGCTACCGAGGAGGGATGCTCCGTTCGAGACGGTGGCCTTGCTGTTGGCCGTCACGATGTTGATGCCAACCGCGACGCCCACGTTCGCCTTGGCCTTCTTCACGAGTGAGGTACCGATCGCCTTGGCACTGCCGTCGGTGTGGTTCACTGCCTCGACGCCTACTGCACCCGAGTTACCGGTGATGGTGATGGCTCCGGTGACGAGGGCCTCGTTGGTTTCGACCACGACGTTGACCGATACTGCTGCTGCGACACCGATTCCGCTGCCGCTGCCTCCGCCGCTGCTGTCGGAGGCTGAACTCTGATCCGTCTCGTCGCGGGAAGCCTCACTGCCCTGGTTCACTCCGTCCTGGCCGGCGGGCAATGTTGTGCCGGATCCTGAAGCGTTCGGGTTGTTCGAGATCTCGTTCTGCGCCTGACCGTCTGCGCTGTTGTCCCCACCGTCTCCATCACTGTCGCCGCTGTTGCTGGCACCGGCAGCTCCGGCCTTGGTGGTGGCCGATGTCAGGACATCCGAGTTGGCGCTTATCAGTACCGATGCGCCGGTCAGGTCACGCGCGACCTCCGCCGTTGTGGTCGGTGTGACAACATTGATGGCAGCTGCGACGCCGACTGCCACGTTCTTGCCGCCTGCCTTGGCGTCGGCCATCACATCCGAGAACGTCGTGTAGTTGGCCTGGATGAGCACTGCTCCCGTTGCAACGGTTGCGCTTCCCGTTCCCAGGCGTGCGGTGGTGGCGGCATCAGAGATGGTGAGGCCGACGGCTGGGCTCACGGCTATGCCCTTCGATGATTCAGCTCCCGCCGAGCCACTGGCTGATGTCTCCTGACGAGCCGTTGCCTTGATCGTCAGTGCTGCGCTTCCAGAGAAGATCACCCCGTCTTGCACCTCAGCGGTCGTGATCGGTGTGAGGATGTTGATGGCCACGCCGACGCCGATGCCGGCCTTGCCACCCTTGACGTTGGCGGCAGCAGATGCCAGTTCACGGTTGTTGCTCTGGGCCTCGATGTTGGAATCGCCGGTTCCAGCATTGACGGTTGCTCCGGTCGGAACGGTCGCCGTTGTGGTGACGTCGCTGATGTTGACCGAGACCGCACCGCCAACGCCGACCTTGTCGCTGCCCGCGCCGGCAACGGTCGTTGCAACGGCTTCGTGCTCGAACAGCCTGAAGAAGTCATCGGTGGCAGGTGAGTCGGGTAGGAAGGCGCCGTCGGCGAACGGTTCCGATTGCTCGGGGTCCCAGGTGTTAGTCCCACCGTTCCACTTGTAGACGCCGGGCATGTTCGATCCGTCTTCTTCGGTCAAGTGGAAGAAGGCTCCGTCGGTCGGGGTGAGAAGGAAGAGATCATTGTCGTCCGGTTCTCCTGGATCACCGATCAGCGGGATGTCGAAGCCGAGCGTCCCTTCGGGGAATTCGTCGCCATCCTCGATGGCTGAGACCTCGGCGGGGGTGAGTGCGACCCATGCCGCACCGTCCCACTTGTAGAGGCCGGGAGCATCCGTGCCGTCCATCTCGGTCAGCTTGAAGACATCGTCGGTTTCGTCTGCGGATGCCGGAAGGCTGTCGCCGGATGGAACCTGTTCCCACATCGGATCTTCGTTGTTCTGCGCATCCTCGGAGAGACCTGGTTTCTCGTACTGCCACAGCGATGTCGTCGGGAGGGTCGTTCCACTCTCGACGAGTACCCACTTGTCTCCATCCCAGCGACGAACCTCGTCTGTGTCCGAACTGGTCATGAGCGCCTCGACAACGAGACCGTTCGATGTGATCGTCGTGTCGCCTGTGGTCGCCTGGTTGTTGGCAGTGAGGAGGTTGATAGCGACTGCGGCCGCGATTCCTGCGCTTCCACCCTTTGTCTTGGCTTGGCCGTTGGCGAGCGCCTTGCCGTCGCTGTTGGCCGATGAGCGGATGATGACTGCTCCGCTGGATGAAACCGCGAGCCCGTCTGCGATAGAGGCAACCGATGAACTCGTGGCGATGGTTACCGCAATGGCCGCAGCAACGGAGATCGGGCCGGAGGAAGTCGAGGCTGAGGGAGTGCTCGTCGACCCGGAATCAGCGCCACCATTGTCCGTCGCAACACCATCAGCGTGGCCGCGTTCTCCGGCGACCTGCTGATCGACGCCGTCTTCTGGCGGTGTTCCCCCATCGTCGGGAGCCCCTTCTTCGCCCTCGCCTGGGGCGCCCTCTGCAGCTGCGGTTGCGTCACTGATCACCCGCGAGATCCCGATGGCCTCGATCGTGATGCTGCTGCTGGCAGTGACACTCCGCTCGAGTCGTGCGGTGACCGTGTGAGTGCCAAGGCTGAGTGCAAGAGCGATACCGATCGCGGCCGATCCTGATGACTCTGCTGAACCCTTTGCAGTCGTTATGACGAGGTTCTGAGACGGTGGGGCGCGGCTAGCGATCACCAGCGCTCCTGTGAGCGTCAATGCGCCATCGGCACCGTCATTGGCGATCACGGCTTCACGCGTCACGTTCGAGATAGCGACTGCGATGGCTGGAACCACGGTGACACCGGTCGATCCTGCGCCGGCTTCAGCGGTCGTGGTCACGTTGTGCCCGCCGAGTGAAAGGACGGTGACGTTGCCTACTGGATCAAGGGGAGGGATGTTCAGATCGGCGCCGCCTTCGATGCCGGCCCTTGCGGTGTCGTTCACGATGCTGAGTGCCACCGATGCCCCGACACCAACCGAACCGCCGGAAACCGGATCAGACGGAGTAGCAGACGCCACTGATACGCCGACAGACTCAGCCTTGATTGTGACATCGCCGCCACCAGACACTGTCGACGATGAACCCGTCACCAACTCGGCTGTCGTATCAAGATTCACGATGTTGAGAGCAAGGGACAGAGCAACAGAGACTCCGGTGCCGGAGGCACCCGATACCGCTGTTGCACCAAACGTATGGGTCGTATCCCCTGCCACATCCGTCATCACAGCTTCAACCACAAGCCCCTTGGATTCCACAGTGCCGGCCACATACGCCGTGTTCGTCACATTCGCCAGGTTGATCGCAACCGCCAAACCAACTGAAGCAGACCCACCCTCAGACGCAGCACCAGACGCAGCAGCAGACGCATCCGTGTTCGCAGACGACCGGACCGTCAACACCCCACCCGACGTGATCGACACACCAACAGGGATCCACGCCATCGAACTCGTCGAAGCAACCGTGATCCCAATCGCAGCCGCAACCGTGATCGGCCCGGATGAGGACTCAGCAGCGGGGGTGTCTGTTGAACCGGACCCGTCGCCACCATTATCCGTAGCCTGAGAGTCAGCCTGATCACGTTCGCGCAAAACTTGATCGTTGATGTCAGACGAACCATCACCGTCTGTATCAGCTCCCGAATCGGCCGAACCCTCTTCGCCCTCACCAGGAGCTCCGGCAGCAGACGCAGACGCATCCGACAACGACACCGACGACCCGAGTGCTTCGATAGTGACAGCACCCGTTGCAGCGATATCACGCAACGTTGTTGCCGACACGGCGTGGTTCGAAATCGTCAACGCAAGAGCCACACCAACCGCAGCAGACCCCGTTGTCGATGTTGCACCCGACGTCGTTGTCGATGCCGACGCCGTCTGAGACCCAGCCATCTCAACGTCACCCGACGCTGTCAAACCAGCACCCGGTCCGATCTTCGCCGTTGTGGCCACATTCGAGATCGTGACACCAATCCCAGCAGCAATCGACACGCCACCACCCGAAGCGCCGTTCTTGGCCTCCGTCGTAGCAGCATTCTCCGTCGAAGCCGTAACAGACACATCGTGCGCACCCGTAACCGTGCCCATGATCCGAGCAGTCGTGGAATCCGTGACCAAGTTCAAACCAATCGAAGCACCCACACCAAACGTCTCACCCGTCCCACCATCTTCAGCAGGCAACGCCTTCACAACAGACGACGACTTCGACACAGCGGTCACCGTCACATCAGACGCCGTCAGGGTCACCGACGACGTCGCCGGGACCTCAGCCAACGTCGACACATTCCCGATATTCAACGCAAACGCACCAGCAACACCCACATCGCCGCCACCAGCACCAGCCTCAGCATCAGCACCAAACGTATGCGTCCCATCAGCCGTCATCACAGCCTCAACAACCAGATCCCCGGCGGTGACCGTCGTCAAAGCACCCGTCGACGCCCTATTCGACACGTTCGCCACATTGATCGCAACACCCACACCAACACCAGCAGACCCAGCATCAGACGCAGCACCCGAAGCAGCAGCAGACGCATCCGTATCCGCAGACGACCGCACCGTCAACACCCCACCAGACCCAACCGACACACCATCACCCACCGAAGCAGACGACGACGTATTCGCAATCGTGATCCCAACAGCAGCAGCAACACTCACACCCGAACCAGAAGAATCCTCAGCAGCCGGCGTATCCGCAGACGACGACGAATCGGAACCACCATTGGCCGCGGCCTGAGAATCGGCACCCGTGCGTTCCTGAGCAACCTGACCATTCACATCATCAGCAGGAGCATCAGGAGAATCCTCACCAGGAGCTCCGGCAGCAGACGCAGACGCATCCGACAACGACACCGACGACCCGAGTGCTTCGATAGTGACAGCACCCGTTGCAGCGATATCACGCAACGTTGTTGCCGACACGGCGTGGTTCGAAATCGTCAACGCAAGAGCCACACCAACCGCAGCAGACCCCGTTGTCGATGTTGCACCCGACGTCGTTGTCGATGCCGACGCCGTCTGAGACCCAGCCATCTCAACGTCACCCGACGCTGTCAAACCAGCACCCGGTCCGATCTTCGCCGTTGTGGCCACATTCGAGATCGTGACACCAATCCCAGCAGCAATCGACACGCCACCACCCGAAGCGCCGTTCTTGGCCTCCGTCGTAGCAGCATTCTCCGTCGAAGCCGTAACAGACACATCGTGCGCACCCGTAACCGTGCCCATGATCCGAGCAGTCGTGGAATCCGTGACCAAGTTCAAACCAATCGAAGCACCCACACCAAACGTCTCACCCGTCCCACCATCTTCAGCAGGCAACGCCTTCACAACAGACGACGACTTCGACACAGCGGTCACCGTCACATCAGACGCCGTCAGGGTCACCGACGACGTCGCCGGGACCTCAGCCAACGTCGACACATTCCCGATATTCAACGCAAACGCACCAGCAACACCCACATCGCCGCCACCAGCACCAGCCTCAGCATCAGCACCAAACGTATGCGTCCCATCAGCCGTCATCACAGCCTCAACAACCAGATCCCCGGCGGTGACCGTCGTCAAAGCACCCGTCGACGCCCTATTCGACACGTTCGCCACATTGATCGCAACACCCACACCAACACCAGCAGACCCAGCATCAGACGCAGCACCCGAAGCAGCAGCAGACGCATCCGTATCCGCAGACGACCGCACCGTCAACACCCCACCAGACCCAACCGACACACCGTCACCGATGGTCGCCGAGGAGGTCGACTTCACGATGTTGATGCTGATGGCCGCAGCGACGCTGATCGTCGTGCCGGATGAGTCCCCGGCGTCGGGCGACTCTGCGTTGGACTCTGATCCGCCGACGCTGTTGTCATCGGCGGTGTCGTTGGCGTATTGCCGCTCGGCGTCGATCTGTTCGTTGACGCCGCCACCACCGGAACCGTCGGTGGCGGGAGCCGAAGGCGATCCAGGTTCACCTTCACCGGGAGCGCCCGCCGCGGATGCTGTTGCGTCCGCTGACGATGCTGATTGGCCGACCGCCTCGAGCGTGAAAGAACCACCCGCGGATACGTCACGCAAGGTGATCGCATCGACCGAGTGGTTCGCAATCGTCAACGCCAGAGCCACACCAACCGCTGCCGAGGAGGCCCCATTCGAGCTGCCCTTCGCTGTCGTTGTGACTGAGGTGTCGGCCGGGGGACCCCGGGCCGACATGCCGAGCGAACCGTCGATCGTGAAAGTGGGACCGGACTCGAGGAAGACCCGGCGTGAGGTGTTCGCGACCGTGACCCCGAACGCTCCGGCGACGGCGACACCGCCGCCTGTGGCACCGGTCTCGGCGTTCGTGATCACCGAGTGGCCGCCGGTCGCATCCGCGTTGAAGTCTC
>JAYEIJ010000138.1:0-9570 GCA_034660035.1 Actinomycetota bacterium | reverse complement strand
GTCCGGCAGATTCCTTCGCGTCACGACGCCCATCTTGATGACGGTGCGTCGCTCCGGATCGCCGACAAAGCGGGCATCGGAGTCCTCCAGCAGGCGTCTGAGACGAACGACCTGGTTCCGGAGGCGGGCGTTCTCGTTCTCGAGGTTCATGATCCGGCGGACCCCTTCGAGGTTCACGCCGGCGTTCGTCAACTCCTGAATCAGGAGGAGCCGATCGATGTCGGCCTGCGAGTAGCGCCGCGTACCTCCCGGTGTGCGATACGGGGCGATGAGGCCACGACGTTCGTAGATGCGCAGCGTTTGTGGATGCATACCGGAGAGTTCTGCGGCGACGGAGATGATGTAGACGGCGTCTTCCTGCTTGCTCATGTCACACCCCCAGGTGCTCGCGCGGGTTCCCGGATGAGTCGTCGTCGCGCAACGTCTCGAGCAACTCCCGTTCCGTATCGGAGAGGTCGGTCGGCACGGTCACCGTGAGAGTGACGAGCAGATCGCCGGTTCCCTTCGAGGCCTCGACGCCCTTCCCCGACACCTTCATCGTCGTGCCGCCCTGTGTTCCTGCGGGGACGCGGATCTTGGTATCTCCATCGAGCGTCGGGATCTGGATCACCGCTCCGAGAGCGGCCTCTGCGAACGTGACCGGCACGTCGATCGTGAGATCGCGCTTCCCCAAGCGTCCGAAGATCGGGTGGGGGGCCACGTGCACCCGCACGAAGAGATCGCCGGCCGGGCCACCGTTGGCGCCCGGCCCACCTTTCCCTTTCAGACGCACCTTGGTGCCGTCTGCGATGCCCCGGGGCACTTTGACCTTGACGTTCCTGCCGTTGACGCCGATCGTCTTCGTGGGACCGGCGAGCGCCTCGTGGAAGGTGAGAGAGAGATCGGCCTGTAGATCCTGGCCCGCCATCGGTCTCGGTTGCGGGCGCCGGCCTCCTTGCCCGAAGAGGTCGCCGAGTCCGCCCAGGAGGTCCTGGAACCCGCCACCTCCGCCTCCGCCCGCGCCGCCGCCGAAGAGGTCTTCGACCCGCACGTACTGCTGGTGGCCACCCTGGTCTCCCACGAAGTAGCCCATCTCCCGGACGTGGTCGTACTCCTTGCGCTCCTCCTCGTCGGCGAGCGTGTCGTACGCCTCGTTGACTTCCTTGAAGCGAGCCTCGGCGACGGCGTCGTCGGGATTGTTGTCCGGATGGAACTCGCGCGCGAGTTTCCGATACGCCTTCTTGATCTCCTTCTCAGAGGCGCTCTTGGAGACTCCGAGAGTGGCGTAGTAGTCCTTCTCCAGCCATTCCTTACGCATGTTCCACCATGACAAGCGACGGACGGATCACCCGCCCGCGCATGACGTAGCCGCGACGCAGTTCTGTGCCGACGATCAGGTCGCCGTTGCCTTCGCCTGGGCCGGACACTGCTTCGTGGACCTTCGGATCGAATACTTCACCGGCGGCAGCGATCGGTTCGAAGCTCTCTCGGGCGAGCGTCTCGAGGAGTTGGTTCCGGGTTGACACCATCCCCTCCCGGATCTTCTCCTCGGAAGGACTCTGCGGCTCGAACGCTGTTGCTGCATCGAAGGCGTCGAGTGTCGGGAGGAGGCTCTCGATAACGCGTTGGGATGCCCGCTCGACGTTCTCCGCCTGGTCGCGTTCGACCCGTCGGCGGAAGTTGTCGAAGTCGGCAGCGACGCGCTGGAGCATCTCAAGATGCTCGCCGGCCTCCTGGCGAGCTTCATCCAACTCGCGAAGTAGTAGCGCCTGAGCTTCATCCGGATCGTCCGGAAGTTCGAGCCCAAGATCATGAGCCGTCGGCCCAGCCTCGGGCTCAACGATGACGAGTTCCTGACGCTGCGAATCCTCGAGCGGAACCGTCTGACCCCCTCCGTCGGCGGCATCGCCGCCACCACCTCCCCCCGAGGGGGAGGAAGCCACGTCGGCAGGGGGGACAGGGCCTGTGTCCTGTGTCTTGTGTCTTGTGTCTTGTGTCTCCTCAGGCCTCATCGTCCTCCACCACCTCGGCTTCGACGACCTCGTCGTCATCAGAGGGTGCTTCGTCTGCTTCGGCCGCAGCGCTCTCCGCCGCGGATGCCGCATAGATCTTCTCACCGAGGATCTGCGAAGACGTCAGGAGTTCGTTCGTGGCGTTCTTCAGCGTCTCCGCGTCCGTGCTTTCGTTGGCGAGCAGGGTGCGAATCTCGGCGACCTTGTCGTCAAGCGGCTTGCGCTCATCATCGGTCAGCTTGTCGCCGTGCTCGGCGAGTTGCTTGTCGATCTGATAAACCGTGTGGTCGGCCTGGTTGCGGGCTTCGACCGCTTCCTTGCGCTCGGCGTCGTCCTTGGCGTGTGCCTCGGCGTCCTTGACCATCTGGTCGATGTCGTCATCGGAAAGGGCGGTGCCGCCGGTGATCGTCACCTGCTGGGTCTTGCCGGTGCCGAGGTCCTTGGCCGATACCGAGACGATGCCGTTGGCGTCGATGTCGAAGGTCACCTCGATCTGGGGGACACCACGGGGGGCCGGAGCGATGCCGGGCAGCTTGAAGCGTCCGAGGCTCTTGTTGTCGTTGGCCATGGGGCGCTCACCCTGGAGGACGTGGATCTCGACCTCCGGCTGGCTATCGGCCGCCGTCGTGAAGATCTCGGAGCGTCGGGTCGGGATCGTCGTGTTGCGCTCGATCATCTTCGTCGACATACCGCCCTCGGTTTCGACACCGAGTGTCAGTGGCGTGACATCGAGAAGGAGGATTCCCTTCACGTCACCGGTGAGAACGCCCGCCTGGAGCGCGGCTCCGTCGGCGACGACCTCGTCGGGGTTGACGCCCTTGTTCGGTTCCTTGCCTGCGAGTTCCTGAACGAGTTTCTGAACCGACGGGGCCCGGGTCGAACCACCGACGAGGATGACGTGATCGATGTCCTTCATCGTCACGCCGGCATCCTTGAGTGCTTCCTCGAACGGCATGCGGGTCCGCTCCACAAGATCGGTCGTCATCTGCTCGAGTTCCGAGCGGGTGAGCGTGCGGAGGAGGTGGATCGGCCCCTCATTCGTCGCTGTGATGAACGGAAGGTTGATCTCAGTCTCCATGACCGACGACAACTCGATCTTGGCCTTCTCTGCCGCTTCCTTGAGGCGTGTCATCGCCATTGCGTCGTTCGAGAGGTCGACGCCGTTGTCGCTCTTGAATCCCTTGACGAGCCAGTCGATGATCACGTCGTCCCAATCGTCGCCGCCGAGTTTCATGTCACCGTGCGTCGACTTGACCTCGAAGACGCCTTCGCCGATCTCGAGAACCGAAACGTCGAACGTTCCACCGCCGAGGTCGAAGACGAGGATGAGGTGGTCATCGGCCTCGTCCTTGTCAAGCCCGTACGCCAGGGCGGCAGCGGTCGGCTCGTTGATGATGCGGAGCACCTCGAGACCGGCGATCTGACCGGCCTCCTTGGTGGCCTGACGCTGGGCGTCCCCGAAGTAGGCGGGGACGGTGATCACGGCTTCGGTGACGGGTTCACCGAGGAAGGCCTCAGCATCCCGCTTGAGCTTCATGAGGATGCGGGCTGCGATCTCCTGTGAGGAGTATGCCTTGCCGTCGACCTCGACGCTCCAGTCGGATCCCATGTGTCGCTTGACCGAGCGAACCGTACGGTCCGGGTTGGTGATCGCCTGGCGCTTGGCCTGGTCGCCGACGAGAACTTCGCCGTTCTTGGCGAACGCCACGACCGACGGGGTTGTGCGGTGTCCCTCAGCATTGCTGATGATCTTGGGTTCTCCGCCTTCGAGAGTCGAGATGACAGAGTTGGTGGTTCCGAGGTCGATGCCTACGGCGCGTCCCATACGGGGTGCTCCTTCGTTTCGCTGAGCCCGCGCAGAGCGAGCCATGTGTTTGAGTCGTTACGGATATCATAACCTGAGTCGTCTTGTATCAATTCCCGGATTCTTGCGGTTGGATGGCGGGCCACATCGTCCATATACCCCGTGGGGGTATATGCTCGCCCCATGCAGTTGGAAGAGACCGAGGTCCACGACATCCTGACGAGGCTGCGCCGCGTCGAGGGGCAGATCCGTGGAATCCAGGGGATGCTCGAAGAGGGGCGTGACTGCTCCGACGTCATCACCCAGTTCTCTGCTTCGATGAGGGCGCTTGAACACGCCGGCTACAAGTACTTCGCAGTGACGATGGCGATGTGCGCCACCAACCCGGAGCAGGCCGCACTAGAGGGCTACGACCCGCAGCGGCTCGAGAAACTGTTCATGCAGTTGACGTAGGGAGATAGATCATGACGAGATCAGCAACCACCAGAGCAGTATTCGTTGTCGTGCTTGCGCTGTCGGTTCTCTTGACGGCTTGCTCGTCGAGTACCGCCACGCAGAGCATCGAGTTGGTGTCCCCTGCGGCCGCCGCCCAGGTGATAGCGGACGACCCCGCCGACCTGGTCATTCTCGACATCCGCACCCTCGAGGAGTTCAACGAGGCTCGTCTTGCCGACGCGATCATGGTTGATTTCTATGCCGATGATTTCGCCGACCAACTCGACACGCTCGACAAGGATGTGCCCTACGTCATGTACTGCCGGACCGGCAACCGAACATCCGAGGCCGTCAAGACGATGAAGGAACTCGGCTTCGTCGAGGTCTATGAGATCGAAGGTGGAATCGTCAACTGGTACGAGCAGGGCTACCCGATCGAAAGCTGATCGTTACTCAGCGAGCCACTCGCTGACGATGGACACGAACCGGTCGGCTGCTTCAAGCATCGGGACGTGCCCGACCCCGTCCATCTCCGCGTACTCCCAGCAGGGTCGCTCGGCTGCCGCCCATCGAGCGGAGTCGACCGCCACGAGTCGATCCTCGGTGCCGTGAATGAGAAGCGTCGGAGCGCCGACCCGGTGGATGAGCTTGCGATACCGCCGAGGGCGCAAGACGTAACGAGCGATCGACCGATCGGCTTCGAGGAACGCAGGAATCACCCAATCCTGGCCACGCCTGCGCCGGTTTGCTTCGGTGAGTCGTTCTTTCGCCCAATCCGACACGGTCGATGGATCGGCGGTGGTCATCTTCAGCGTTTCGGTCGTCTCCTCTTCCGGCGAGTGAGTGGCCCGGTAGGCCTTGAACGCCGGCACTCCGATGCCGGGAACGAGGGGGCCGAGGAGTTTCGTCAGAACCTCGAAATCGGGAGGATGCCTGCGACTCACAGGCAGCGCAGGGTTGACGAGCACGATCCGTTCAACGCGATGGGCGTGCTCGGCGGCGGCGACGAGGGAGATGAGGCCGCCCATGGAGTTGCCGATCAGCGTGGCGTTCTCGTATCCGAGTAGTTGGATCACTTCGGCGACGAGACGTGCGTTGTCTTCAACGCTTGGCCTGCGGTCTCCGGGAACGGACTCACCGAAACCGACAAGGTCGATCGCAACCGCATGACCCGAATCGGAGAGGTCGGGTCCGGTGACATCCCAGTTCTCGGTTGAGCCACCGAGACCGTGGATGAGAAGGAGGAGCGATCCATCCCCGCCGTAGTCGGTGATTCGGACGGGTCCCCCGATGTCGAGCAGCGTGTCGTTCACGGAACCTACGCTACCTCGCCCAGCCCCCCACCGCATCGAGGAGCAGCGGTGTTGCCTCGGCGTCGTAGCCACCCTGGAGGTAGAAGCGAGTGATGCCGAGTCTCTCCATCTCGGCGAACTGCTCGAGAAGTTGGTCGTAGGTGCCTACGGGCGTGCCTCTCTTCTCGAGCTCTTCGGCAAGCCGGGCTCTGGGCAACCCCATCTCTACGGCAAGGGCGTCGAGTTCGGTCTCGAGGTCTGTTTCCGAGGCGGCGCCGACGACCTGGCCTGCACTCGACAGCAGGAGGGAATTCGGATCGCGACCCGCCGCCGCCGAAGCCTCCAGAGCCCGGTCGATCCGACCGGCGAGGTCGTTTCCCGGGTAGACGTTGAACTCGTCGGCGTAGAGACCGGCCAGTCGGGGTGTCTTCGTGGCGCCGACACCTCCAACGAGGAGCTTGACCGTCCCGGTGGGACGCGGCGAGATCGGGAACGGTTCGAGCGTGTAGTGCTCCCCTGCGTAGCCGATGGGATTCTCCGAGAGGGCAGCTCGAACATACCCAAGCGCCTCTTCGAGCATGTCGAACCGCTCCGACATCGGCGGGTAGGCGAACCCGAACACCTCGTGTTCCCGGTCCATCCAGCCTGTTCCGATCCCGAGCGTGAATCGACCCCCGGACATCCGGTCGATCGTGATGGCGGTCTTCGCGAGAACGGCGGGATGTCGGAACGTGATCGGAGAGACGAGGACGACGAGTTCGAGGTCCTTGGTGTCGCGAGCCAAGCCGGCGAGTTGGATGAGGGCATCCGGGGCCGGTCTGGTCTTGGCCGCCTCCTCGTCGAGAGCCATCAGATAGTGGTCGGGGAGAGCGATCGCCGGCAGTCCCCGTTGCTCGGAGAACCGGGCTGCTTCGAGGACGTCCTCGTACAGGCCTGCGGTCTGGATGGCGAACTCCACGGATGCTCCAAGTCTTCGAGGGTCGGGTGCTGATCCTGATGCTACGGCGACCGCGCGCGTCGGTCCCCGGTCATCACATCACGACCGCCGGCGCGGATCTATCGCCGACACTGAGCGACGGCGAACCTGGCGTGGCCGGTGAAATCGAACGATCGGTCCAGCACCCACCGGAACGCCAGTCCGTCGAGGGCTCCGAGCAGCACCTCGGCCCTCGCCATCGAATCCTCGGGCGAGGAGGCTTCCGAGCCGCGCAGCATGGCCGCGGCGAAGCGTTCCACCCGCCGGACGTGATGCCGGAGGAACCGGCGGGCGACCGAAGCATCGCTGCCACCGGAGACGGCAAGCTGCAGATAGACACGGGCGAGATCGGACTGATCGGTGACGAATCGGATGTAGGCGTCGACGAGGTCGTCGAGCGTGTCCGTGCCGGAATGCTCGGGATCGGGGTCGACCGCCTGGATCGCATCCCTCGCGACCTGCATGATCGCCTGTTCCTTGGTCGGGAAGATGTTGTAGAAGGAACCCGCCTGCACACCGGCCCGGTCGCAGATCGCCTTGAGCGTCGCCGCATCGAGACCGCCCTCCGCCAGAAGCTCGCGCGTGGCCTCGAGAATCTTCGTCTCGGTCCTGATCCCTGCTTGATAGCGGGCCATCGCGTGCCTCCTCTGCGGACGAGGATACTCCAATCTTGAGCGAGCACTCCAAAATGGAGTGTATACTCAAAAAACCGGACGACCGGTGGTCCGCCCCCGGTTTCGTTCGTCGCCAGGAACACGATGACGACACCAGCCGGGGAGTGATCAATGAGCCACTACAAGAGCAACCTTCGGGACCTTCAGTTCAATCTGTTCGAGGCCTACGGGGTCGATGAGTATCTCGGGCAAGGCCCGTTCGAAGAGATCGATCACGACACTGCCCTGGACATGCTGCGAGAGGTCGATCGCCTCGCTACCGAGGACTTCGCCGAGAGTTTCGTCGAGGCCGACCGCACCAAGCTGAAGCTCGTCGATGGAGTCGTTGAACTTCCGGCCGGCGTCAAGAAGAGCCTCGATGCGCTCCATGACGGAGGCTGGCATCTCGTCGGTGTTCCTCAGAGTCTGGGCGGTTTCGGAGCGCCGGAGACACTCCGGTGGGCCTCCGCGGAGCTGTTCGCCGGGGCGAATGCAGCGATCTCCCTCTATCCCATCGGGGGCCTGATGGCGAGGGTCATCGAAGCGGTCGGTACCCCTGAGCAGGTCGAGCGGTTCGCTATACCGATGGTCGAACGGAACTGGGGCGCCACGATGGTGCTCACCGAGGCCGATGCGGGCTCCGATGTCGGGGCCGGGATCACGAAGGCTGTTCACGTCGAAGGCGACAAGTGGCACATCGAGGGTGTGAAGCGATTCATCACCTCCGGCGACAATGACTACTACGAGAACATCATCCACCTCGTCCTCGCCAGGCGGCCCGGTGCCGAGGTCGGGACGAAGGGCCTCTCGATGTTCATCGTCCCGAAGTATCACCTCAACGAGGATGGATCTCCCGGCGAACGCAACGGCGTCGTCACGACGGCCCTCGAGGACAAGATGGGGATTCGCGGATCGACGACGTGCGAGTTGACCTTCGGCATGGACGAACCCGCCGTTGGCTATCTCGTTGGCGACGTGCACGAAGGAATCCGGCAGATGTTCCTCATCATCGAGGACGCTCGCATGTCGATCGGGGTCAAGGCCGCGGCGACACTGTCGACGGGATATCTGAACGCACTCGAGTACGCCCAGGAGCGGGTCCAGTCGGCCGACCTCACCGAGAGCCGTAACAAGGCGGCGCCGCGGGTGACGATCATCCACCATCCCGCGGTCCGTCGCATGTTGATGACACAGAAGGTGCACGCTGAGGGGATGCGGGCGATGGTCATCTATGCGGCGTGGGTGCTCGACATGGCCCACCTCCATCCCGAAGAGCCGTACTGGGCGAAACTCAACGATCTACTTCTTCCACTGGTGAAGGGGTATTCATCCGAGAAGGCGTACGAACTGCTGGCCCAGTCGCTGCAGGTCCTCGGTGGCTCCGGCTACTCCCGCGACTACCCGATGGAGCAGTACATCCGCGACGCGAAGATCGACACGATCTACGAAGGGACGACCGCGATCCAGGGCCTCGACCTGTTCTTCCGGAAGATCGCCAGGGATCAGGGTGCGACGCTGATGCGTCTCGGGCAGGACATTCTCGAGACGGTCAAGGGCGGATCTGAAGAGTTGGCGGTCGAGCGTGAGCTGCTCGGGAAGGCGCTCGAAGATCTTCAGATGCACGTTGGAGCGCTCGTCGGCTACTCGATGGGTGCGATGCAGGATCCACCGGAGATCTACAAGACGGGCCTCCATACGACCTCGCTGCTCGAGAGTCTCGCGGAGGTGGTCATCGGCTGGTTGCTGATCCGTCACGCGGACATCGCCCTCGAGGCGTTGCCCGAAGCGAGCGACGCCGACCGGGCGTTCTACGAAGGCAAGGTGGCCACGGCCCGGTACTTCGCGCAGACGGTGCTCCCAAAGGCGCACCTGCGTAGAACCCTTGCCGAGACCGAAGATGGTGGCCTCATGGACCTGCCGGAGGAATCCTTCTAAGGGATACCAAAGAGAACCTAGACCGTTAGGCTTCCTGCTACGGGCGATGCCCGCGGGAACTGTTTTCTCGCGGGGTCGATCGCTGCAACCGGTCATCAACAAAGAAAGAGGTCTCCGTGCCGCTGTTTGCTTCCTATCCAATCCTGAACATGTTCTGGTGGATGCTGATGTTCTTCCTCTTCGTGATCTGGATCTGGCTCCTCATCACCGTCTTCGTCGACGTGTTTCGTAGCGACCAGTCCGGCTGGGCGAAGGCCGGATGGACCATCTTCATCATCTTCCTACCGATGCTCGGTGTCCTCGTGTATCTGATCGCCCAGGGCGGCAAGATGCAGGAGCGTTCCGTTGAGCACGCAGCCAAGGTGCAGAAGGCGCAGAACGCCTACATCCGTGACGTCGCCGGCAGTGGTGGCGGCACGGCGGACGAGTTGGAGAAGTTGGCGAAGCTGAAGGACTCCGGTGCGCTCACCGATGACGAGTTCGC
>JAYEIJ010000137.1:0-2329 GCA_034660035.1 Actinomycetota bacterium | reverse complement strand
GCCGCGAGTTCGAAGCCCCACCTCCCGACGTCGCCCACCTCTTCGGGGAGTTCTCGACCGACGGCCCCGTCGATGACACCCGGGCGCACCTCGTCGCCCACCTGCGGGGCCTCGGCATGCTCGAACAACCCCGGTAGCGACAACGTCCCCGAGGAGCACACCTAGGTGGGGGACGGCCATCACAGGGATGCAGTGTTCGCGTCACTCTCCGCGCGTCGTTCACTGAGCGCTGCATGGGTCGCTGTGATGACGCGCCTGATGGAGAGGAGGGATCTGTCACTGCCGGGCGATACGTTGCACACAGTCGTCGGGGAGATGCCTGGATGGGGCACATACGCAAACGTGGACCCGGTCGTTGGCAGGCCCGCTATCGCGGGCCGGACGGCCGGGAACGGGCACGAACCTTCGCCCGCAAAGGCGACGCCCAGCGCTACCTCTCCACGGTCGAGGCCGACAAGCTGCGAGGCCTGTGGCTCGACCCGGCGCTCGGCAAGACCCGATTCAGCGAGTGGGCCGAGCGATGGATGGCGACGAACGTCCATCTCAAGCCGAAGTCGCGTCACGGCTACGAGTCGCTGCTGCGGTGCCACGTGGTTCCCCGGTTCGGTGACATTCCCCTCGCCCGGATCGATCGGTTGATGGTGAGGCAGTGGGTTGCGGATCTCGACGCGTCGGGGTTGAGCCCTGCCCGGATCCGGCAGGCTCACCGCGTGTTGTCGATGGCGCTGGCGTCTGCAGTCGAGTCGGGCGTCCTGGCGAAGAATCCTGCCAGCGGCGTCAAGCTGCCCCGGGTTCTGCCGGCCGAGGCGATCTTCTTGACCGCTGCACAGGTTGAGGCTCTCGCCGACGCCATCGACGAGCCGTACCGGGTCCTGGTGTTCATCCTCGCCTACGGTGGCCTGCGGTGGGGTGAGGTTGCCGCGCTGCGGCGTCATCGTGTCGATCTGAATCGTTCCCACATCAGAGTGGTGGCATCGCTCGCCGAAGTGGGCGGTGTCAACCACTTCGGTTCAACCAAGACCTACGACCGTCGCACGGTCGTCCTCCCTGCGTTCGTACGGAGAGAACTCGCAGAGCATCTCATCCTGCGCGGCCCGAGCGACCCCCGCGGACTCGTCTTCCTCTCGGCGAGGGGTAGGCCGCTTCGCCACAGCAACTTCCGCCGTCGCGTCTGGCTGCCGGCGGTCCGGGCTGCGGGCGTTCCTGATGCCGTCAGGATGCACGATTTGCGGCACACGTGTGCGTCGCTCCTCATCGCCGAAGGTGCTCACCCGAAGGTGATCCAGGAGCACCTCGGACACTCCTCGATCATCGTGACGATGGACACGTACGGACACCTCTACCCCTCGGCGATGGAGAAGTGGGCGGTGCGGCTCAACGAGATGCGCACAGCAGTCGTGCGTGGCCTCCCGGCTCCGGAGCGCCTCGACACAGCGACAACGGTCGCCCTGGCGCTCCGAAAGGATCCCTGGCCGTTCACGTGATGGGATCGGCGGGTCGGGCGGAGCGCAGGGCAGTCTCCCTGGCTCGACGATTATCCAACACCGCCCCGGCGTTTTGCAGGTTGTGTGGGGGAGTGCTGAGGGCATCCGAGATGAGCGAGATGTTTCACCGACTCGCTCGGAAGGTCGGCAACGCCAGACGGGCGCACCGCCGGCTTCCGCTACGCCCGCGTCTATGTGGACATTCAGGATATCATCGCGCTGGACGGGCGCATCGCCCGCTCACCGTCTAGCCGTAACCGAATGGTTACACCTCGTGCCTACAGGGCGCTTCCGGGCCGAATAGGCACACCAATGTAACCGGTCGGTGACACATGCCTTGACATCATGTTCGTTGCCGGTACGATGGAGTCCATGAAACCGAGCGGTTACATGGACGAGGTCGGTGCGCTCGTGAGGCAGCGCCGCAAGGCGCTGCGCGTCGATCAGCAGACGGTTGCGGATCTCGCCGGTGTCTCACGCAAGCTCGTGTCCGACATCGAACGGGGCAAGCCGACCGTTCGGATGGACGGGCTCCTGGCGGTGTTGGCTGCGATCGGCCTCACACTCGAGGTGGTCGATGTTCGCTGACGTCTACAAGGCCGGAGTCTTGGCCGCAACGTTGGAGCGGTTCGAGGATCGCGTCGAGTTCCGTTACGTCGAGGGCTACGGAGGCGAGGCGGTTGCGTTCACGTTGCCGGTGACGACCATGCCTGTGGTTGCTCCGGCGCGACAGCTTCCCCCGTTCTTCGTCGGGCTGCTGCCGGAAGGTCGGCGGCTGACCGCTCTGCGCCGCACGCTCAAGGTGTCGGCCGACGATGAGCTGTCGCTGCTCCTCGGCGTCGGCG
>JAYEIJ010000136.1:0-2332 GCA_034660035.1 Actinomycetota bacterium | reverse complement strand
GCTGCAACCCCGCCGGTCGCCGCGAGTCATCCCCTCGAACCGAGGCTCCCATTGTCTCCGTACGTACTCGGCCATCCTTCGGCTCCCAACTCGTTAAGCGAAGGTTGTTTGTAAAGCTTAGCTTAGGCAACGCTAACCAAAGGAAACTGGAATAGTGGCTACGAGCGCGCGCAGATCAGGTGAGGTCCACCAGTCGTCGACGCCGCCCATATCGAAGCCTTGAATCGCCCAGGGACGAACTGAAGCGCTCTGGAATTCCTGAAGACTCTCGAGTGTGTGGAGAGGAACCGTGGGACAACGGAACAATTACGCGCTGGAGTTCTCGCGACGGTCGATCTCGTCATGCCCACGGCGAGTGGTGGTGCGAGAGGTTCCCACCGGACGACTGTGATTCCTTCTCGCCTCTCGAGAACGACAATGCGACTGCGAATCTGATGTCTCCATACCGCGTCCATACCGCGAGAGGGCGGGATGGAAGGGGAAACGACGCGAAACGTTGAGAGGCGAAAAGCCAGTCATGGCAGGCGTTTCACGGGTTTCGCCAGGTCAGCGGGTGGGGTCTCTCATAACCCGAAGGTCGCCCGGACGTTTGCCCCATCGACGTCAGGATTGATCTTCACCTCGGTCGAGCCCTTCTCGGTCCCGACCTTGTGCCCTGCATCTTCGCTTTCCTCCGCCTAGCGGCTCTTGTCCGCTGTGGTTCCTCGGCGCGGTTCCGGGTGATGCTTCGAGGCCGGATGCGATTCAAGTCCTGCCCCCGCTACGAAGAAGGCCCTTGGGACACCCACATATCCCGAGGGTTTTCTTGTGGGCTCGTTCGTCGTCGCTTCGGTCGGGCCCTGTTCGGTCTTGATCTCGTGCGATGCGTCTTCGGTGGCTTGCCGCCTCACGGTTCGTCTTCGCTGTGGTCCGCTGGTGCGATTTCCGGTGGTGCCTCGGTAATCGCATACCGTTCAAACTCGCCCCCGGCACGCGGTGGAGGTCCAGTGGGGTTCGTCGAGCGGAGATTCCACGCACAGTCTGAACGCAAGGGCACTTATCAGATATGATAAGTGGCATGGAGAAGTTGAGTCCGACGCTGAGACGAGTTCTGGCATCCGCTGCCCGGTTGCAGGAGGTCGTGCCCGACGCCGTCCTGGTCGGAGACTCGGCTGCGGCGCTCCACGCTGGTCACAGCGACTCCTTCGACCACGACCACGTCCTTGTTGATCTGGTCGACCGCTACGAGACGGTGCTGGAGGCCGTGGAGGCGACCGAGGGGTGGGCGACATCGGTCCGGGCTTCGAAGCCGCCGTTCACGATCATGGGCCGCCTCTGGGGTGTCGAGGCCGGCCTCCGACAGATGCGTCGGACCCGGCCGCTTGAGACCTGTGAGGTCGATGTGGGCGAAGGGGCAGTGGTTGTGGCTCCCACCGCACCCGAGGCGCTGCGCGTCAAGGCGTTCCTCGTCGTCCAGCGAAACGTGGTCCGCGACTACCTCGACGTCGTCGCACTGGCCGAACATCTTGGCCTCGACACCGCCGTTGAGATCCTCTCCGAGATCGATGCCTACTATGTGGATCGGTCGGGTGAGCCGGGATCGGTCCTCACCTCGTTGGTGATTTCACTCGCCGATCCGAAGCCACGGGACACCGAGGTCATCGACGAGCTACCCCGCTACAAAGGGCTCGCGGTGCGCTATCACCGTTGGGACGATGTCGTCGACGTCTGTCGCACCCTTGCGCTTCGACTGGGCGGAGTGGTCTGATGCCGGTCGAGTTTCGCAATGTCGATGCGTCGCTCACAGATGATGTCCACTCCTGGCCCTACGAGGGGCTTGTCACAGTGATCGACCGCGGGTTGGTTCGTGACTGGCAGCCGATCTTCGCCGAGCTGCGTCGGTCGCCGTGGGGACGGGTGGCGCGTCGCGTCGAGCAGTATCTCTCCTATCGCGAGCCCGATGGTGTGAGCACGCTGTTCGCCCTCGCCATCGAACGCGCCCGTGTCGACGCCGATCAGGCAGATCGATCTGAGGTAGCGGTGCGGATCCGCGACGCGGTTACCCGTTCGGAGCTCACGAACGCCGAGTTCGCGCGGATCGTGGGGACCAGCGCATCGCGGCTAAGCACCTACCTGAGCGGCAAGGTCACTCCATCAGCCGCGATGCTCGTGAGAATCGAACGGGCCTCCAGGGGCCTGCACCAGACCTCGGCGATCGGCTGAGCGCCTGCGCACTCGCAGGCGACCTGCGACGCTCAATCCGATCGCGAGTCGGCGCCCAACTCGTACAGCGTGTTGAGGAGTACGAACCCGACGAGGGCGAGGAGGTCACGTCCCGTGACGTGGTGCACGG
>JAYEIJ010000135.1:0-9762 GCA_034660035.1 Actinomycetota bacterium | reverse complement strand
ATGCGCCGGCGAGTCCCACGTCGGAGCCGGCGTGGTCGCTGAATTCGGGGGATTGGATGACTACGGAAAACATCGCTCCGAAACCAAGAGTCACGAGCGCGAACGTGATCCCCTGGACGCGGGGGAGGACGATGCCGAAGAGGACCGCTTGGAGGACGCCGAGCACGATAACCCCAATCACCGTGGCAGGGAGCGACCAGTCGAGCGACTTCAGCATGATGCCTGCGCCGTACGCACCGACTCCGAAGAACATCATGTGTCCGAGCGAGAACAGACCGGTGAATCCGAGGATGAGGTCGTACGAAAGGGCGAAGAGGGCGAGGATGAAGACCTCGATAGCGAGACCCATCAGGAATTTGGCGTTGCCACCCTCAGACGCGATCACGGCGGCCGGAGACTGCCCATCGAGGAAGCCAATGAAGAACGGGAAGACGATTGCCGCGACCGTGACGACAACCACCATCCGATGGCGAGTGAAGAAGCCGGACTGCTTGGAATGAAGCGCCTCCATGCTACTCCTTCCTTCCGAGGAGTCCCTGAGGCAGGACGAGGAGAACCACGACCATCAACAGGATCACTGAGACCGGTACAAGAGCCGGCGACGGTTTGAACGGCTCATCGAGCCACGGGAGTGGTATCCCGACGGAGCCGAACTTGATCATGAGTTGCTGCATCACACCGACGATGACGGCACCGACCGCGGCACCCGGGAAACTCGTCAGCCCGCCTATCGCCATCGCGATGAGAGCGAGAAGCAGCACCTGTCCACCCATGCCCGTATTGAGACCGAGCGCGGGGGCCGCGACGACCCCGCCGAGCGCGGCGAGGCCAACACCGATGCCGAACGTGATCGTGAAGATGCGCCGGACATTGATACCGAGCGCCTCGACCATATCCGAGTCCTGGACGCCGGCGCGGATCGTCATGCCGAGGCGTGTCTTCTTGAGCAGGAGTGTGATCACGACGAGGACGACAACTCCAACGAGGATGATGAACACGTCGTTGTACATGCGAACGCGTGAATCAAAAAGCTTGATGGTCGCGCAGCCGGAGAAGAGGTCACCGAGTCCCTCGCCCGGACACGCATCTCCCTGTCCGTTGAAGGCGGCAGGCTTCGGCATGGTGAACGCGGGACGGCCCCACACTGATCGCACGATCTCGAGGAGGATGAACCCCAAACCGAGAGTCATCACGATCTGATAGAGCAAGCGCCCGTACAGAGGTCTGATGAACACGACTTCGATGAACATGCCGAGTCCGAAGGCCAGAACGGTCGAGAAGAGCATGGCAGCGAAGAACCGGGGTGTCGTGCCGAGGCCGTACCACCACTCGGTGAGTGGGTTGTTCACGGCGAAGACGACGACTCCGAGCAGCGCGACACCGCCTGAGATGAGGTACGCGCTCCGCTGCGGCTTCGGCGACGCGACTTCGGCTTTCCGCTCGACGACTGCCGCGACGCCGAATCCGAGCACTGCACCGCCGAGCCACATGCCGATGATCCCTAGGAGTGGCGAGATCCCTTCGAATCCTGCCGCGGGAGGCACTTCCTGGGTTCCTGCGGCGAGAGCCAGGGCGTCGTTTGTCGGTGCTTCGGCGAACACGCCCGGGTTCCATATCGATAGGGGGAACTTCGGGAACAGAACCACGATCATGATCAGACCGGCGGCGATCGCCACAATAGGCACGATGATCCTTGGCCACCTACCCCCGGGCCACTGGGAAGCGATCCGCCTCCAGAGCGGGAGGAGCGCCATGCCGGACAGCGCCAGGGCTATCGGAGTGACGGCATCGAGAAATGTGTCCGGCCGTACGTAGATCGTCCACCCGACGTAGGCGCCGAGCATGTACAGCTCGCCGTGCGCCAGGCTTAGCACGTCCATGAGCCCGAGGATGAGCGAGAGGCCGGAAACGACGAGGAACGTGATCGCTCCAACGGCGAGACCGCGAATGATCGTTATGAAGAAATCGTCGGTCTCCATCGCGAACAGGGAGTAGATCAGGACGAAAGCGAAGAACGCGGCCAATGAGACTCGACCACGATTCTCCCTCAGCCGACGGCTCGCTTCGGCGGCGCGGGTGGTGGTGGGTGCCGCGGTCGTCATGCTGCTCCCAGGTACTTTCGGATTGTCTCCTCGTCGTCCACGAGATCCGACATGTTCCCGGCGGCAACCGAGACCCCCTCCTCGACGATGACGTAGCGGGAGGCGAGGCGACTCGCAACGATGAAGTTCTGCTCGACGAGCAGAACCGTGCTGTCGCTGCTCAGATGCCGGATGGCTTCCATCATCTGCTCGATCAGCACGGGAGCAAGACCTTCGCTCGGCTCGTCGATCAGGAGCAGTTGGTTGTTTGGTACGAGGGCTCTCGCGACGGCGAGCATCTGTTGCTGGCCGCCGGACAAGTTGGTCCCAGGCAGGCTGATGAGACGCTTGAGGTCGGGGAACAGTCCGAAGATCAGATCTTCCTTGCGCTCGAGGTCGCCCTTCGCGCGCTCGGCGAGCTTGAGGTTCTCCGCAACGCTGAGCGCACTGAAGATCGCTCGATGCTCAGGGACGAAGCCGATCCCCATTGAGGCGATGTCATACGGGTGCTTGCCGCGTAGCAGCGCCCCTTCGAAGACGACGTCGCCGCGACGAGGAGGAGCCAGCCCGAGAATGCTCTTGAGGGTCGTTGTCTTGCCGGCGCCGTTGCGACCCAGCAACGCCACAATCTCACCTTTCTGCACGTCAAGAGAGACTCCCTCCAGGATGTGGAACTGGCCAATGTAGGTGTGGATGTCCCGAACCTTGAGTATGGCGCTCACCGGTTCTCCTCCTCGTCGTAGAGGCTCCCGAGGTAGGCCTCTTGGACGCCCTCATGCTGCGAGATCTCATTCGGGGTACCTTCGGCCAGCACCCTCCCCATGTGCATCACGGTGATGCGATCCGAGACCTGCATGACAACGCTCATGTTGTGCTCGACGAGCACGACCGTCTTGTCTCCCGACTCCTGAATGGTGCCTATGAGGTCCATGAGTTCTGGAACCTGCTCGGAAGCCATGCCGGCGGTCGGTTCGTCGAGGAGAAGCACCTCGGGGTCGGGAGCGAGGATCATGGCGAGTTCGAGTTTGCGCTGATCGCCATGGGGGAGTGCATTCGCAGGCTTGAGGGCTTCCGACGTGAGTCCAACCTCCTCGAGCACCGCGGCAGCTCGCTCGGTGTAGTCGGTGAATGAATCGGCCGTCCTCCAGAACTTGAAATCGTCGGAGCCTGTGGCCTGTGCCGCGAGGCGGACATTCTCAAAGACGGTGATGAAAGGGAAGATGTTCGTGATCTGGAACGACCGGCCGATTCCCAGATGGATCATGCGATGAACCGGAACGCTCGTGATGTCCTTGCCTTTGTGAAATATCCGGCCGGAGGTCGGTTTGAGAGTGCTGCTCATGAGGTTGAACAGAGTCGTCTTCCCTGCACCGTTGGGTCCGATGACGGAGTGCAGCGTTCCAGGCTCGATCGACATAGACACGTCGTCGACCGCGACGAGGGCACCGAACTCCTTCGTCAGGTCTCGCAATTCGAGGATGGGTTCCATCACGGCTACCCCTCGGGGATTGAGTGAGCGGTGGGCCGGGGAGTAGATCCCCGGCCCACACATACTTGCAGGTCAGCCGCTGAGGCTTCCGATGGGGAGATCCCCACAGCGATCGAGGTACTCATCTACGAGGAGGCACGGTACATCGGGACGCACCGTCTTGACCGCCTCGAAGAACTCCTGGTTGGCGTCATCGATGTTGAGCAGTGTCACGACGTACATGTCCTGGATCGCAACGTGATCCTCCGCACGGATCTCGATGAGGCCCTTCGGGCCCTCGAACGAGATTCCCTCCATGGCGTCGCGCAGCGCGTCGGCGCTCGCGTCACCACCGGTCACCTTGAGCGCCTCGGTGATAAGGAGCGCCGCGTTGAACGCGTCCGCATCGAAGAGGTCCGGGTTGACGGGAGTAGCGAGTGCGTTGGTCTTCTCGATCAACCAGTCGTTGACCGGGTTGTCGGGCTGCGTGTAGTGGTACAGGATCGAACCGGTGGAACCGACCGCGTTCGCGAAGAACGGCGCCAGGGCAACGTTGTCGACGAATGGCGCACCCATGTCCATCTCTTCAGTGACGCCGACGGCGACGGCGGCATCCATCATGTTGATGAAGCCTCCACCGGCCCACGTAACCA
Source organism: Actinomycetota bacterium (assembly GCA_034660035.1). GTDB lineage: Bacteria > Actinomycetota > Acidimicrobiia > Spongiisociales > UBA5794 > JAHEEL01. The sequence continues at coordinate 5,560 of JAYEIJ010000135.1, read as the reverse complement.
TCCATGCCTCCGCGCCGGAGTCAAGGATCTGTTCCATGTACGGCGTGAAGTCCGTCGTGTCGAATGGAGCGAAGATGTCGTCGATGACGAACGTGCCGCCGTTGAGCGTGCACGCATCCCGGTACGCAGCTGCGCCGCCGTGACCGAACGCGTAGTCAGGAGCGATCTGAGCGAATGTCGAGTACTGCGTTGGCAGGTACTCACAGATCGCCACTGCGTCCTGGTAGTTGTTGCGGCTGGTACGGAACGAGTTGGGATTGAATCCGATTCCCGTCAGGTCGTTCGCGGCGGCAGGTGCTGCGATGTGGATCACGTCATTGTCGAGTGCGAGTTGCTGGATGGAAGCGGTGACGCCTGAGGACACGGAGCCGACAAGGATGTCAACACCCTCGACCTCGATGAACTCGCGTGCAACCGTTGCCGTCACTTCGGCGTCCGACGTGTCGTCGCCGTAGATGACCTCAATCTCACATCCGTCGAGCATGAAGGTCTGTCCGGATGCCGTATCACCGGTGCCGGCGGCGCCGGTCCCGTACTCCATCCCAAACGGGAAGGAGCGAAGGATGTGCGCTCCGTATATGGCGAGCGCTCCGGTCTGGTCGGTGATGACGCCAACCTTCACCGGCTCGTCACATGCGACGCCGGCTCCCGCTGTCGTGGTCGTCTCCGCCGCCGCAGTGGTCGTCGTCTCCGCTGCCGTTGCGGTCGTGGTCGTCTCTGCCGCTGCTGCGGTCGTGGTCGTCTCTGCCGCTGCTGCGGTCGTTGTCGTGTCTCCGCTGTCGTCACCGCTGCTGCACGCAGCCGCGACGAGCGCGAACGCCAGGACCAGCATCAGGAGCCGTATGGCTCGTGTTGTCATTGTTTTCCTCCTGCTTGTCCGTCTACTTGCTCGAGGTACGCGTGGAACGCGCTGTTGAACTCGTCGGGGTGAGAGAAGAACGGGACGTGCCCGGATCCCTCGATGGCGACCTCCTTGTACGTCCCGCCCCGTGCTGCGTAGTCGTCGAGCACGGTTCGGATCTGGTCCATCATCGGCTGATTTGGGTACTCGTCGGTACCGGGGAATCCGGGCAGAATCCCGGTTGGGCCCCACGTGCCCGGATCCGAAGCGGCGCTGTTCGACACCGCCACGTCGTCTGCTCCGTAGATCCAGATCACGGGGACTTTCGGCTCGGCGTTGGCGAGGCGCTCAACGAGGTTGCCGATGTACTTCGGCGACATCGCGTTCGACGGTCCCCACTTCCCCGGCGAGACGTACGGCCAATTCGGAGACAGGGCCTTGTCCCCTGGCAGTCCGTAGTCACCGAGCTGGGCCTCGAACGTGGCCTCGACGAGCGCATCCTCACGTTCAGGGATGAACGGGGGACCCCACACGAGGAGCCGGAGGACGTGGCGGGGGCTGAACGGCGAGTCCGTCGATCGATCCCCGGCCTCCAGGAGCTTGACGAACTCCGGGTTGACGAGTCCGCCGCCGGAGCCCGCGAAGTCGTCGGTCGTGGGTGTGCCGCGGGCGTCTTTCGTGCCGCCGAATCCATACGGCGACCCGGGTCCCGCGAGAGTGACCGAGATGAGGCTGTCGGGGTGGTCCGCCATCATCCACCAGGCGACGAGGCCGCCGAGGGAGTTCCCGACGAGATGCACCTTGTCGTATCCAAGCTGGTCGACCAGCGCGATCGCGTCGTCGACGAACTCTCCCATGCCCTTCGTCGCATCGACGTGCACGTCGGGGTCGGCGCCGCCAAAGCTCCGTTGGTCCGGTGCGATAGCCCGGTACTGCGGCGGCAGTTGGAGCATCGTCTCTTCCCACCACGTGGCGGATGAGAAGTTCCCGTGGATCAACAGGATGGGGATGCCATCCTCAGGTCCCGAGAACAGAACCCTGGTCGTCAGGCGGCCGGTCGTCACCATCTTTGCGGTGATACCGGGGAGCGTTGGGACACTCATGATGGGGCCTCCTCCGACGCGAGTAGCTTCTTGTCGATCTTCCCGATCGCCGTCAGTGGGAGCGCGTCGAGCACCACGACGGTTCGAGGCATCTTGTAGCGGGCGAGACGCTCGCCGAGGAACGACCGGACATCGTCTTCGTCGTAGTCGTCTGTGACAACGGCGAAAGCTCTGCCCACCTCGCCCCAGGTTTCATGGGGAACACCCACGACTGCGGCTTCCCTGATCGCAGGATGAGCAGAGAGCACGGACTCGATCTCAGCCGGATACACGTTCTCGCCGCCGCTGATGAACATTTCCTTCGATCGTCCGAGAATCGAGAAGCATCCGTCCTCGTCGCGAATGGCGACATCGCCGGTGTGGAGCCAGCCGTCGCGGATCGCCTCGACCGTCGCCTCGGGATCCCTCCAGTAGCCGGCGATGACGTGCGGGCCACGGATGAGGAGCTCGCCTCCCTCGCCGGTATCGCACTCGGTGCCGTCCTCGCGAACCGTCCTCATGTCGATGTGGAAGATCGGATAGCCGACGGATCCGATCTTCTGCTGCACCATCTCAGGTGGGAGCCAGAAGTTGTTGCCTGACGCCTCGGTGAGCCCGTACCCCATCTTGAAGTCGATGCCCCGGTCCCAGAATCTCTGCATGATCGGGAGTGGACACGGTGCTCCCCCGCTGATGACGAGCTCGAGCCGCGAGAAGTCGGCTCCGTCCCAGCGAGGATGCTCCTGGAGCATCTGGAACATCGTCGGTACGGCAACGTAGTGCGTGATGCCGGAGTGCTCGACGAGGTCGAAGGTGTCGTCGGGGTCGAAGCCTTCACACAGGATCGTGGTACCACCGGTGTGGACGAGAGGGACCATGAAGATGTTCGGGCCGCCGATGTGGAAGAACGGGAGTTGGAGCGCCGCCTTGTGGTCCCCGGTGATGCCCCAAGATGTGATCGTGTTCACGCTGTTCCACGTGACGTTCCCATGCGTGACGACCGCACCCTTGGGGAGCCCGGTCGTTCCGCCCGTGTAGTAGATGCCCCACGGATCATCGAGCGTGAGTTCCGGGATGTCGGTGAGTAAGGCGCTCATCGGCTCGCGTTCTGCCATGTCCCGCTCGCCCGGCCCGGGGTTCGTCATGGCGACGATGTGGTCGATCGTCGTGAATGACGGCTTCAGCTCCTCGACCTGCGCGCGCCAGTCCTCGCTGTAGATCAAGACCTTCGGTTCGCCGCCGGCGATGATGCCGCGCAGTTCGTGGACGGTGAGTCGCCAGTTGAGATTCTGAAGCATCGCGCCGATCTTCGGGGCCGCCCAGAACAGGTCCATGTACTCGCATCGGTTCGACGCGTAGACGGCGACGCGGTCTCCCTTGCCGACGCCCAGGCTGCGGAGGTAGTTCGCCGTACGATTCGCCCGCGCGTTCCACTCCGCGAACGTCGTTTCGGAACCTGTGGCGTAGTCGATGACCGCGACACGGTCGGGTGTGAGCTTGGCACGCTTGTCGAGCCAGTCGGTTACGAAGTGGGACGGTTGCGTCACTTCGGAGCACCCCACTGGACGATGGCGGCAGCCCAGACGTACCCGATGCCTGCAGCGATGATCGCCATCGTGTCACCGGGTTTCAAGCGACCCTGCTCCTCACCGGCCTCGATGTTGATGATGGCGTCCTGTTCCCCGATGTGACCGATGCTCGACATGTAGACGCCCTGATCCTCAGTGAGCCCCAGGTGTCCGAGCATCTCCTGATATGCAGACGGCTTGACGAGGGACATGTTGAAGAAGTCGATGTCCTCCCGGGCATAGGACGTGCCATCGCTCTTGGTGGCGGACTTGGCGAGTGCCGTGTCCACGCACGTGAGCCAGTTCTTGATAGAGACTTCGCCCAGGCGGGCCTTCATAGCCTCTGGTTCGACCAGCCGGAACTTGAATCCGCCGTCACCAACTGCGGCATCGGTCGGATGCTGGACGGTGCCGCTGGAGGGGACGATGACATGGCGGCTCATCGAACCGTCGGTGATGATGTGCATGCCGAGAACCTGGTTCTCGAGCCAGTCCCGTTTCACGATCATCGCCCCGGCCCCGGCGCCGATGTTGAACAGGAACGAAGTGTTGACGTCGGTCAGGTCGATGAAGTGGGAGATGACGTAGCCGCCGCCGATGAGGATCGTGTCGATCGAGGGGTCGTCTGCCATCAGGCTCCTGGCCAGCTTCATCGCAGCGATCGTGGTAGCGCACCGCGTGTGGATGTCGATGCCCCAGGCGTTCTCCGCACCGATCTCGTGAGCGAGGTCGATAGCCGTCGTCCAAAGCAGATACTCGCGCCACTCTTCGGTCGTACACAGGACGACGTCGATGTCGAGCGGGTCGATGCCGGCTTTCGCGATCGCTTCTCGCGCAGCGTGGGCGGCCATCTCGTTCGGGTGCACATTCGGGTCGGCCACGAACTTGCGCTCGATACCGAGCTTCTCGCGAACGACCCATTCGGGTAGCCCGCTCTGATCTGCGATCTCCTGGGCGGTCACGAAGGTATCCGGGAAGTACGTGGCCGTCGAGACGATTCCCATGGTCGTCATGTCGTCTCCCTCGGAGTGCAGTGGCCGAATCCGCGACCGATGAACGACATCACCTCGTCGAGCACCTCATCGGGCGGTTCGCGATGTTCGAGAATCACCCACCGGCTGCCGAGAAGCTCGCTGATGCCCATGAGGATCCACGCGAGAGTGTCCGGGTCCACGTCGCTTTCGATCTGACCGGCACGGATTGCCGCCTCGAGTCCGCGGGCATACGCCAGCGCGAGTGTCCGGTAGTGCCAGCGGTAGATGTCCTCATCGACGAATTCGGCCTCTCTCACGACTTTGTAGAGCGCCCGGTGGCTGGCTGTGAAGTCGAAGAAGGCCCGAAGCCCGGTCCGTTCCATCTCGAGACGGTCGTCGATACCGTCAACCGCCATGGCGATGTGGCGACGAAGCCCGCGATTGAGGTCTCTCACCAACTGAACGAACGCTGCGCGCTTGTCGGGGAAGTAGACGTAGAACGTGCCCTGCGCAACGCCAGCCCGCCGGGTGATCTCCGAGATCGACGCCCGGTCGTAGCTGCACTCACCGAAGACCTCTTCGGCGGCGTCGAGCAATGCCTGCCGGGTTGCTCGCCCCTTCTCCGTCACCGGTACAGCGATCAGCGAACTCCCTCGTGGTATGGGGCCGAACCCCAAAACTGACGGGTGAATCAGGTCTCAGTTCGAAGTCTAGCCAAAGTGCCATGGAGGTTGTCAAATGGAGTAGCAAGACACAAGACGCAAGACACAGGAAGCAAGACACGAGACACGGACTACTGACTACTACTCCCGACGAAGTCGGGCTAGTCAATCGCCTTCTTCTTGTCGAGCCAGTCGATGTGGTGGATGCTCTCGATGAAGCGGATCGTGCCCGAGCGCGATCGCATCACGACCGAGTGGGTCTCGACACGGTTGCCGTAGAAGCGAATGCCCCTGAGGAGCGAACCTGAGGTCACGCCGGTTGCAGCGAAGAACGTGTTGTCCGAATCGACGAGATCACGTGTGGTGAGCACCTGATCGAGATCGAGGCCGTGCTCCAGGGCATACCGCCGTTCGCTCTCGTCCCGGGGCCATA
>JAYEIJ010000134.1:21203-30257 GCA_034660035.1 Actinomycetota bacterium | reverse complement strand
GGGATGGCGAATGCGACGGGCATACCGACGAGAACCATGGTGAAGAAGAACCCGAGGCTGTTGATGAGCATCAGCAGCATCCGGGAGTAGAAGTAGCCACCCGTCTGCCTAATCGCCTCGTCCCAGGTCCAACCGACACGCCGCTGGTTCGCCGGACTCATGTGCGACAGAACTGATCGTTTGAAGCGCGGTGCGTCGGCGGTGAAGTAGAAGGTGAACATGGCGATCGTTGCCAGGTTGAAGATGAGTCCGATCCCACTCGTTGCGATGCCGAGCAGGTTTCCGAAGGCCCCTTTCGCCCAACTGATGAGCGCGTCTTCCGTTTCCTGTGCAATCTCCTCGCCGGTACCCGGGGTCCAGATTTCCACGTTGAAGGCTTCCTCGATCCAAAGACTCGTATCGGTCAGCCAGGCGCCGCCCTTCTCCCCGATGCCGCTGGCGAGTTGGGCAACGGCGGGGATGAGGACGATGATCATGAGGGCGGTCGCAACGAATCCGGCGAGGTAGATCACACCAACGGCCGCTCCTCGTCTCCACTCGTACCGGTCGACGAGCCATATGACCGCCGGTTGGAGAGCCAGGCTGAAGAAGAAGGAGATGGCGAGCATCGACAGCAGGGTGGCCATCTCGCCGGCGGCCCAGAGGGCCAGAAGCGTGACAAGGATCGCCGCGATGGCCTTCCAGATCGTCTGCCAGCCAATAGCGATGTGGAATTCCGGTTGCGGATCTCCGAAGGGCTTCTCGACGCCGGGTTCAGTGTCGGCGTTGTCCATTGTTCTCTCCCTCATCGCTCAACGTCTCGGGCTGCTGCCATCGTTCTGACCGTCATTGTGCCCGTTGGGTTTCCTGCGGCGGGTATTTCTGCCGATTCGGATGAGGTACCGTCCCCACGGGGATCGCCACACACGGAAGAAGGATCGAGCATGCCGGAGCGGATCGGATTCATCGGACTCGGGATCATGGGAGCCGGCATGGCTTCCAACCTGATCGAGAAAGGGCACGACGTCGTCGTGTGGAATCGGACTCCGTCGCGTATGGAGCCACTTGTAGCGGCCGGAGCAATTGCGGCGGATTCTCCCGCTGAGGTAGGCCGTCTCTGCCAGATCGTCATGATCTGCGTATCGGACACACCGGATGTTCTCGCCGTTCTGGCATACGAGGATGGCCTGTTCGAGGGCATCTCAAGCGGTTCGCTCATCGTGGATCACTCGACGATCAGCCCGGACTCGACACTCAAATTCGCCAGCGAAGTCGCTGATCGTGGAGGGAGCTGGATCGACGCACCGGTGAGCGGCGGCTCGGAAGGTGCAGCCAATGGAACGCTTTCGATCATGGTCGGAGGAACAGACGAAGACGTCGCTCGTGCTCGTCCATACATGGAGGCATTCGGCACCACGATCACCCATGTTGGTCCGGTCGGGGACGGGCAGCGGGTCAAGCTCGTCAACCAGATTCTCGTCGTGGGCACCCAACTTGCTGTTTCAGAAGCACTGCTCTTCGCCCAAGCCTCGGGTCTCGATCTCAACGCCACACTCGATGCGGTCAAGGGGGGTGCTGCGGGTTCCTGGATGCTGGCCAATCGCGGTCCCCAGATGATCGAGCGGGATTGGCGTCCCGGATTCACGATCGATCTTCAGCAGAAGGATCTGCGTCTAGCGCTTGAGGCCGCAGACTCCGTCGGATCGCCGATCCCGGGAACAGCCCTCGTCTTCCAGCTCTACCGGGCCCTCCAGAACGAGGGCCTTGGCGCCGAAGGCAACCACGCCCTGGTGAAAGCCCTGGAGAAGATGTCGGGGATAGAAGTGGGCACTTGACCCAGCTTCGCCGGGTGTAGTTCGTAGTGGATGTCCGGTGTCTGCCTCTTCTTGCTGTCTGCCGTCCGCTTCACGTTGTGCGTACACTCCCCTCCATGACCAACGACGCGACTGCGGCCGCACCGGCGCCCAAGAAGAGCGACAAGAAGAAGACGATCATCGGTGGCATCATCACGTTGCTCATCTTGATCCTCGTCTTCGGGATCGTGCTACCCCAGTTCGGCGACTACGGAGAAGCCTGGACTGCGATCCAGAAGATGTCCACCTTCGCCCTCGGGATACTGATCGTGATGACGATCATCAACATCGTCGTCTACGTCTGGCCATACCAAGCAGCAATCCCCGGCCTGAAGTACCGCCCGGCGTTCGTGATCCGCCAGACGTCGTTCATGATCAGCAACGTTGTACCGATGGGTGGGGCATTCGGACTTGCGGTTCAGTACTCCATGCTCGGCTTCTACAACGTTGGAGCTGCAGAGGCGACCGCCGGTATCGGGATCACGAGCATCTGGAACTCGTTCGTCACGCTCAGCCTTCCGATCTTCGGATCTATCGGCTTGGTATTCATCGGTCAGGCGCAGGGCGCCGCCTTCGCTCTTGCTGCCGTCGGACTCGTGGCGATCGTCGTAGCAGTCTGGGTCTTCGCTGCGATCCTCCGCAGCCAGAAGAGTGCCCGGAAGGTCGGAGAGTACGGCGAGCGCATCGTCCGATGGGGGTATGGGCTGTTCAAGAAGGAGCCCACCTTCGATGTCGTCGATGAGGTTGTCCGCTTCCGCGATTCGACGGTCGACGTTGTCAGCAACGGCTGGCTCAAGATCACTGCAACGAGCTATCTCCAGCAGTTCATGCAGTTCCTCATCCTCTGGGCCGCCGTCTTTGCGATCCAGGGTGGTTCGAATGCCCCGGTCACGTTCCTCGAGGCTTTCGTGGCGTTCGCCTTCGGGAGACTTGCAACCTTCATTCCGGTGCCTCCTGGTGGTCTGGGGACGGCGGACGCTGCCATCACCGGCATCCTCGTGGCGTTCGGAGCCGTGAACAACGATGCGCTCGCTGCCGTGATGGTGTGGCGAGCCCTCACCTACTTCCCGCAGGTAGGCATCGGCATCGGCACGTTCCTCTACTACCGGGCGAAGCAGTCAAGGGCGCAGGCAGCCTAGAACCGGGCTACCTGTCTTCTCTTACTTCGGTGCGGATTTCGCCATCTGCGTCGGAGTAGACCACCACGATGGCGGGGATGTGCTCGACTTCGACGGTCACCGGTTTGCCAAACGATTCGCTGAGAGCGTCTTCGAGATCTGGGACCGGGGGCATCGACTCGGGACCGGTGATGACGATCGACACTTCCGAGCCCTTCACGTTGATGCGGTCGAGTTCCAGATCGGGGGAGTCCTCGAGCCAGGTCTCGGTTGCCTTCTGAGCCTCGGCTTGACGGGCGGCGTTCGTGATGATGCTCGACACGGTGAAGGCAAGTGGGATAGCGATGATGATCGCGGCGATGGTGACGGTGATGGCCACGCGTTTGATCTCATTCGCGTTCTCCTTCATTTTGGAGACGGGGGCGACCCCGGTGAGGGCGAACACGACCATCGCGGCGAGGATGATCGACACGAGGTTCGTCATGAACAGCAGGAACGCACCGAACGCGTCCCCGTACATCCCGGCGTGCAACGTCAACCCGACGACCCCAAGTGGTGGTACGAGTGCGACAGCGATGGCCACACCGGCGATGGACGCTGAGACCCGCTTGTTGGCGTTAGCGAATGCACCAGCAGCGCCGGCCGCAAGGGCGATCCCCATGTCAATGATATTGGGGCTCACCCGGGATGTGACCTGAGAGTTGGTGGCCAGGGGGATGAGTTGTGGAGTCCAGGCACCGATGACGAAGGCGAGACCTACGGAGGCGCTGACACCGGCAGCGATCATTCCAAGGGAAGTTGTGACTCGCTTCGGCCAACCGTTGACTGCACCGAGCGCCGCACCGATGATCGGAGTCATCAACGGGGCGATCAACATCGCACCGATAACGACCGCCGTCGAGTCCTGAAGCACTCCGAACGTCGCGATTGCCACCGACAACAGCAACATCACCCACCAGGCAACCAGCTTGTTCGTCCGGTCCGGTTGCTCGAAGTAGAGGCCGTCGTCGATCTCGTCTCTCCGGGCGTCGCCCACGTCCCGGAGCATCATCCAGTCGCGAACGATCTGGGATACTGATGCCGCATCGACGTCGACGAGCGTCTCTTCGGTGTGGTGTTGGATGCCGTAGGAGAGGATGACCCCACCGACGACGACCGCCGCAGCAGCAAGCGCGACGACGAATCCCGAGAACACGGCTTCCGGGAGCAACAGCATGAACCCTGCGAAGACGATGAAGAAGAGCCCCCGGGCCAGGTCGAGCGCCCAGGTGTCGGAGCCACGCTGCTTGATCGCTCCGATCGTGACGATGACGCCGCGCACGCCGAAGTAGACGCCGACGATCAGCATGATGACCTTCAGGGTCTCGGCCGGGAAGACAAGGAAGAGCGCGCCGAGGCCGACCGTTAGGACGCCTTCGGCGAGGTCACGAACCCGGTTCCCAGGTCTCCGACCCCGGAGGTGGAACCAGAGGTCACCCACACCGGTGATAATGAGAGCCACGCCAAGAACGACTCGCAATATGAAGAGCGATTCGCCAGGGAATAAGAGGATGGCTCCTCCCCCACCGATGGCTACCGTGCCTTTGATCGTCGCCGGATTCAGCCAGAAGGGTTCCGCCCGCGCCGTGAGTTTGGCCTTCGCCCCCTTGATCCGGTCGCTCCTGCTCACTGTTGCGGTCCTCTGCTGATCTCTCGTTGGTCTCTGAGATTATCGCAAGGTTCGGAGGTCTCTGCTTCGAGTGAGGCGCGGAACCCGGATGCTCAGTCTGCTCCCCGCTCCGAGAGCATGCCGATCCCGATCGCTCCGATACCGCCAACGAGGAAGGCGATCGCAGCCGTCCACGGTGACGTGTCGACCGAACTGAGGAGAAGCGCAAGCAGGGCCCAGAGTGTGAGGAACAGACCCCGACGAGCCGAGACCGGGCCGTAGGCGGCTGCAAGCGTGCCGAGACACGTCGCACCGCCCAAGATCACGGCAACTGCGACCACCGAATCCGCGGACCAGAATGCGAGCCCACCCACTGCGGACCCCATGACCGTGAACGCGACCATCCCCATCGCGCGATCACCGAACGAGTCATCGCCCGCGGCGGCGGTGACGAAGAGCGTTGCAAGTCCAACCGTAACGCCGGCAGTGCCTGCCGCTCCGACGAACAGGAACGCCGGCCGCGGCTCGACGCAGGCGCACTTGAGGCCAATCGACTGTGAGGAGACCCTCGGTCATGGTGTCAAGTCCTCGAGGTTCGATTGCTACGGCGGTGCGTGGCCGGATATGTGTTGAAGGATACTTGTTGCAGGGCCGGGCCGCCGTACGGGGTTCAGTGAGATACGTCGTCGCCGCCGTGTTGCTCGGTCGGGGATACCTCGAGGTGGATGGATCGATCCTGGTGCTCGTGGCGCGGGTCGGTGGGACGGTGGATCGGGTCGTCGAGGAACAACCGGGTCCCTTCGACGTGAATGAGGCTCGGCCCGTACGCGTCGCGCAGGTGTTCCTCTGTGAGAACCTCTTCTGGAGTTCCAGAGGCGACGACACGACCCGACATCAGGACGACGTGGTCCGCGACCTGAGCAGCGGTCAGGTCGTGTGTCGTCAGCACGATCGTGCAGCCGTGTGCCTGCTCTTCGTGGATGACGTCATCGATGGCATGTGCCGATGTGATGTCGAGACCGGTCAGCGGCTCGTCGAGGAGGAGCATGTCGTGGTCCTGTGTGAGGCCCTGGGCCACGAAGACGCGCTGTCTCTGCCCGCCTGAGAGTTCAGTGAGGTGGCGCTCGGCGAGATCACAGATCCCCATCCGATCCATGGCCGACCGGACGGCGGCTCGGTCCGCCTCCTTCAGCCAACCGTACGGACCGGTTGACGGGTACCGGCCCATCGTGACCACCTCGCGAACGGTGATCGGGAGGGACTCGTTCACTTTCGTCGTCTGCAACACGTAGGAGACGCGGCGTTGGCGTCCATCGACCGGTAGTACGTCGATCGTGCCGGAAGCTGGCCGGGTGAGGCTGGCGATCCCGTTCAGCATCGTCGACTTCCCGGAGCCGTTGGGACCGATGATGGCGGTGATGCTGCCCTCGGGGATGGCGAACGAGGATGCAGCAACTGCGGTGCGTGATCCGTACTTGAACACGGCGTTTGTGGCGACAACCGAGGGTGACGCTACCGGCATGCTCGGCACGTCCCTTCGATCTCGAATCGATGACCAGAAACATCGAAGTCGGCCCCGGCCGTCATCGTCTCGACGAGTTGCTCCATCGCCTTCTCCTGGTCGACGGTCGGAGTGATGTCGACAACAGTGCCACACGATGTGCAGATGAGGTGATGATGGTGGCCGGTGAACCACTCGGCGAGTTCGAACCGGATGACCCCGTCGGCCCCATGCTGTGCCGACAGCACGCCGGCGTCCGTCAGAACCGAGAGGGATCGATACAGCGACGACAAGGGGACTGCGCTGCCGACCCGGGCGTGGATCTCTGCGGCTGTTCGGGGTCCCGGTATCTTCGACAGCGCCTCGACGGTCCTTCTTCGCCCTTGTGTGAGACGGACGCCTTCCGCTGCGAGACGCTGTTCGACCGCCTGTTCGAGATGTTGCATTATCGGTCGCCTACTGATAGCGTTCCTTCAATAATAGGAATCATTCTCAATAAGTGCAAGGGGTCGAGAGTGCAGAGATTCGCAGCGATGGTCGTGGTAGTCGCATTCGCCTTGCTGGCTCTTGGCGGGTGCAGTGCCGGCGGGGAGGACGATGGGAGCATTCGTGTTGTTGCCACGACCACGGTCCTGGGGGAGCTGGCTCAGAACGTGATCGGCGAGGCGGGCGAAGTCGTGGTTCTGATGCCGATCGGCGTGAACCCGCACGACTTCCAGCCCTCTGCCCAGCAGGTTGCCGCGATCCAGAAGGCCGATCTCGTGGTTGCGAACGGCCTCGGTCTCGAGGAAGGTCTCAACGACGTGCTCGAGGCGGCCGCTCTCGACGGTGTGCGAGTCTGGGATGTCGGTCCCGACATCAATCCGCGGCTGTTCGTGGAAGCACCGGACGCCGACGAACACGATGAAGGGCTTCTCGATCCCCATTTCTGGCTCGATCCGATGAAGGACGCCGATGCCGCCCGACTCCTCGCCGAGCATCTCTCCGATATCGCGCCTGATCGAGACTGGTCGGCAGGTGCCGCGGCTTACGTGGCGGAATTGGAACAGGTGCATCAGGAAAGCATCGAAATGCTCGCTGTGGTGTCCGACGCCGACCGCAAGCTGGTTACGAATCACCGGGCGTTCGGGTACTTCTCGGATCGATACGGGTTCGAGATGATCGGGACGGTGATACCGGGTGGTGCAACGCTCGCAAATCCTTCATCGTCCGAGTTGGCCTCTCTGGTCGAGACGATCGAACGCGAGCAGGTCCCCGCCATCTTCACCGAGACGGTCGAGTCCGACACCCTCGCCCGCACGGTCGCCGCCGAGGTCGGCTACGAGATTCAGATCGTGGAGTTGTACACAGGCTCCCTCGGCGAACCGGGAACCGAAGGTGACACGCTGATAGGGCTATTGCGAGCGAATGCGCAGCGAATAGCGAACGCGTTGGGGTGAAGCCGTGATTGACAACAGACGACAGACAACAGACAACAGACAGGCCCGCGCAGGCGCGCCTCTTGCTGTGGTCTGTGGTCTGTCGTCTGTAGTCCCCTCCGATCCCGATCACCTGGCACGCCCGGTACTCGGTACTGTGGATTCCCCATGGATTTCCTGACTGCTCCCTTCGAACTGGCGTTTCAGCAGCGGGCGTTGCTGGCCGGATCGCTCGCGGCGCTCACGACCTCGGTCGTCGGCACCTGGGTGGTGATCCGCGGGATGACGTTCCTCGGCGACGCCCTCGTCCACGGAGTGATCCCCGGGATCGCCCTTGCCATCCTCGTCGGTTTCAACCCGCTGCTCGGCGCGGCGCTCGCCGCCCTCGTGATGATCTGGGGTATCAACCTCGTCCACCGACAGACGACGTTCTCCGAAGACACAGGGATCGGTCTGCTCTTCGTCGGCATGCTCGGCCTTGGCGTGATCCTCATCTCAAAGTCGGCCTCGTATAGCGGAAGCCTGACGGCGATCCTCTTCGGCGATGTGCTCGGCGTCACGCAAACCGACCTGATCGTGCTGGCCGTCATCACCGTGGTCGCTATCGGGACGTCTGTGCTCTTCTATCGGCACTTCCTGGTTCTGTCGTTCAACGAACAGAAGGCGGATCTCTATGGACTTCACCCCCGCCTGACACACGTGCTCCTGCTTGGTCTCATCGTGCTGTCAATCGTCGGTTCGTTCCAGACGGTTGGAACGCTGCTCGTGTTCGGCCTGCTGGTCGGACCGCCGGCGACCGCCGCTCTGCTCGTGAGACGGGTTCCGGCGATGATGGCTGTGGCCGCGTTGATCGGCGTGTTCTCGGTCGTTGCCGGACTGATCATCTCGTATCACGCCAACACGTCCGGTTCGGCGACGATGGCTGTCATTCCGATCGTGCTGTTCTTCACGGTTTTGACGGTGAGGAACGTGGCCGCGGGTATTCACGATCGGAAGGTCGACGAGACCGCCGACATCGGAGCGGTCTAGACATCCCGGCCGCCCCGGTCGCAGTACCGTTCGGTTCATGTCTGATACGCATCCAACACCGGGCGCCGGTGCCGTCATCATCGAAGACGGCCGGATGCTGCTCATCCGCCGGGCGCGGGGTGCCTACGTTGATCACTGGGCGGTCCCCGGCGGACGCCAGCGGCGCGGTGAAACGATGCGTGCGGCAGCAGCCAGGGAGGTCCTCGAAGAGACCGGTCTTATCATCGAGGTTGGTGATCCCGTGTGGGTGGGCGACATCCTCGACGAAGCCGATCCGCCGGCGTACCACTACACGGTCGTCGATTTCCTCGGCACTGTGGTCGGAGGAGATCTTGTTGCAGGTGATGATGCCGTCGAGGCGCGGTGGGTACCCGTGAAAGAGGTTCGGGCGATGCTCCTCACGCCGACCATGGTCGATCTGATCGACGAACTCGGTCTCTGAACTCCCCCGAAAACAGTCGTTTGTGCCTACGACCAGACTATTCATGGTCCTAGACACAAACGACGG
>JAYEIJ010000134.1:15137-21103 GCA_034660035.1 Actinomycetota bacterium | reverse complement strand
AACAGTCGTTTGTGCCTACGACCAGACTATTCATGGTCCTAGACACAAACGACGGAGCGGATTGTCGCCGACTGGGTCAGGGGTAGGGGTCGCCGGCCTTGAAGGCGGCGATCACGGCCGGTGCTTCATCGGTCGGGACCACGTAGGAGCGACCGTCGCTGCCCTTGTAGCTCTCGACCGGGAGCGTGACCCGGTCGATGTTCGAGGACTGCAGACCCAGAGCCGACCGGCCGAGGTCGGTCATCAGCGCAAGGCTCAGCCCTTCATCGGCCGTGATGTTGTCGGCGAACGTTGGCAGGAACGTGGGGAGATTGAAGGCGCTCGACGGAGAGGCAACCTGGTCGAAGAGTTGCACCATGACGTCCTGCTGGCGCTCAGTCCGGGCGATGTCGCCTCCGCCGGTTCCACTCCACGATCCGTCGTCGTAGACCTGGTAGCTGCGGGATCGGGCGTATGCGACGGCCATCTCGCCGTCGAGTGTGTGTGTTCCGGCCTCAACCTGGAATTTGGACTTCTGGTCACGCGCCGCCTGGGGGAAATCGATCCTCACGCCGCCGAGAGAATCGACGATCCGAGCGAATCCACCGAAGTCGATCTCAACGTAGTGGTGGACCGGGATGCCGGTCTCCTGTTGCACCGTCTTGATGAGGAGATCCGGTCCGCCGAACACGAATGCAGAGTTCAATCGATTGGTTCCGTGACCTTCGATGTCGACCTTGAGATCGCGGGGGAGGCTGAGCAACTGGATGCGCTCACCGGGGATCATGTGGGCGAGCATCATCACATCGGTCCTGCGACCCGTGAAGTCGCCGAAGGCGCTTTCGTCCCAGTCGTCGGGGAGATTCGAGCGATCGTCGGTGGCGATGATCAAGAAGTTGAGCGGCTCCGAAGATCCGGGTGCCACGGTTGCAAGGCTGGTCAACTCCTCCGAAGGAATTCGATCGATCTTGCCCTCGGTCCACTTGACGTACCCGATCGTTCCGAACACACCGATGACGGCGAGGATGAGGAGGGCGAAGAACGCCTTCTTGGCGAATCCACCCTTCCGCTTCGTCGGAGCAGGCGGCGGCGGAGGCGGCGCCTGGGGAATTACTGGGATCGTATCGGTAGTCATGACTGTGGACAGGCTATAGCCGGGATTCTGATACGGGTCGTGGGAATGCAGGGGGCGGGCAGCGAGCAGCGAGCAGCGGACAGCAGGCAGCAAACAGCGAAGACCAGGGTCTGGAGCGTTTCTGGCTGTCGGCTGTTAGCTGTTGGCTCTTCCCTGGCGACCGACTCCGGCGGCAAGCCCACCGGTTACGCTGCTCCCATGCCTAGCGAGACCCCCATCAAGATCCATTCTCAGGACGTGACCGATGGGCCGGCCAAGGCCGGTGCCCGGGCGATGCTGCGCGCCGTCGGGTTCGGTGAGAACGATTTCGCCAAGGCCCAGGTCGGCGTCGTGAGTGCCGGCAACGAGGTCACACCCTGCAACCTGACCGGACCGAGGCTCTCCGCTCGGGCCAGGGAAGGCGTGAACGAAGCGGGCGGTGTGGGGTTGGTCTTCACCACGATCGCCGTCTCCGACGGCATCTCCATGGGGCACGAGGGCATGCGAGCCTCACTCGTTTCCAGGGAGGTCATCGCAGACTCGGTCGAACTCGTCATGCACGCTGAGCGTTTCGACGCAATGGTCTCGATCGCCGGCTGCGACAAATCGCTCCCCGGAATGCTCATGGCCGCGGCCCGGCACAACCTCCCATCCGTTTTCCTCTATGGAGGGTCGTCGCTCCCCGGGAAGCTCGATGGCGTCGACATCTCGATCGTGGACGTGTTCGAAGGCATCGGTGCCCACTCCGAGGGCCGCATCGACGACTCCCAGCTCTTGCGCATCGAGCAGGCAGCCTGCCCCGGTGTCGGATCGTGTGCCGGAATGTTCACGGCGAACACGATGGCATCTGTCGGCGAGGCGCTCGGCATGTCGCTCCCCGGGAGCGCGTCGGTCCCTGCGGTGTCGAGGCGGCTCGACGAGTACGCCCGTCAGTCGGGTGAAGCAACCATGGAGCTTCTACGGGCCGGCATACGACCGAGGGACATCATGACGAGGGAGGCCTTCGAGAACGCCATCACGGTGGTAATGGCGCTCGGAGGCTCTACCAATGCGGTTCTTCATCTCCTTGCTCTCGCCCACGAGGCCCGCGTCGATCTCACCCTCGAGGACTTCGACCGAATCAGCAGGAGGACGCCGCACGTCGGCGATCTCAAGCCGTTCGGCCGCTACCACATGGTGGATCTCGACCGGATCGGCGGCGTTCCGGTCGTCTTGCGCGCGCTCCACGACGAGGGACTCATAGACGGGAACGCTCTCACCGTCACCGGTAGGACGATGTCGGAGAACCTCGACACAGTCGGATTCCCCGAGGATCAGGACGTGGTCCGACCGTTCGCCGAACCGGTTGCCGACGAGGGTGGCATCGCGATCCTGCGTGGCTCGCTCGCTCCCGGTGGCGCCGTTGTGAAGATCGCCGGGATCGATCTCGACATCTTCGAGGGAACCGCCAGGGTCTTCGACGACGAGCAGCATGCGCTCGAGGCGCTCTGGGCACATGATCTGCGCCCGGGAGACGTGGCGGTGATCCGCTACGAGGGTCCATCCGGGGGTCCGGGGATGAGGGAGATGCTTTCGATCACTGCCGCCATCAAGGGTGCAGGCCTCGGCAAGGACGTCCTGTTGATCACCGACGGCCGGTTCTCCGGTGGAACCACCGGCCTCTGCATTGGCCACGTTGCTCCGGAAGCAGCGAAGGGCGGTCCGATGGGTCTCGTGTACGAGGGCGATCGCATTCGGGTCGACCTGCCGGCCCGGCGTCTCGACCTGCTGGTCGACGAAGGAGAGATGGAGGCCCGACGCTCGGCGTGGGTGTTGCCGGATCCCCGGTATCCGACCGGTGCGCTCGGGAAGTACGCCAAGCTCGTCGGCTCGGCGGAGCGTGGGGCTGTCTGCGATTGATCAGATGGTCCGTCTCCGGTCACGGTTCCGTGCCGGCATCGACTAGCGTGAGCGGCATGAATCTCAGCATCGAATACTGCGCCGTTTGAGGCTATCGGAACCGTGCCGTGCGCACGGCCGATCAGCTGCTCGATGAATTCGAGCGAACCATTGACCGCCTCACACTGATCCCGTCCAGCGGCGGGAGGTTTGAGGTCATGCTCGACGACCGTCTCATCTACTCGAAAGAGGAGACCGGTCGGCACGCCGAGTATGAGGACATCGCCGGGCCCTTGAGGGACATCCTGACCTAGGAGTTTGGCGGGAGACGGATGTCGCCCGGTGCGCCCTTGATCGATGAGTCGGAATCCTCGATAGCCTTCCGTGGGTGAAGCAAGGAACCAGCAGAACCGTGCTCGTCTCTGACCTCGTAGTGTCAGAGGGACCGTTCCAGGACGCCGCGCGTGATTTCGTCGCTGGTACATGCAGCATGTGTCGGATGGAGGTCGTCGAGCAGGACGCTCGCTTCCACGACGCCGGCTACCTCTGCGCCGACTGTTGGCAATACGCCGCCGGTATCGCTCGCTGACACGCTTTGCACCGGCGCACAAGCGCCTCAACTACTCCAGATCGGACGCGTTCTGTCCACGACGACTCGCTCGCCGTGAACCCACGTCTCGTGGACGACCGTGCCCCTCACTTGTTCGGGATCACTCGCGACCGGGTCCCGGTCGACGGCGATGATATCCGCGGGACTGCCGGGAGAGAGGGGCTGTGGTTCGCCGAGCGCGGCCGCTGCCCCGTCCGTGAAGAGAGACAGCGCACGGTCGGGCAGGAGGCCTTCACTCGTCATGATCCCGGCCCGGTCCCTGGCCAGCGCCATTCCGGCCCACGGATCGGGCGACTCGACCGGGCTGTCCGACCCTGCGCACATCGGAACCCCGGCATGGTCCAGAGAAGCGAACGGGTAGGTCGAGATGATCCGGTCTGGGCCGACGCGCTCGCTGATCCACTCGGACTCGGATCCAAGGAATGCAGGCTGGACCGATGCAACCACGCCGAGGCGCGCGATCCGGTCGATGTCGGCCCGGTCAAGGACGGAGGCATGTTCGATACGAAGCCGCTCGGAAGAGGTGCCCGCAGCGACCAGGTCCTCGTACAGATCGATGACCGCTCCATTCGCTCGATCACCGATCGCGTGGAGCGCGACCATCCCTCCCATCCGGAGCGACGCTTCGGCGAGCAGACGATCCGAAGCGTCCAGTCGCATGGTGCCGTACTCGGTCGGACGATCTGTGAATGGGGAGTACATCGCTGCCGTGTGTCCGCCAAGGCTGCCGTCGGCGAACCCCTTGTATCCAGCCCAGCGAATCCGATCGCCTGCCGTATCCAGACGCCGGGCGGCCGCCTCGAGATCGTCGACGCTATGAGCGATAACGAAGCCGTGGACGTTGATCGGGAGTCGGTCGGCGACGGCGACGATGGCCGCGACCTCATCTCCGAGACTGGCCCATGGACCGTCGCCGAGTCCGAGCATCGCGCCGATGGATGTGATCCCGAGACCCGCCAAACCGGTTAGGGCATCGAGCATCGACTGTTCGGTGACAGATCCCGACGCGTCAAGACGGGTCGATACGAGATTGATGGCGGTCTCTCTCAAGACGCCGGTCGGTTCCCCCATGGCATCGCGATCGATCGAACCACCATCCGGGTCCGGGGTGGAAGCGCTAACTCCTGCGTGACGGAGGGCGAACGTATTCGCGACGGCAATGTGTCCGCAGTAGCGGTGAAGGAGCACCGGGCGATCCGGTGCAGCCTCGTCGAGATCGACGCGCGTCGGGAGGCGCTGCTCTGCGAGTACGTCATCGTCGAGTCGGAGTGCGATCAGGGGTTCACCCGACGGAAGGTCTCCTGCAGCCATCCTGATCGTGTTCCGAAGCTCTCCGATGCTCGTGATGCTCTTGAGGGAAGTCCCGGTAAGTGAGACGGCATAAGTCACAGGGTGCATGTGCGCATCCCTCAGACCGGGGAGCAGGAAGGCACCGGCGTACTCCTCGACGGTGACGCCGGGACCGGCGAGGGCTTGACGGTCGGCCACGGCAACTACGAGTCCGTCTTCGATGAGGATCGCGTTGCCGGGAATGCCGCGAGGTGTTCGCACGGATTCGGCAACGAGCAGCCTTCGATCGGCGGTCATCTCAGGCGATCCGGTAGAGCGGGCTCGATGATCTCCCGAAGGGCATCGTGGACCAGACCGTTGCTGGACAGCACCATGCGCGTAGCCGGTACGGAGTCGTCGCCGTTCAAGTCTGTCACGCGACCCCCGGCCTCTCGCACGATGACGATTCCGGCCGCCTGGTCCCAGGGGTAAACACCGAGCTCCCAGTAGCCCTCATACCGACCCGCTGCCACCCAGGCGAGGTCGAGGGCTGCGGAACCGAATCGTCGGATGCCGTTGACGGAACCCAGGACGGCCTCGAGTACCGCGGCGTACTCGTCGGCGTAGTCCCCGTGGTCGTATGGGAATCCCGTTGCCATGACGGATCGCTCGAGGGTATCCGTTTCGGACGCGTGGAGTCGACGTCCGTTGAGATGTGCACCGCGTCCCGGGGCAGCAGAGAAACACTCGTCACGAAGAGGGTCGTAGATGACACCGGCAAGCGGCCGTTCGTCCTCCCACAGCCCGACGCTGACGGCGACCTGGGGAATGCCGTGCACGAAGTTCACCGTCCCGTCGAGCGGATCGACGATCCAGATACGACCATCAGGAATCGTGCCTCCCCGCTCTTCAGCAAGGATCGCATCACCGGGTCGATGCTCGGAGATGATCGACAGCACCGCAGATTCAGAAGCGTGATCGATCTCGGTCACGGGGTCGAATCGCCGCTTGTACTGAGGTGTCACCCCACGATCGAAACCCTCACGAACAATTGCCCCGCCAGCCCGCGCGGCATTGATAGCCAGTTGAAGATCATCCATGAACGGCAGCCTACGG
>JAYEIJ010000134.1:0-15037 GCA_034660035.1 Actinomycetota bacterium | reverse complement strand
CACGGGGTCGAATCGCCGCTTGTACTGAGGTGTCACCCCACGATCGAAACCCTCACGAACAATTGCCCCGCCAGCCCGCGCGGCATTGATAGCCAGTTGAAGATCATCCATGAACGGCAGCCTACGGCTGTGCGAGTCGCCAGCTGCCAGCCTCCAGCTACCAGCCCGAGTCGCACTGAGCGGGCATCCGAGTACCGCGGTTGGGATCGCTGGGGCAGTGGCCCTTTCTTCTTCTCGACAGAACGAGGAGTCTGAACAGAACGTCCTGCTGGTGGCTGGCAGCTGGTAGCTCATGTCTCATATCTCTCGTCTCACTACTCTTCCCGGTCCATGCTCCTTCCCTATCTCGCGGCACTTGCCAGCGCTCTGCTCATGTGGGCAGCGTTTCCGCCTCTCGACATCGGACCCTTCGCGTTCATCGCGCCGATCCCGCTGTTCTGGGCGTTGCGTCGCGTCGAGCAGGGCTTCGAGGCGATCACGATCGGGTTCCTCTGGGGGACCGTCTTCTTCGGGGTCCTGCTGTTCTGGATCACGGTCCTCGGCTTCATCGCTTGGGTGCCGCTGGTTCTCTTGATGGCGTCGTACTTCGCTGCCTACTCGTTCGTCGTGTGGATCTTCCGACTCTGGCCGGCGTGGCGATGGTGGCTCATCGTCGTCGGTGGGTGGGCTGCGATCGAGTTCATTCGCGCTCGATTCCCGTTCGGCGGGTTCCCCTGGGGCAACATCGGCTACGCGGCGGCGGGGTTCCCTCCGCTGCTCGGCACCGTCCAATGGATCGGACCGGCCGGCTGGACCGTGGTAGCGGTGGCGTTCGCGGCAGCGGCCGTTCTCGTTCTGGAGTCCCGAGAGAACTGGAGGCAGATCGTCGACGTATCGGTCGTGATCGTGCTGCTCGGTGTTTTCGGAATGCTGTTCCCACCGAGAGCGGACGGTCAAGCGCTCCACGTTGCGATCGTGCAGGGCGGTTCTCCTTGCCCGATGGTGCATTGCCAGAACGAGAACCAGCGGATCTTCGAATCGCATCTGAAGTGGACGGAGACGATCCCGGACCACGGAGCAGACCTTGTCGTGTGGGCGGAGAACTCGACGGGGCCCCCGTTCGACCCGGAGGGCAACGACACTGTGAAAGCTGCGATCATCGCTCAGGCGGGAAGGATCGGTGCGTACTTCCTCGTATCGGGGACAAGGAGCGTCGAACCCGATGGATTCCTCAATGTCAACATGTTCTACTCGCCGGAAGGCGTCAAGATCGGTGAGTACGCCAAGCAGCACCCGGTTCCCTTCGGTGAGTACGTTCCGCTGCGTTCACTGCTGGGCTTCATCCCCCAGCTTGATCAGGTGCCGAGGGACATGGTCCGCGGCAGCGAGCCTGTCATATTCCCGATGACCTTCCCGGAGAATGAGGAGCAGACGCAGTGGCAGCTAGGTTCGGTGATCTCGTTCGAGGGTGCCTTCCCCCGGTCCATCCACTCGTTGTCCGATGCCGGTGCGCAACTCATGGTGGTAGCCACGAACGAAAGCTCGTACGGTGAGACCGCTACTTCCGATCAGTTGATCGACATGACGAAGGTGAACGCTGCGGCCATCGGGCAGGATCTCGTTCATGCGGCGATCACGGGCAAGTCGACGTTCATCACAGCGGCGGGCGTCGTTGGCGAAACCACCGATGTGTTCACTGAGGGTGTGCTCTACGGAGACGTTGCGATGCGCAGCGCCGGTCCCACTCTGTTCACGCGGTTCCCCAACTGGATGACGCTCCTCGCGATCCTCGGTTTGGTCGGTGCGCTGCTCTGGCCGGGAGAGGGCAGTCTCAAGGCACTCGTGGGTCGTCATCGACCGGATTGATGGACCCTCCGCAAAACAGTTTTGCAATGTCGGGATAGTGCAAATAAGATTGGCGTAACAAATCCCGATCTTCTCGTTGACGTCGTTCACCATCGACTCAGCGGGCTGAGTTCAAACAATCTCCTCGGAGGTCAACCATGTCCGACATCATGAAAGCGTCTCGCCCCCAGGGCCGGTCTCGCCGGCCGAAGACCTATGACGAAGGCCGCGTGTGCGGCACAGACGGCTGCAAGACCGTTCTTTCCCGCTACAACCGTGCGGAGTTCTGTCACACCCACAAGCCCGTCAAGTACCCGCGTCTTCGCGGCGTTCTGACGCAGAACTGAGATCGAGTAGTCGGTAGTCAGTAGCCAGAAGAGAGCCGGCACCTGAGGGTGCCGGCTCTCTCGTTGTCCGGGTTGCTTCCGGTTAGGCCTCGTAGGTGGTGATCGCCCGGTCGAGGATGTCGATGCCCTTCTCGAGGTCGTCGAGCGATACGTTCAACGGTGGAACGAATCGGATGACGTTGTTGTCCGGGCCGCAACTGAGGATGAACAGACCGTTCTTCTGAGCCTCGCTCGAGATCACCCCGAACGCCTCTGTGTCGGGTTCGCGGTCCTTCTTCACCAGTTCGACGCCGATCATGAGACCGAGTCCCCGAACGTCACCGATCGTTGGGTGCGTCTCCTGGAGATCACCGAATCGAGTGAATGCGAGATCTGACCGCTCGGCAACACCCGGGATGACTCTCTTCAACTCGTCGACGCCCGCTGCTGCTACAGCACACGAGACGGGATTCCCGCCGAATGTCGTGCCGTGAGATCCCGGTTCCCACTTGGCGAAGATCTCCTTGGAGGAGCCGACCGCCGACAGTGGCAAACCGTTGGCGATGGCCTTCCCCATCACGAGGATGTCGGGATCGATCCCGTAGATCTGGCTCGTGAAGAACTCGCCGGTCCGGCCGAAGCCGGTCTGGACCTCGTCGACGATCATGAGGATGCCGTGCTCATCAGCGAGGTCCCGTATGGCCTGCATGAACTCGAGGCTCGCCGGGTAGTAGCCGCCTTCGCCCTGGAGTGGCTCGAAGAGGAACGCTGCGATCTCGTCCGGCATCACCTCGTGTCTGAACATGAGGCGCAACTCGTTGAGGGCGTAGGCGTTGGCATCTTCCTGTGACATGTTCCAGCGGTAGGGGTGGGGGAATGGGGTGACGAACACCGACGGCAGGAGAGGGTGGTAGCCGCGCCGGTACTTGGCGCGGGACGTCGTGAACGAGACCGATCCCATGGTGCGACCGTGGAAGCCGCCGCGGAAGACGACGATGCCTTGGCGACCGGAGGTCTTCTTGGCCAGCTTCACGGAGGCCTCGACGGCCTCGGCGCCGGAGTTCATGAAGAACATCTGATCGATGCTGTCGGGAGCGATGTCGATGATCTTCTCGGCAGCCTCGGCCCTCGATTCGAACAGGAACGATCCTCCCGCGTGCCAGAGTCGGGAGATCTGGTCATGCGCCGCGGCTTCGAGGGTTGGCGGACGGTGACCGAGGTTGGTCACGGCGATGCCGCAGGCGAAGTCGAGATATCGTTTGCCGTCGATGTCGGTGACCCAGCTGCCGTCACCCTCGACGATGTCGATCTGTGAGTCGTAGGCGATGACAGGGGCGATGAGCTCGCTGAGTCGGGTGGAGAGGTCGGTCACGGTATTCCTCCTTGTTCGGGGGGTAGGGGGCGTACAGGGTCCAACCGTTGCTACGGAGCAGCGAAGAGGTGGCCGCGATCGGTTAGAGGAGTTCCGAACATGACCCCATTATGCCGTACTCGGGTAGCTGGGTAGCTGAGTAGCAGAGGAACGAGGAGCGCTGAGCTGTGGGCAGTGAGCTATGAGCAGGAAGGGTGAGTTTTCACAGACAACGGGCGACGGGCTACGTCCCCTCGAACTCCGGGTCTCTCTTCTCTATGAAAGACGCCATCGCTTCGGCTAGGTCGTTCGAGTGGAGGAATGCGGCGTTCCAGAGTGCTACGTAGTCGAGGGCTTCTTCGATGGTTCGGCCGTCGCCCGCTCGGAGGACCGCCTTCGTGCCCTGAACGGCCAGCGGGGAGTTCGCCGCTATTGCTTCTGCGGTTTCGATCGCCGCGGCGATCGTGGCGTCGGCGTCGGGCAGAAGCCGGGTCACCAGACCGAGTGAGGCGGCCTCTGCGGAGTCGAAGTCGCGGCCGGTGTAGGCGAGTTCCGCAACGCTTCCGGGATCGATGATCCTTGGAAGGCGCTGGAGCGTCCCTACGTCGGCCACCATCGCGAGCCGGGTCTCCCTGATGGAGAAGGTCGCGTCGACCGCCGCGTAGCGGATATCGCAGGCGGTTATCAGATCTACACCCGCTCCGATGCAGTATCCGTGAACGGCTGCGATCACCGGCTTCGGGCACTCGGCCAGTGATGTGAACGTGCGTTGCATCGTCTTGACGAGGCGGCGGGTCTGGGTCCGCTGAGCGACCGGAGAGCCGGGAGTCGGGGCAGCAGGGTCCAGGCTGCCGGTGACCATTGCGGGTCCGAATGCCCTGAGATCAAGGCCGACCGTGAACGCCGTTCCCCTCGCCGCGATGACAACGGAGCGGATCTCGGAATCGTCACCCAACTCCTCGATAACGGCTGGGAAAGAGATCCAGAACTCGGGGGCGAACGCGTTGCGCTTGTCGGGACGGTCGAGCCACACGACGGCGACGTGGTTGCGGCGTTCAACGGTGACGGGTGATGCGGAATCCATGCCGGCAGCGTAGCGAACGGGCTCAACCGAACCGGCGGAGTCCTTCTTCGAGACGTTCCGGTGTGTCGACGCTGAACCAGGAGCGACCATCCTCGTCCCACGAACGCCAGGTGACTTCCCCGACCAGGTTCACGGTGACCAGATCAAGTGCGCTGATGATCGATCGACATCCGGCGTCAAGGGTTTCGGAGGCGGCGCGCAAGAACGTCGGCCGGTAGACCGCGCAGGTCACCTGCTGCCAACGTTCGTCGAACGGTACGACGGCATCGCCTTCGAGGGCCAGCATCTCGCGAAGGGTCTGCGGGCGAAGGAACGGATGATCGACGGCGACGAGCACGATCGTTCTCCCGGGTTCGTGCTCGAGGACGGCCTCCAATCCTGTGAGCGGTCCCCTCGAACCCTGTCTCCGATCCGGGATCGCAGGAACTCCGTTCGGGGCGCTCGTCCTTCCAACCACGATCGGATCACCGACGGTGGCAACGGAGTTCAGGACGGTTTCGAGCATCGTTGACGAGGCGAACGGAACCGCTGCCTTGTCGGATCCCATGCGGGTGCTGTCTCCGCCCGCGAGCACGGCAACGATGGGTCGATCCATGACGCGACGGTAGAAGTGTGCCGGGCAATACGCGTTTCCTAATGTCAGCGAAGACGTGATGCTCCACAAACTCCAAACGGGAACCCGAATCGGGCTCTCGTGCGTCATACTGGATGAGGACCGGCGTCGACGCCGGATCGCACCCAACGAGGAGAGACTCTGATGACGATTTCCGACCTGTCGGGGCAGACTCGAATTGTGATGGCGGTCTTGTTGGCCGCCGTTCTGCTGTTGGGGGCGTGCAGTGGCAGCTCCGACGACTCATCCGAAGTCGTCGGCGGCGACGACTTCGCACTGATGCCGACGACGGTGGCGATGGCAAGTGAAGACAAGGCGGAGGCCGGGGGCGACATGGAAGAGGCGCAGACGATCGCCATAGCCGCGGCCCCGATCGGCACGGACGTACCCGCCGGGCTCAAGGTCATTCGCGACGGCCGGGTGGAGCTCAGGGTCGAGCCGGGGACGTTCGGGCAGGTCTCGTCACAACTCCGGAGTATCGCCCAGGACCTGGGTGGATACATCACCGCCGGCGAGACGTACCTGCAAGAGATCGATGACATCGACTACACAGTTGGCTGGCTGACCATGCGGATACCAGAGGATCGCTTCGACGATGCCGTCGACCGGGTGGATGGTCTGGGTGAGCGGCTGAGCCTCAGTATGTCTAGCCAGGACGTGACCGAGGAGTACGTCGACCTCGAAGGACGTCTGCGCTACTGGGAAACCCAGGAGGAGTTCTACACGCGCCTCATGGCTGAGGCGACGGAGATCGATGATCTCGTGATAATCCAGACGCGAATGCAGGACGTGCTGCTGAACATCGAGCAGATCGAGGGGCGGCTCCGCTACCTGGACAACCGCACCAGCTACTCGACGCTCACCGTCGGTCTGACGGAGGTGCCGGGGAGCACACCGATAGGGGATCCGTACGACAAGGGAGTGATCGGAGAAGCGATCGATCAGGCGGCAGCGGTCCTGCTGGCGACTATCGGCGGCCTCATCATCGGTGCCGCGTTCGCGCTTCCGTTCATTCTTCTGGCATTGGTCGGCCTGGGAATCTGGATGGCGATCAGATCCATCCGTCGCCGCAAGCCGGCGAAGACAGAGCCATCGGACGAGTGAGGCACAAGCTGTGAGCTATGAGCCTTGAGCAAGATTGGGCTCATGGCTCACATCTCAGAGCTCAAAGCTCTCTCATCCCAACGTGAACGGTGGGTACTCGTCGGTGAGGGCGACCGTCCAACCCCACGCCCGGGCCCACCAGCGCTGATAGTTGAGCACGAATTCGTGGATGCCGAGCGGCAACCGGCCGGTGAACACAACGATGATGTAGCCGACCCATGCGACGAGGAGCACTCCGAAGCTCATCAGGAAGAGGATCAGGAAGTGTGGGAGCGCCGCGATTGAGCGGAGGAGCACGATGCCGAGCATGGCGAGGAGGCGACTTTGTGGCTCCGGCGCCGGCTCGACAGAGACCGTCACAGCGTGCCCTTGTTCCACCCCGAAGGTCGGGTAGGTGTCGGCAATACCGGCGAACCAGGCGACGACACGGGTGATCCATCGGAGGAAGACGAGTTCAAGGCGGCGGACCAGATCCGGTAGCCGGCCGTTGAAAGCGACGCCCCAGTATCCGATCCATGCCACGATCTGGATCATCAAGCCGAAGAGAAACAGCAGGATGATGTGCGGCAGGAGGAGAAGCGCCTTGACGAAGACGATCCCGGACGCTGCGAGCCAGCGGTTCCGCTCCTCGTCGTCAACCGGGAGCTCAACGGTGATTGGATATGTTGGGGGTCCGCTCATTGGAGCAACGGTACTTGGTCCGTGGTCTTTCGTCAGCCCCAGTGCGTTTCCCTATAGCGCAGCAGTTCGTCGGCGAGCAGTCGTCTGGTCGAGTTGCCGATCCTGACGTAGAAGTCGGCGGTTCTCGGCCCTTTCGGCGTGTCGAGGAAGACGGGGCGGTCGGAAGCGTCGATCTCGACCCGGCAGACGTCGACCCCGTGGATCGGTTGGAACACGACGGTGACGCGTGTTGCAGCGGTCTTTCCCAGGGTTCGTTGCAGGTGATCGATGAGCCAGAGCTGGAAGCGGTCGTGATCGGCGACCTTCCCGAGGCTCAGGTCGTTCTCGAGGCCCGTCGGTTCGCCCTCGTCGTCGACACCGATGAGGAGCGTGCCCCCGTCGGCGTTCAGGAAGCCGGCGACGGTCTTGGAGATCACCATCTCCAACTTCTCGTCTCGCTGGCGTGTGTGGGTGTTCCACCTGGCCGTCTGCTTGAACTCCACCCGGTCGGTCTCGCCGCCGGCGGCCACGTCGGCGGCACTGTCGTGCTTCGGTCTTCGTATGCCGAAGCGTTCCATCACGAGGAGGACAAGGGCGAGCACGACGACGGATCCGAGGATCGATCCGACGATCGACCACATGCCGAGCTCGAACATCTCCCGATCGACACCGATCCAGTTCCCTATGAGCGCTCCGAGGCCGGAGCCTACGATTCCGACAATGGTCGTCTCAGCCCAGGAGAGCGGCTGACGACCGGGGAGGATGAGTCGCGCCAGCCAGCCGAACACGGTTCCGGCGACGAGCACGGCGAAGAAGAGAAGCGTGACCTGCATCGGCGGGGAGTGTATTGGTTCGGGGAGAAGACTGGTCTCGCTGTCCCCTGCCGCCCGAGTGTATTGCGAGGGGACCCGGAGGAGAGCCGGCGACGACGCAGGGGAGCGATCTCGCCAGGCGTTAGGCTGACGCCGTGACTGCTGCCAAGGAATCGACGATCGAAGAATCGATCACGACTCGCGAGCGGATCCTGCGCGAGTCGTCCCATCTGTTCGCTGCTCGCGGCTATTACGGAAGCTCGACTCGCGATATCGCGAAGGCGGTCGGCATCCGGCAGCCTTCACTGTTCCATCATTTCCCGACCAAGCAGGCGATCTTCCAGGAGTTGCTCAGTTACTCCCTCGACGACTCTGCCGCAGTAGCCGGGTATCTGGCTCGCGCCGGGGGGAGTCCGGCCGCACGGCTCTACCGGTTCCTCGTCGAGGACTTCCGGTATCTCATGGATTCCCCGTACGACCTCAGGAGCATCTTCACCAGCGACGTGTTGCTGGACGATGATTTCGAACCGTGGGGTCAGACTGCGGACGAACTCTATCTCGCCGTTGCCGACATCATCCGGCAAGGCATCGCTGTAGGCGAGTTCATCGAGATCGAGGTCGGCTTCGCCCGCCAGGCGGTCTCCGGTCTCATGCTGGAGACGATTCGAGAGCGTTCGCTTGGTGAGGAATTGCCGGCACAACGACCGACCCGAACCGCCGATTTCGTGCTGAGAGCGCTCCTGATCGACCGGGGCCGGCTCGGCGAGGTCGCCGCAGAAGCCTGCGCCATTGAAGGCCTACCGGCCTACAGAGACACCGGGTAGGCGGCTCTTCGGATTTGAGCGGGGTGAAGCCTCGGAACGTGATCTTCGTAGAACGTAGAACGAAGTACGACTCGGAGGTCCTGGACTCAGCTACTCAGCTACTCGGCTACTCGAACCGAAGCGCTTCCGCCGGTTCGACGTACTCATACCCGAGCTGTCCTGCGACATGCTCTTCCGTCACGGCTCCTCCGCACACGTTGAGGCCGCCGAGGAAGTGCGGATCGGCGAGGAGCGCTTGCTTCACTCCCTTGTCGGCGAGGGCCAGCGTGAACGGCAGCGTGGCGTTGTTGAGCGCATACGTTGACGTCTTCGGAACGGCACCGGGCATGTTGGCTACGCAATAGTGGACCACGTCGTCCACCACGTACGTCGGGTTCTCATGGGTGGTGGGCCGGGAGGTCTCGAAGCATCCTCCCTGGTCGATGGCGACGTCCACCAGCACCGAGCCCGGACGCATCCGCTTCACCATGTCGGCAGTGACGAGCCGGGGGGCCCGGTCACCCTTGACGAGGACCGCACCGATCACGAGATCAGCGTCGAGTGCCAACTCCTCGAGAGACGAAGTCGTGGAGTACACGGTCTCCAGCAAGGTGCCGAAACGACGAGCGAGACGGTCGAGTACGTTGACGTCGCGGTCGAGCACGGTCACGGATGCGCCCAGACCAACGGCCATCTCGATGGCATGTTCGCCGACGACACCTCCGCCGATCACGACGACCTTGGCTGAATGAACACCGGGGACACCGCCGAGCAACAAGCCTGCTCCACCGTTCGGCGCCTCGAGGCAGTGAGCCCCAGCCTGTACGGACATCCGTCCGGCCACCTGCGACATGGGTGCCAGAAGCGGGAGACCGCCCCGATCGTCCGTCACCGTCTCGTAGGCGATACACCTGGCGCCGCTATCGACGAGGCCACGCGTCTGCTCGGGATCCGGTGCGAGGTGCAGGTAGGTGAACAGCGTCTGGTCGGGTCGCAGTCGGGAACGCTCGACGGCCTGAGGCTCTTTGACTTTGACGATCAATTCGCTCTCGTTCCATACGTCATCGACGCTCCCGATGCGGGCCCCGACAGCGGCGTAGTCATCGTCCGACGCTCCGATGCCTATTCCGGCAGACGTTTCGACGATGACCTCATGGCCGCGATCAACGAGTTCTCGCGCGCTCCCGGGTGTGAGGCCGACCCTCCGCTCCGCGTTCTTGATTTCCTTGGGTGCCCCGATGATCATCGTCATCCTCCTGGAAGCATGTCGGTCTTCGGTTGGTTCGACCACCGTCGAGTTTCGTTGGTGCTGTTCATGAGCGCAAAACCGTGCCGATCGCTTCGACGATCTGGTCGACCTGTCCGTCGGTGATGACGAGTGGCGGACACAGCGTCAGGTGATTCGGGGGGATCGGGCGGATGATCACTCCCATGCTCAGCAGCGCGTTCCGGGTCGCCACGACGTCGACTCCTTCGGGGACGCTGATGCCCCACACGGCGCCTTCGCCCCGCACGTCGACCAGCAGCCCTTCATCCCGGAGTGCGTCCAATCCGGTCGACAACCTGGCTCCTATCTGCGGGGCCCGAGCCAGGAGACCTTCGCGCTCCTGGATCTCGATGCACTTGAGGGCGGAGACGCACGCGAGGGGATGGCCGGAGAACGTGTAGCCGGTACGAAGGATGAAGTCGTCGTTCGCTTCGAGGCACCTTCGAACGGCCGTACCGATGATCACGCCGGAGAGCGGCACGTACCCCGATGTCACACCCTTGGCGAAGATGATCATGTCGGGCGTAACGTCGTAGAACTGGCTGGCGAACCACTCTCCGGTCCGCCCGAATCCCGTGATCACTTCGTCGTGGATGAGGAACGCCCCGTAAGCATCACAGAGATCTCGCAGATGAGAGAGATAGCCATCCGGCGGAGGCCAGACACCACCGGCGCCCTGGATCGGTTCGGTGATGACGGCGGCGATCTCGTCCCCGTGCTCGGCGAAGGCCCGCTTCATCGCTTCGTCGTCGTCGGCCACCACATTGATGATGTCGGGGACGAGCGACCCGAACCCTTCACGGTTGGGAGAGATGCCCTGGATCGACGTGCCGCCGTAGTTCGTGCCGTGGTAGCCACGCTCACGGCTGATGATGATCTGCTTCTCGGGATGTCCGGCCTCGCGGTGCGCGATCCGTGCGAACTTCATCGCCGTGTCGACGGCTTCCGATCCGGACGAGCCGAAGAACACGCGGGCGTCGTCGAAGGGGGAGAGTTCGGCGATCTTGGCCGCGGCCTGCTCAGCCGGGACGTTCGTGAACGGATCGAACGCGTGATAAGCAGCGAGCGTTCTCGCCTGCTCGGCGATAGCGTCGGCGATCTCACCGCGTCCGTGGCCGACATTGCAATACCAGAGGGAGGCCATGCCGTCGATGTACTCGTTGCCCTGATCGTCGAACACGACCGCATCCCGACCGCCCACGATCGTGATGAACTCGTCTTTGCGAGGTGATGTGAACGGATGCAGGAACGCACTGGGCATGAGAATCACTCCCGATTGGTGTCGGCTATCGAATGATAGGTACTATGTCTCTTGCAACTGAACTCAGCAGTGCCGAGACTGAAGCGGAGACGATCGAATCCGAGCCGACCGGCACATGCCGACTGATCACGACGGAGGGTACCGTCTGCCAATCGCTCGTCCCAGTCGGTCGCGGTGATTCGAAGATCGGAGACAAGCAGATGAACAAGAGACGCCTGATCATCATCGGAGCTGCGGGACGCGACTTCCACAACTTCAACACCCGCTACCGGGACGACGATTCGGTCGAGATCGTGGCGTTCACCGCCGAGCAGATCCCCGGCATCGACGACCGTACCTATCCGGCCGCACTGGCGGGTCCCCTGTACCCCGAAGGAATTCCGATCCACGCCGAAGAGGAGTTGCCCCGCCTCATCAGCGAACTCGACGTTGACGAGTGTGCGTTCTCCTACAGCGACATCCCCTATCAGCACGTGATGGGCGTGGCGGCGATCGTCCAGTCGGCCGGCGCGTCCTTCACGCTGCTCGGCCCGGGTGATACGCAGGTCAAGAGCACCAAGCCGGTGATCTCCGTGTGCGCCGTGCGGACCGGGTCTGGCAAGTCCCAGACGTCCCGCAAGATCGTCGAAACCCTGATGGCCAAAGGTCTCAAGGTCGTTGCCATCCGCCATCCGATGCCGTACGGCGACCTCGTGGCGCAGAAGGTCCAGCGCTTCGCCGAGATCGCCGATCTCGCTAAGCACGACTGCACGATCGAGGAGATGGAGGAGTACGAACCGCACATCGTGCGTGGGAACGTCATCTACGCGGGCGTGGACTACGAGGCGATTGTCCGGGCCGCCGAGAACGATCCCGACGGCTGCGACGTGATCGTGTGGGACGGCGGCAACAACGACTTCTCTTTCTACGAAGCAGATCTGGCGATCACCGTCGTCGACCCGCACCGGCCCGGTCACGAGTTGAGTTACTACCCGGGCGAAGTGAGTTTGCGCATGGCCGACGTTGTCGTCATCAACAAGATCGACTCGGCCGATCTGGCCGGTATCGAGACCGTGCGCGCCAACATCGCCGCCGTCAACCCCAACGCCACGGTTATCGACGCAGCCTCGACGCTGCGCCTCGAAGATCCGTCGGTCGTGAAGGGCAAGCGCCTGCTGGCAGTGGAAGACGGTCCGACGCTGACGCACGGCGGGATGAAGATCGGCGCCGGTGTTGTGGCAGCCACCAAGTACGGTGCCACCGGGTTCGTTGACCCGCGTCCCTATCTGGTCGGCAAGTTGAAGGAGACGTTCGAGACCTACCCGAACATCGGAACGATCTTGCCGGCCATGGGCTACGGCGAGGAGCAGTTGCGAGATCTCGAAGCAACCATCAACGCTGTCGATTGCGATGCTGTTGTCATCGGAACGCCGATCGACCTTGGCCGCATCGTGAACATCGAGAAGCCGACCACGCGAGTGTTCTACGACCTCCAGGAGATCGGGAAGCCAGATCTCGACGGCGTCCTGCAGGAGTTCGTTGCGGAACAGGGTTTGGCCTAGCCCAGTAGGCGGACAACAGACAACAGCAGGGCCACCGGTCGTCACGGCTCTGGCTGTGGTCTGTTGTCTGTGGTCTGTCGTCCTTCAGGTGTCCGCTACCTACAGCAGCAGCACTCCCGCGAGATCCATCGCGATCACCGCCATCGCGATCGCCGTTCGAATTCCAACCGCGTTCGCCTTTCCGACCGCCAGGATCGACCATAGGCCGGCGATGGCGAGGCCGGCGACGAATCCCCCGAGATGGGCCAGACCGTCGATTCCGGGGGCGAGGCTGATGACGATGTTGATCGCGAGCAGTACGAACAACTGGGTGAACATCGATTTCCCGCCCGGCGTGTGACGCATCTTCCATGCGACGAAGATCCATGCACCGAAGAGACCGAAGATCGCGCCTGAGGCTCCGATGCTGACCTGGTCGACGGAACCGAAGAGATAGGACACCAATCCCCCGGTCCCGGCGGCGGCCACGTACAGCGCCGCGAATGATGGCGAACCGACCTGCTGTTCCATCCGGGGCCCGAAGAGATACAGGGCGTACATGTTGAATCCGATGTGCATCCACGATCCATGGAGAAGCGCCGCGGTGAAGATGCGCCACCATTCGCCGGCGCCGACAAGCCAGTTCGCCTGGGCGAGGTTCTGGAACAGCAGACTGTCGAGATCGACGGAGAGCATCCCGACGATGTAGATCGCGACCGTGACCGCCATGATCGAGTACGTGACCGGCGCCGTCTGGAACGAGGGTTTCCCGTAGATCTGTCGACCCCGGACGACCTGGTGGCGCCCGCTGGGGGCCGCACATTCAGGGCAGAGTTGACCGACGGCGTTGTCGTGGCTGCACTCGACGCAGATCGGTTTCCCACAGCGACTGCACGACAAGCCGGTGATGCGGTCCGGATGCCGGTAGCAGACGGGCACGGTTGTCTCGGTGGGTTCCATGTCAATTGCAACCTACCGACGGGTCCGGCGTAATCCCGCGCTTCGGACGTGGGTTGGGTCGGGTAGGACTTTGGGGGCCAGCAGGCAGTAGTACGTCCGACGTACGACGTAGTACGACCCCGAATAGGGGAGGAGAGGTCCACTTGCAGAGGCTCGTGGTTGACGCCTCGAATCCGAGCGGAGTGCCCGTCTACGACCTCCGAGTCGCACTACGCCATTCGTACTACGTACTACGTTTCCAGGCTCCACCCGGCCGGTACCGAACGCGGGTCTTCCAATGTCCACACGAATGTGATATCACTTTGGGTATGACTGATAGCATGGTTGCCATGCGGCAGATGATCACCCGTCTTGACGACGATCTCCATGAAGCGCTGAAACGCAAGGCAAAGGCCGAAGGCAAGTCCCTCAACGCGCTCGTTGTCGAGACGCTGAGCGAGACGATCTCTCCCGAAGACGAGTATGCCGTCTTTGTCGAGGATCTGCGAGCTAGGGGGTGGCTCTCCGATGCACCGCCTCCGGACGGGCCCATTCCCACATGGGAAGAGGTCTGGGAGATCACAAAGGGATCCGGATCTGCCGTGAGCGATGCACTCCAAGAGATGAGGGATGAGAGTTGGTAATCGCATACGCGGACACGAGTGCTGTGGCTCGAGCATTCCTCGCCGATGAGGCGGACCACGCAGCGTTGAAGGATTTGCTGTTCACGACTCCGGGAGCAGCAGTGACATCTGATCTGACCAGGATCGAGTTGAGCGCTGCGTTCCGAAGGGCCGCTCGAGCAGGCAGGATCAGCGATCCCGAGAGGTTGATTGCAGTAGCACTGGCCGAGGTTTCGCGCTCGGGTGGTCTCCGGACGGTCAATCTGAGAATCGGAGAGATCGAGAACGAAGTCCACCACCTTCTTGCTCGACATCGCCTACGAGCGGCGGATGCGATTCATCTCGCAACGGCCATCGTGGCGATGGAGGGACCGGGAGGTGTGCGGTTCGTCACCCGAGACAGGCGTCAAGCCGAAGCCGCCCGGGCCGAGGGGTTCGAGGTCATCTGACCACCCGGCCCCTCGCCTAGCGTCCGATCTTGTCGAGGGCGCGGAACATCGTGCCCCCGGCGGAAAGGAACCACGGCGTGCCCCGGTAGTAGGGACGGGTCGGGTGCGGCAGGCCGAGGAACGGGGTGTGGTCGATTGCGCCGCCGATGAGGCGACCGACTTCGGTCCCGAGGTGGGTGGCGAGACTCATCCCGTGACCTCCGTACCCGGCCGCGTACCAGACCCCTTCATCGGTGCGCCCGAGATGCGGCAGCAGGTCGAACGTTGCCGCCAGCTTCCCGCCCCACACGTGGGTGATCTCTACGTCGGCGATCTCGGGGAACAGTTCACCGATCGTCTCGTGCATTCCACCGGCGACGGCGAATAGGTCGAGATCGGGGGAGAGGTTCGGTCGACCACCG
>JAYEIJ010000133.1:0-2401 GCA_034660035.1 Actinomycetota bacterium | reverse complement strand
ACATCCCACCAACCGCACGGGTCGTGATAGCTCTGACGAGAGCGGTCCCGAGCACCGGAGCGTCGGCAGAGAACTTCGCAATGATCCTGCGTTCTCACCCCGGGATCGATCGAGTGGTGACCTTGCAGAGCACGGACTACCGACACGCAACCGGTTGAACGTGTTCTGCGACTCGCGAGAGCCTGCAAGCCCGTGGGCTTCGATACGGGCGACCGGCGCAGGTCGGTCGTGTGGTCTACGTACGTGCGACGACGACCAGCATCTCGTTGCTTGGAGCGCTGCCGGTGAGGGATGAGAGAAGTTCGACATCGCGAAAGCCGGCGTCGGAGAACAATGAGACAAGTTCCTCGTCTCTGTATGCCTCGTTGCTGAGTGAGTGTTGCGTTGCGGTTCCACCGGCAGTGGCAACAACGTAGAAACGCTGTGTTCCGGTTCGCCTCTCTGCGTCCCAGAAGCTCTCAGTGAGCAAGAGATGCGGTTGGTCCGAGAACAGACCAGACGACTGGCCGCTCCAACTGCTGTCGGTGAGACCGGAGTTCCTCACGTGATCGAATGTCTGTGGCTCGGCGACGAAGATGCCGCCCGGCGCAAGGGCTGCTCGTGCTCGTTTCACTATGGCGGCTGCTTCGGAACGCCGGAACACATTGAGTTGTCCGTACAACAACATCACCACATCAAATCCGGCTCCGAATTCAACGGAGCGAATATCGCCCTCGACATAGTGAAGGGGAAGGTTCTCGGTGGCGGCCTCCTGTCGGGCGTGCGCTACCGACGCAGGGGAGAAGTCGATCCCGACACCTCGGTGGCCGATCTGCCCGAGTCGGGTCAGATACAGGCCGGGGCCGCACGCAAGATCGAGAATCTGTGCAGGGCGCTCATGGAGCAGAGCACGATGAATCCAATCGACGTGATCGTCAACCAACGCGAACCGCCTGCTCGCTAGATCGTGGTCCTGGTTCAGATGCTCGGCCAGCATGCGTTCGCTGAACGCCGGATCGTGCCACGGGATATTCTCGCCCTCTTCCCAGGGCACGGGCGGGGTTCGCCGGGTGATGATGTCGTGAAGTGTTGCCATGTGTCTCCCTTGACGCGGATGAGCAAGGAACCGGCTAGGCAGACATATTGCTTCAACCATAGACGAAGACGGTGTGAGTATCCGACTGACTCGCAGGGGCGCACTGGCGTCCGCTGGGACACCGATGGACGCTCATTCTTCTTGACCGGCGAAATCGGTTGCCTATCCGATACTGGCACGGCG
Source organism: Actinomycetota bacterium (assembly GCA_034660035.1). Classification (GTDB taxonomy): domain Bacteria; phylum Actinomycetota; class Acidimicrobiia; order Spongiisociales; family UBA5794; genus JAHEEL01. The sequence continues at coordinate 1,143 of JAYEIJ010000133.1, read as the reverse complement.
TAGTCTCAGACGTAGCGTCTAGAGAGGAGAGTGCTCGACAATGACCAAACGTACTCTGCTGATCGTGGCGATTCTCGCCGCGGTGATGACAGCAACAGGAGCGGCTACCGCAGTGAACGTCGATCCGGTAGCGCGAACTGTTTCGTCGTCTACCTTTGAGGTGCAGTTCAGCGCTACCAATCCAGAGGAAGTCAGCTCGCTCAGATGGAACGATTCGGTGAACCTCACTGCGACGGGAGCCACACACTGTGGCGATCCGTTGGAGTATTTCGGCAACAGTTGGGTGGCACCGGATTCGCCGGATTTCAAGTCCCTCGTTGGGTGGGGCCAGACTGGTTCGTGGACGGCAGCACCCAAGGCGGCCAATATCGACTCAGTCTCTGAGAGCGCCTCAGGCTGCTACGGAACCCTCGACATTCCGATCAAGACTACATACCGATTCTGGGACAACGGCCCGGTGGCGAACCGAATCAAGGTGGCCCGCAGCTTCGACTTCACCACCACATCGTTGGCACAGGATTTCCGCCCCTACATACCGCGGCTCTACCCAGCGGACAGATTCAACAACGTGATCTACCCCGATGTGACCGGTACAACGCTGATGACTACAGCATCGTCGGATTGTCCGTTCGGTTGCCAGGTCACCGACTGGGACGACTCATGGTTCGCAATGCATGATCCCGCGACCGATACCGGCCTCATCGTCCGTCAAGCATCCTCGGGATACGACACGGATCTCTGGATCGACAATGACGGAGCGTCAGAGACCAACGCCACGGGTGTACTGATGCTGCAACCGGCTGGCGGATTCACGGGGAAGGTCAACACGAACACGTTCTTGTGCTTCTACGACAACAGCACATGGACACCGTCACTCACACTCCCCAACGGGTGCTGAGCAACTGCGGAACGAAGCAGAGGAGCATGGTCGGGTCGGTCCGGGAAGAAGCGCGCCCGGGAGTCCAGGCGCCGAAATCCACCGGCCGCAACCGACGACCGACAATCACGCTGCAAGTGGCTAACCGATCCCCAGCACCTGCCGCGCCCTCTCGCTCATCATCTCCGGCTTCCACGGCGGCTCATGGATGATCTGGATGACGGCGCTGTCGATACCGGGAATCTCCTTGAGCCTCGTCTCTGCCA
>JAYEIJ010000132.1:0-2413 GCA_034660035.1 Actinomycetota bacterium | reverse complement strand
GCCTCTACTTCTTCAGCAACCGTCGTTGTTGTTGCGTCGGGCGCTGCTGTCGTGTCGGTTGTAGCAGCGGTCGTTGTGGTCTCGGCCGCCGCGGCCGTTGTCGTCGTCTCGTCTGTTGCGTCGTCCGAACCTCCACACGCCGCTGCTACGAGAGCGAATACGGCGAGGAGAAGAACGAAGCGCCATCGCATTGAATGCGACTGCATACCTTTGCCTCCTAGTTTGAGTCGAGTTCCCCCGACACTTCCGTGCTCCGGATCCGAACCGTCCAGAAGACCACCTGGTCGATCCGGCGATTCGATGCCCAATGCACGACGTAAATCTACACCATTCGGCATTTACAACTCAACTACGCACCGAGCCTCGCGCGTCGGGATTCGATCCGTGGAGATTATCTGGATCGATTGAGAAGGTGTCGAATCACGACTGCGGATCGATGGCTCGGACGAGGGGTGTCTCAGCCCTTCTGGTTGGCGATGACACACGCACCCGCGGCGCTCACTCCGTCGATGAGTGCGAGGTCGGTCCCGAAGTCCTCTCCCCAGGTGGAGATCCCCTTCGTGAAATCATCGGCCGCCGCCATCTTCGTGATCTCGCTCACCTCGATGCCGTCGACGACCGCCCAGATCCCGATGTAACCGTCCCCTTCGAATCCGTCGCCGTTGAACTGGGCGCCGATGACCCACACCGCCGGATCGAAATCGGAATCCACGGCAGCCGCGTTGCTGAGCGTGCCGTTGTCGATCGTCAACCCGTTCTCGATGTAGTCCAGCGTCGCTTGAGACACGGGTTCACAGCGCGCGAGAACCTCCTCAGCCGCTTCGTCCGATACGCCGCTCGAACAAGCTGTGGCAAGTACGGCCATCGCCAGTACCGCGATCAGGATTCGGGTTGTTGGAACTCTCACGGTGTCTCTCCTTGCGTGTTTGTCAACAATAGCCGACGGGCTACTCCGCGCCTTCTTTGGACGGCGGCCAGAGCAGTTCGAATCGTTCCAGCACCATGAGCGTGTCCTCGTCGACGCGAATGCCGAACTGCTCGAAGAACCACACATGCGCCCGGCGCCACCACGCCAGCGTGCGGTCGCCCTCGCCCTCGTCCCAGGCGAACGCTTCGTCCACGTCGCCGAACCTACGGGTCTCCACCTGCGTTGTCCTGATCACGCAGATCGGTTTGCTTTGACCGTCGAGGACGACGCTCAGATCCCCGATCCTGGGTGGCGATTCATTCTCGGCTTCATACTCGGAGGCGAGCCCTGCAGTGGCGCGTTTCGGTCCGTCGCGAACGAGCAAGGCCAGTTCGGTCGCCAGATCACCGAGCGACTCATCACCGAAAGCCCACGCCTCATACGGGCCGTCGATCCCGGTGGCCGCCACGAACCTCTCCCAGAATTCCTCGATCATGTGGCGAGGCTACCGCCTTGGACCGCCCGGTTGTGTTCGTCGACCGTGCCGGCAGAATCGCTCAACCATCAGACCGCACAGCTCACGCTGCTCTTCGCCGTGATTGGTGTTTCGGTGATCAAGCGGGTTGATGTCACCGAGGCTGAGCCGTCCGATGCAGATGCGGGCCCTGTTAGCTTTCGGCGGTGGCACCGATGATCCTCGCACCCGACTCATGAAGAACGACTCGACATCTTCCCCGCCACGTGGCGTTCGCCTGCGTCCGGCGCGATTGGCGGATCTTCCGTGGATGGCACTGACGGCCTCTGATCCGGTCGCCGTGGGCGAGCACAACTGGGGCGGAGAACCGCGTTGCCGGGCCGAGGTGGAAGACGATCTCCGCGCCGCCTTCGAACGGGACGGCCTGGTCGGAGAGGGTGGCGGGTCGCTCCTCGTTGAACTCGACGATGGAACTCGCATCGGCACCGTGTCCTGGAGGACCGAGCGATGGGGACCGTCTCGAGGCAGCCGTTGTCCGGCGTTCGGGATCGCTCTCTTGCCCGAGTTCAGAGGCCGCGGGCACGGGACCGAGGCGCAACGTCAGCTCGTCGACTATCCGTTCCAGAACACTTCAGCCCACCGGGTGCAGTCAGACACGGCGGTCGACAATCCGGCGGAGCAACGGTCGTTGCGCAAGGTGGGCATGCTCGAGGAGGGGACGGTGAGACAGGCTGAGTTCCGCGACGGCGAGTACCACGATCACACGCTCTTCAGCATCCTGCGACCGGAGTGGGAAGCCCAGCGTTCGGCTGAGAGGCCGCCCGAATAGGCGTCCCGAACCGGCCGCCAACACCACCGGGGTGTCTGGGTTCGCAGCCGCCCATAGGTGAATGCTCTGGCAGCCCACAGTTCACAGATTCTCCACCCAACGGCGCACTCTCTCTGAACATTGAACCCTGAATCCGGCCGCAGGTTGGATTTCGGTGGAGGTGAGGGGATTTGAACCCCTGGCCCCTACGTTGCGAACGTAG
>JAYEIJ010000131.1:0-2461 GCA_034660035.1 Actinomycetota bacterium | reverse complement strand
GCACCGAACACGAGCCACATCGAAGCGACAAGAGCGACGAAGAGCGCAACCAGGTCGCTCACGAAGATCGAAATCAGAAACCGTCGTGACATGCGAGAAACAGGATACCGGAGCGCAGGACCACTCGTCCCAAAACGCCCGGCGAAGCCGACGGGGACCGCCGATCGGGCAGCAGGGGCCCCTTCGCGACCCGTGTCGGCGAACGCCCACGCCCAGCGGGGCCCGTCAGTCGTCGCCCATCGCCCCGTGCGGATCCCACGCGCCCTGGTTCATCGTGTCGAGGACGGCCTTGGGGGCGATGCGCGACAGATAGCGGTCCGTCGACGTCGGGTGCACGTGGCCGAGTTGCCGCTGGATTACCGGCACCGGGACGCCTTCCATCATCCGCTATCAGGCGTACTCCTTGTCGGCCGACGATTCATCGGCGGAACCCGTCAACCAGGATTGGAAGGGCATGCCGCCGTTCCTTCCGGACCCGGCCATCGACAGCATTCGGTTGCAGCTTTCAACCGGGGGACGGGGGTGGGGAAGGTGGCTTCGCACCGTCACGGGGAGACAGGAGTGGGAGGCGTCCGTCCGCGGCTACCGGGTTGTCAGGAGATCGGCCCGGCGCTCGATCACGCGAACGGCCTTCTCCCCCGATGTGTGGCTCTTGACCACGAAGCGCTTCACCGCAGACGGCACGTGAAGCATCACGGCAGCCACGGTCTTGTCGAGCATGGCTTCCACCGCCTTCCGGGGAATCCCGAGATGGTCGGCGGCGTCGAGAAAGCGCCGCCGGCCGAGTTCGGTGACCCGCTCGTTGCCGCCGAACGGCGCGGCGAGCGTCATGTCGCCGTACGGGCACGTCGATACGAGATCGAAAACCGGTGTCGGGCGCCACAGACCGTTCGTGTCGCGGTAGATGGCGAGGTTCCTCGCATGCAGGTCGCCGTCGCATGCGAGGTAGGACAGCAGGAACCGCCGGAGCAGTTCGAGCGTCGCAACCGGCGGCGCACTGCAGCGATCCGCCAGGCCGGCGATGACCTCGATCGTGTCGCGGTCGTACTTGTCCGCCGGATACCGCCCCAACGCCTGACAGCCATCCTCGACCGGCAACGCCACAGGACCGCCATCCACCAGAACGCGATCGAACCGATCAACGACGAGCGCCGGCTCGCCGTCCGCCCCCGCAACAAGCTCGTGATGGGGGACCTCATAGAGGCCGGTTTCCTTCGCCGCCGAGAGCATCAAGTGCTCGTTGACCGTGACGCGCGGGTACTCAGGAGGATCCAACTTCACAATGACGTCACCCGTCGACGTCTTCTGCGGGAACGAAATCATCCTCCCGGACACCCTTCCCGACAGCTTCGGTTGGACCCCCGGCACGCCGACGCGGTCGAGGAGGTCCGGCGACTCCGCCGACACCGACTGTTCGAACAGGTCGGTGAGGTCGATCTCACCCCACGGTCGATCAACGACCCTCGCTTCAGGCCGCACGGGAGCCTCCCCATGGACAACCACCTGAACATCGCCGACCGTGTCGCCACCGACGCCCAGGAGCAGTGACAGCTCATCGTCGGCCGACACCTTGAGCGTGCGGCGCAGAGCGGTCAACCGGCGGCCCTCCGGGAGCAGACCGACGAAGAACGGGGGGAGCTGCCGCGCAGGAGCGACCACGGGCGTGGTCGTCACCGGCAACGTGAACGCAACCGGCTCGCCGCGGTAGCCCTCGACGTAACGGAACTCGACGCGATCCTCGAACCGCTCCAACGTCGCCCCCAACACCCCGGCCTTGTAGACGTCAGCGAGCATCGACCACCTCGAGAGTGAGGCCGACCGCACCCAACACCGCCAAGAGCCCGTCCATCCGAAGGGTCGGCTTGCCCCGTTCGATGTCGGACACGAGCTTGCGTGAGACGCCGGCGAGATCCGCAACCGTCTGCTGATCGACGCGCAGCGCCTTGCGGCGCCGCCTCACGAGCGCACCAACCCCGTCCATATAACCGATCGGTTCCATGGGCTCCATCATACAGGCAACGAACATGATTTCAAGTGCCTGTATCACCGGTCGGTTACACCGGCCTACCCGATTGGTTGAGAGGCCCCCCACGGCCCATAACGTAACCGGTCGATTACAACTGTAGGGTCGTACAGGCGACGTGCCCGTCCAACGCGATGCCGTCCTGATTGTCGACATAGACGTGGGTGTGACAGGAGTGCGAAGGTATGCACCCGCTTGGCGATGCCAGCCTTCCCGGCCAGCCGGTGGAGCGTCTCGCTCACTTCGGACCGCTTCAACCCTCCCGCGCGCAACGTGCAGAACCGCGGCTCAGTGTCGGATACTAATGAGGTTGTTCGAGCATGCCGAGGCCCCGCAGGTGGGCGACGAGGTGCGCCCGGGTGTCATCGACGGGGCCGTCGGTCGAGAACTCCCCGAAGAGGTGGGCGACGTCGGGAGGTGGGGCTTCGAACTCGCGGC
>JAYEIJ010000130.1:0-10077 GCA_034660035.1 Actinomycetota bacterium | reverse complement strand
TCGAACGGGGGCGGATCGTGCCCCGTGATCGACTGCTCGACGAGATCTGGGGCATCACCTGGACCGACTCGAAGACACTGGACCAGCACATTCGTCGCCTCAGGAGGAAACTCGAGCAGGTAGAAGGCTCTCCCACCATCGAGACGGTTCGCGGCGTCGGATATCGGCTCGAGGAGTAAGTCTCAGTTGCGAGCTGCGAGCTGCGAGCTGCGAGCTGCCAGCTGCCAGCAGCCAGCAAGAAGGGACGATCTTCGCCGGATACCGGACTACGGACTACGGACTACGGACTGACGACGCCACCACCATGCACCGAGGCCAACGGCGAGCATCGCGAGACCAACAATGACGCTGAGGCGGACGTAGCCGTCGAGGAGGGCGTTCCAGATGGCGTCGGCTGCGGCGCGGTCTACGTCGCTCTCGATCGTGGTTCCTGCAGCGTTCACCGCACCGCGCAGCAGGGCAAGACTGAGGAGGATCGTGACGGCGGATCCGAAGCCGAACCACTGGATCGGCCGGAACCGATCGCGATCGATGAAGACGGCGATCCCGATCAGGATCAGCGCAGCGAGCGGAAACACCCACACCGCGGTGTGGAACACGCCGATGATCGTGCGTGGTGCCGCGAGCAGATCGGCCTGGATCAGGACGATCTCGCCGAGAGAAGTCTCGACATCGGCGAAGAGATCAACGCCGCGCTCTTCGAGACGATCAACCACGAGGCCGGCTGCTCCGTCGAGATCGATTCCGATATCCCCGCTCTCGGTCGTAGCGACGTCCCCCTGGAGAACACCGACGAATGTCGCATGCATCGTTCTGAGCCCGGCCGTCCACACCTTCGCGAACGCGTCGGACTCGACGAGTTGCTTCGTTGTCTCGAGGACGAACTCCTGCGTGAACTCGACGAATTTCGGCGTGAGGAATCCGAGTTTCTCCGGGAGCGCTTCGGCCACGCGTTGCTCAATCGCCGTTCCTTGATCGAGTGCCTCGGCCGCGTGCACCGCGATCGCGGTCGAGATGGCCGGATCCTTCGGGAGGGGAGCGAGGCTCTCGACGAAGTGCTCGGAGTCGAAGATCCGGTCGTGGAGCCAGTACGTATCGACGGCGATCGATACGAGGATGGCCGCGATCACAGCGAGTGTGATCGCAATGACGACCGGGGTCTTCTCTCGTCGTTCGATCTGCTCTTGAGGATCCTCGCTCATTGATCTCCCCGGGTGGGTGTTCTAACCGATCTCGCCGAGGGCCGTCACGTACTCGTCGAACTCGCGGCCGATGCTGAGCGCACCGCTGTCGATGACGGTGCGAACGATCCCGTCGGCATCGAGAACGAACGTCATCCGGTTCGCTCCACCCACGGCTCCGTTGAACGCGCCGTAGGCGGTGGCGACGGCGCCGTGGGGCCAGAAGTCGGAGAGGACCGGGAAGGTGAAGCCGTTCTCGTCGGACCACTTCTTGGCGACCGGTACGGCGTGGCAGGTGATGACGACGACATTGGCATCGAGGCCATTGAGCGTCGCCAGTTGATCACGGATCGCGCAACTCTCATCGTCGCAGATGCCGGTGAACGGGAACGGGATGAAGACGATCAGGGTCTTCGTGCCCTTGAGATCATCGAGCGTGACCGTGTTCCGGTCCTGGTCGGTGAGAGAGAACGAAGGGGCGAGAGAACCAACGGTGGCGGACATGGGAGGACCCCCTACGTAGGTGTGTTGTCGAGTTCTGTGCGTCAAGGTGACGGACTACAGACTACAGACTACAGACCACAGCCAGGCCCGGTCGTCTGTCGTCTGTCGTTTGTTGTCTGTCGTCTGTTGTCTGTCGTCTCACAACTCGAACTGGTCCATCATCACTCTGGCCGCCCAACCCACCGGGTCGGTCAACTCTGCCAGGTTCGGGAGATTCTCAGGCTGCTCCCACACGCGGTCGAGGGCCGGTTCACCCCATCGCTCTTCGACCTCGATGCAGAACGCTGCTGCGTCACCGGCGCGGTACCGCTGAAGTTCGAGACCGACCACTTGCTGAAGCGACTGCTCAGTCTGGTCGGGCTCGGATCGTCGTCGGGCGTTCGCCGTCTCGATTCGTTCGAGATCCGGCAGAACTTCGGCTCCTGCCTTGCGAACCACGTAGTCGCCGTAGCCCTCGATGTAGGCGGTGAACGATTGGATCGCCGCCAGGCGACCCGGATCGGACGTGCCCTTCAAGAGGGCAGGGGTCGAGGTTCCTTCCTCACCGAGCAGGTCACGGATCCGGTCCGGATCCTCGAGCGCACCGATCTGCCCCATGACGTCGGACAGGTCGAGCTCGACGGTCTCGTAGAAGGCTTCGACCACGGATACGAAATGGCCCCGAAGCCACTCGATCTCCATGAGTCGATGGAAGAGCATCTCGTGGAGCGCTGCCCACAAGCGGATCTGGCGCGCGTCGACCTCCGCCTCGAACGCGAATGCTTCGACGTTCGGGACGATCAGGTACGGCTGGTCCTGGTCGATAGCGGGGATACCCGTGTCGAACTGCCCCAGAATCCGGTGTGCCATGAACCCGACCATCGTTCCGGCCTGCATGCCGAGAAGCGCCGGCCCGAGGGGCTGGAGCATCGCTCCCATCTGGCCGAGGGATTCGGCGCCGGGGAGTCCGGCGAAGCCACCGGTGAGCTTCTCGCCGAGGGGTTCGATGAGGATGCGGAAGGCTTGCTCGTTCTCCAGCGCCCACGTTGCTCGATCGGTGGGATTGAGTTCACCGGGAGACGGTGCCGGCAGGTCCGCCGTGGCTTGGATCCGCAACTCGGCCAGTTGAGCGAGTTCCCTGTACTCCTCTGCGATGTCGGGTTCGATCGGTTCGCGCTCACCGGCGAGATTCTTCGTCAGCTCTCGAGCGAGTTTCCAGTTGACCGGTCCCGACGACTGGAACATGCGGAACATCTGGGCGAAAAGGTCATCGCCGTCGCCGCTGAACGGAATGTCACTCGTCACCGGACGTCTCCTCGTCGACGATCGGTGCAGGATCCTCCGGCCGCTCATCCAGAATCAGAGCAGCGGTGATCGACTCTCCATTCCGCAATACGGTGACCTTGATCTCGTCACCCACGTGATGGAGGCGTAACTCGACGACGAGATCCTCCATCGTCGTGATCGTGGCCCCCTCGACCGAGACTATGACGTCTTCGGCCACGAAGCCCGCATCTTCGGCCGCAGATCCCTCATCGCCATCCCAGAGGCGAGCGATCTCGGCGCCGGATGGGGTGAGAGCGCCATCGTCTGCCATCTCGACGTAGTCGGCGCCGTAGATGCCGATGAAGCTGTGGCGGACTGCACCCGTCTCGATGATCTCATCCGTGATGCGCTGCACGAGTTCGACGGGAATGGCATATCCGATGCCCTCGGCGCCTCCGCGGCCCACGCCGATCGCAGAGGTGATCCCGATGAGGTCTCCCTCGGCATCCACGAGGGCGCCTCCGCTCGATCCCGATGTGATGGGCGCATCCGTCTGGAGCATGCCGTAGAGGTTGTCCTGGTCGCCGAACTGAACCGTGCGGGAGAGTGCTGAGATAACACCGGTGGTGAGGGAAGCGCCACCGACCTGGCCGAGCGGGTTCCCGACCGCGACGGCGAATTGGCCGACGGTCACGTCGTCCGTGGAGCCGAAGTCGATCGGGGGAAGATCCTCGATGTCGACCTTGAGCACGGCGAGGTCCGTATGCGCATCGGAGCCGACGACCTCGGTGTCGTAGGTCCGTCCGTCCTGAAGAACGATCCGGCTTACGTTCGTGTCCGCGATGACGTGGTGGTTGGTGACGATGAACCCGTCTTGCAGGATGACCCCTGAGCCGCTGCCGGTGAGGGTCAGGACGCTCTCTCCGACGTCGCTCTCTCCAAGTTCACCCACCTCGACGGTCACGACGGATGGAAGGACCTTGGCGGCGATGGCCTCGGCGACGTTGATGTCTCCGCCATTGGTGATGATCTCGTTCGTGACTTGCCGGATCACGGTGGTGACCGGGGAAGCGGCCGTGTCGGCGGGCGGTGACACGGTCTGGGTCGTGACGGTTGAGAACAAACCGAGGAGAGCGAGGATGCCGACGACCGCAGCGGCACCGAGGACGGCGGAGATGAACGCCACGACACCGGTCGAGACGTGGCCGCGGCTATCTGTCTCGGGAGTCTGATGCTGCGGGGGTTCGGGGGTTTGCGGCGCTCCGGCGGGCGGCACGCTCCAAGGGGTCAGATACGACCCCTGTGCTGAGTCCGCCGGCTGAGATTCCGGCCCCTCTGGCGTGCTCCGATGGGTAATGTCGTCCACGGAACCGATTGTATGCCCTCACACCACCTATCTCCGCAGTCAGATCTGATCGCCGTATCTCCGGATTCGGTTGATCCTTCCTCGGTTGTTGCTGCGGTCTCCGCACCCGAGGCCGGTGCCGTTGTGCTGTTCGTTGGGACCGTGCGCGATCACTCTCCCGGGCGCACCGACGTGACTCACCTCGAGTACGAGGCCTACGACGGGCAAGTGGTCGACAAGATCGCGGAAGTCGTCGCCGAGGTACGTGACCGATGGCCGGTCCGCCGGGTCGCCGCGATCCATCGGGTCGGCGAACTCGGAATCGGTGAGATCTCGATCGCCGTAGCCGTCTCATCGCCACACCGAAGTGATGCGTTCGAAGCCGGCCGCTATCTCATCGACGAGATCAAGTCCCGGGCGCCGATCTGGAAGAAGGAACACTGGCCGGGCGGCGCCGAATGGGTGAGAGAGGACCTCCATCATCCCTGATGCAACCGGGAACGACGAGCGGACGGCGCTGGTGCGTCTGCTCGACGATCCGCTTCCGTATCTCAGCCACGAGGAGCCGGCGGTGCGCCGACTCGCCATCTCGGTGTGCGTTGCTTCCGGTCTCGGCAGCGACTCGGTCGCAGACTTCCGCCGCCTGGTCATCGAAGACGAAGATGGCGCGGTCAGGGCGACGGCCGCTGAGGCTCTCGGCGGTACCGACGAGGAGAGCGCGGTTGTTCTCGCGCATGGGCGTGATGATGACGATCCCCGTGTCGTCGAGGCGGTCGCCACGGCGTACGGAGAGCTACGCGATCCGTCGGCCGTTCCGTGGCTCATCGAACTGGCGTCGACCGATGGCGATCGGGCGGGTCGCGAGGCGGCGGTCGCGGCGCTTGGAGCGATCGGAGACGAGGCGGCGCTGTCGACGCTGCTGGAACTCGTCGCTGCCGGCCCACCGCAGGTGCGGCGGCGGGCGGTCGTTGCGCTGACCGTATTCGACGATCCGGCCGCGGAGCCTGCGATCCTGGCGGCGGCGAGGGACCGCAACCCGTCGGTCCGCGAGGCCGCAGAGATGGTCGTCGGCCGCCAGCCCGACTGACCCCCACACCGCATACCCAGGGTTCACAGCGTTCTATATGGCGCCGTGAGCCCGCGGAATGAAGCACCCCGGTAACCGCGGGCTGGCTGCGGCCCATGCGAGGACCACAACCCTGGGTATGTAACGGTCGACGCAGGCGACCGTCCAAGCCTCTAAAGTATCTCGGCATTCGGCTAGCGGGAGGATTCGGAGCGGTGACGACAACGCTCGAACGCGTAGACAACGCCGATCTCTCCGATGCGTACCGCACGGTCTCCTTCATGGTACGAGAGCGATCCCATGCCACGCCCGATGCCGTCGCGATGCGTGACAAGGACTTCGGGATCTGGCAGGAGCGGACCTGGTCCGACCTGTGGGAAGAGATCGTCGTCGTAGCACACGGACTGCTCGCTCTCGGGATGCAGCGTGGCGATGTCGTTTCCATCCACTCCGAAGATCGCCCCGAATGGGTGATCGTCGACCTGGCGGCCGTTGCCATCCGTGCGATGTCGACGGGGCTGTATCCGACGAACCCGATGGCCGAGGTCCAGTACCTCGTCAACGATTCCGGTGCGAAGGTCCATCTCGCCGAAGACCAGGAACAGGTCGACAAGGTGGTCGAGGCCGGTCCCGACGCCTTCCCCAACCTCGAGACGATCATCTACCTCGAACCGCGCGGACTCCGCTCGTACGACGACGACCGACTCATGTTCTGGGAGGACTTCCAGGATCTCGGCCGGGCACATCGCAAGGAGCATCCCGGCACCGTCGCTGCGACCATGGCCGAAGCCCAGCCGGACGACATCGTCACGCTGGTCTACACGTCGGGAACGACCGGTCCGCCGAAGGGAGCGATGCTCAGCAACGAGAACGCCACATTCGCGATCGAGAACATCATCCTCGCCGAAGACCGCACCGCCGACGGCAAGATGCCCGGTCCCCACGACATGGTCCTCACCTACCTCCCGCTCGGGCACGTTGCGGAACGGATCATGTCGACCTGGACGATGTGCGCGTCCGGTGTGGTACTCAACTTCGCCGAGTCGATCGAGACCGTGCAGATCAACCTCCAGGAGATCCAGCCGACGCTGTTCTTCGCAGTACCCCGCATCTGGGAGAAGATCCACGCCACGATCCTCATCAAGCTGAACGATGCGACCTTCGTGAAACGATCCGTGAACGCGCTCGGCTACAAGCTCGCCGCCTACATCGGCAGGAGTCGCGTCAAGAACGACGGCAACTTCACGATCGGTGCGCGCCTCGCCTACTGGGTCGGCAACCCGCTGATGTTCCGTGCTCTCAAGGAGCGCGTCGGACTCCGTCGCTGCCGATGGGCGGGCACGAGCGCCGCTCCGATCGCTCCGGAGGTCATCGAGTTCTTCATGGGCTTCGGTGTCCCGATGGTCGAGTTGTACGGGATGACCGAGAACGCGGCCGTCGCGACACTCAACTTCTATGGTCGGAACAAGGTTGGGACCGTCGGCGAGCCGTACCCGGGAATCGGACTCCGCCTGGATGAGAAGACCGGTGAGATCCAGACGAAGCATCCAGGGAACTTCCTCGGCTACTGGAACAAGCCCGAAGCGACCAAGGAAACGTTCACCGACGACGGGTGGCTGATGACCGGCGATGTCGGCGTGTGGGTCGACGGAACCCACCTGAAGATCATCGACCGGATCAAGCACATCATCATCACATCCGGTGGGAAGAACATCTCGCCGTCCGAGATCGAGAACAGCCTCAAGACGTCGCCGTTCATCAAGGAGGCCATGGTGATCGGCGACGGGCGCAAGTTTCTCACGGCCCTCATCGCGATCGAATACGACGTCGTCGGAAACTGGGCACTGTCGAAGCGGATCCCATACACGACCTACCGGGATCTCTCGGAGAAGCCGGAGGTCATCGAGTTGGTGCAGGGCATCGTCAACGAAACCAACGAGAAGTTCGCCAGAGTCGAGCAGATCAAGAAGTTCCGGATGATCCCAAAGGAACTCGACCATGAAGACGGTGAATTGACAGCCACCCAGAAGATCAAGCGGAAGACGATGGAGGACATGTTCTCCGATCTCATCGCGGACATGTACGGCTCATGATCCACGGACTCCTCGTCTTCGCTCAGGCCGGTGGACAGGAGGCAGTCGACAAGTTCGCGAACGCAACGAGTAGCGGCATCGCCCTCGGTGCGATCTACGCGCTCCTCGCTCTCGGTCTCGTCCTCATCTACAAGGCGACACAGGTCCTGAACTTCGCCCACGGCGCGCTCGCCGCGCTCGGTGCCTTCTTCGCTGCGTACCTCGCCACCGTCATCAACTTCCCCGGCCGCTATGTGACGTTCTTGCCGACGACGGTGCAGTGGATCCTCTCTGCGCTGGTAGCGGTCCTCATCACCGCCGTCGTCGGACTCGTGCTCGAGCGCTTGGCGATCCGTCCGATGATCGGCGAACCGCTGTTCTCGGTCGTGATGATCACGATCGCCCTCGACATCGTGATCCGAACCATCACCGACGATCTCATCGGCACCAATCCTCGCCCGCTCGGTGATCCGTGGGGAGCCGACGTCATCAACATCGGACCGGCGATCATGGCGAAGTCCGAGATCGCCACCATCGTCGTGACGATCATCTGTTTGATCGGGATCGCCCTGTTCTTCCGCTCCCGCTACGGCGTCGCCATGCGGGCCACCGCGTTCGACCAGGAAGCAGCGATGGCGCAGGGCATCAGCGCCGGCCGCATCTTCGCCCTTGCATGGGCCATCGGCGCCGGCCTCGCAGCAGCGGCGGGCATCTTCTCGTCGCTCTTTCCCCGTTCCTCGATCGGCGTCAGCAACACCACCGCGTTCTTCGCCTTCCGAGCGCTGCCCGCCATCGTCATCGGCGGACTCGACTCGATCACCGGAGCGGTCGTCGGTGGCTTCATCGTCGGTCTCGCCGAGTCGTACGCCGGTGCCTACCTCGCCGGACCGTCGTGGTCGTTCCTGGGTCTCGGCTTCTCCGGCGTGATGCCGTACCTCGTCATGCTCGTCGTGCTGCTCGTGCGGCCCTACGGGTTGTTCGGCACCGAGGAGATCCGCCGAGTATGAGGAATCGACCCCGCCTCTACGTCTCGTACTCCTCGGAGATGTCGTTGCTGCCGACCTGGACACAGAAGATCGCAGCGTTCGTGTTCCTCGGCGTGCTCGTTGTGATCCCCTTCGGTGTGATCCCGGGCTTCGGGTTTCTCGCCGACAACGACTGGTTGAAGATCCTCAGCAAGGTGGCGATCTTCGCCATCGGGGCGCTCGGTCTCCATGTTCTCTCCGGTCTTGCCGGCCAGGTCTCGCTCGGTCACGCGTTTTTCGTGGGCATCGGTGCCTACACGGCGGCGGTGCTCGGCGGTGAGGTGGGCAAGGCGACGTGGGGACTCGGCCTGCCGATGTGGATATGGCTCCCGGCAGCGGGGATCGTCGCAGCGGCGGTCGGCGCTCTCATCGCTCCGACGGCCGTGCGGGTCCGGGGTATCTACCTCGCGATCGTGACGCTCGGGTTGGTCTTCATGGGCGAGTGGATGTTCCGGAGCATGCCGTTCATCACCGGCGGCGCCCAGGCCGGCCGCAAGTTCCCTCCCCTCGAGTTCCGTTTCTGGAAAGAGGAGGCGCCGTTCATCGACTTCACGTCCGACGGTCCATGGTTCGGGATCGAACTCACCAGCGAAGCGAAGACGTATTTCCTGTTGCTCGTTTTCGTCATCATCGCGGTGATCGTTGCGAAGAACCTTCAGCGGACCCGGATCGGTCGAGCGTTCATGTCGATCCGTGATCGGGATATCGCCGCTGAGGTGATGGGCGTCGCTGATGCGAAGTACAAGCTGATGGCGTTCGCCCTCTCGTCGGCGTTCGCCGGCATGACCGGGGCACTGCTCGGAGCATTCGTCGGCCGCCTGGTTCCCGAGGGCTTCTCCTTGTTGATGTCAATTCAGTTCATCGCGATCCTGCTCATCGGCGGCCTCGGGACCGTCACCGGGACCCTGCTTGGCTCGGCGTTCGTGATCGTTCTGCCAAGGATCGTCGCGGACCTCACCGGACTCCTC
Source organism: Actinomycetota bacterium (assembly GCA_034660035.1). Classification (GTDB taxonomy): domain Bacteria; phylum Actinomycetota; class Acidimicrobiia; order Spongiisociales; family UBA5794; genus JAHEEL01. The sequence goes on along the minus strand of JAYEIJ010000130.1, from coordinate 671 downwards.
GCATCGACTGCCGAGTCGGGGAGCGGCTTCCTCTCCGCCATTGCCGGCTTCTTCGTCTCGACTGCCGAAGGTGATCCGGGGATCGTTTCCACACTCCCGGGCACGTCGCCCGGCCTCAATGTCGCACAGTTCAACCTGCTGTTGTACGGGTTGCTCCTGATCGGATTCCTGATCTTCGAGCCGCTCGGTCTCTACGGTATCTGGATCCGAATACGCAACTACTGGAAATCGTGGCCATTCACCTACTAGTGACCGTCCGATCGCCCTTGGCCAGGGCATGAGATCGGACCCGAGGAGGAAACAGTGAAGAGAATGAGAATCTTCGTCCTGGTGCTGGCACTGGCGCTCATCGCAGCGGCATGCGGAAGCAGCAGCGACGATACAACGACGACCGCCGCCGCAAGCGGCGGCGATGAAACGACGACCACGGCCGCCGCTACCGAGACGACGGCTGCTGCCACTGAGACGACGGCTGCGGCGGCTGAGACGACGACGACCGCAGCCGAGGCCGGCGGAGACCTCACGGTCGACTTCGGTGTCGATCTCGAAGCCGGCACGATCATGGTCGGGCAGACCGCCGACCTCACCGGTCCGTTCGCTCCGCTCGTCAAGCCGATCCTGGCGGGACAGCAGATGTACTGGGCATGGGTGAACGCCAACGGTGGAATCGG
>JAYEIJ010000129.1:8288-10154 GCA_034660035.1 Actinomycetota bacterium | reverse complement strand
ATCTCGTCGATGAACAAGATGATGTCGCCCCGGGTCCGGATCTCCTTCAGGACCTTCTTCAGCCGTTCCTCGAAGTCACCCCGGTAGCGGGAACCGGCCACGAGAGCACCCAGATCGAGGGTGTAGAGATGCTTGTCGGTGAGCGTGTCCGGCACGTTGCCGTCGACGATCCGTTGGGCGAGTCCTTCTACGATGGCCGTCTTGCCAACACCCGGCTCTCCGATGAGAACCGGATTGTTCTTCGTTCTGCGGGACAGCACTTGCATGACGCGCTCGATCTCAGTCGAACGACCAATCACCGGGTCGAGCTTGCGCTCCCGTGCGAGTTGCGTCATGTTCCGACCGAACTGGTCCAACACCGTCGAGCCACTGCTTGAGGCGCTCGCTTCGCTCCGACCGCCCCCTCCCGGGTGACCGGCGGGTGTCGCTTCCTCGCCCTGGACTCCGGAGAGAAGCTGAATGACCGTCTGGCGCACCTTGTGCAACTCCGCGCCGAGTTGCTGGAGCACCTGGGCGGCAACGCCCTCTCCTTCGCGGATGAGGCCGAGGAGAATGTGTTCGGTGCCGATGTAGTTGTGGCCGAGCTGGAGGGCTTCGCGAAGAGACAGTTCGAGAACCTTCTTGGCACGCGGCGTGAACGGGATGTGTCCGCTCGGTGCCTGGGAGCCCTGACCGATGATCTCCACGACCTGGCTCCGAACGGATTCGAGGCTGATCCCCATGCTCTCGAGGGCACGGGCGGCGACGCCCTCCCCTTCGTGGATGAGGCCGAGGAGGATGTGCTCGGTGCCGATGTAGTTGTGGTTGAGGAGCCGCGCCTCTTCCTGAGCGAGGACAACGACCCTCCGGGCCCTATCAGTGAACCGTTCGAACAAGGCGATACCTCATGGTGTAACGATGGCGCTGGGTTCCCCGAGCGCCTCGTCGAGTATAGGACGGGGTGCCCGATAGGCCCGGGTTGTTTGTCGCGCTAATCAGGCTCATGCTTCGGTGAACACCGGGGCTACCATCCCGATTCCCGAAGGCTGAGGAGCACGTTGAGCAATGCATGTCGCCCATCTCAACGACCGGGCATCACCACGCGCTGTGGCTTCGGCTCCGCCATTCCGACACAAGGAGTGGCGAACCCTCATCCTTGCGCCTGGCGCGCCCGGCCGCCGATCTGGGCAACGGCATTGCCCAACACACTCCTAGGAGTCTTGTGGATCGCCCCATCCTGAACGACCTCGTACCCGTTCCCCGCGTGTGGGAGCGCATGGCCGCCGTCGAGCGGCGCCTCCTCGAGGTGACCCGTTCAGATGACGTCTTCCTCACCGATATCGCCCAGCATCTTCTCCGCGCCGGCGGGAAGCGATATCGACCGCTCCTCGCGCAGGTTGCCGGGGAACTCGGTCCCGGTGACGGTGACGGCCCCGTCGAGGCAGGAGTGTCGGTCGAGTTGGTTCACGTCGGATCTCTCTACCACGACGACGTGATCGACGAAGCCGATTCCCGCCGCGGCCGGGTCTCGGTCAACGAGAACTGGTCGAATACGATCGCCATTCTCGCCGGCGACTTCCTACTCGCGCGAGCTTCGGAGGTGGCAGCCCCTCTCGGTGAGGAGGCCGTGGCGTTGGTCGCCCGCACCTACGCCCGACTGTGCGAGGGTCAGGTGGCAGAGTTGCGGTTCTCCGGTGGCCTCGACCACGGACCCGATGGGTACTTCCAGGTGATCGGCGGGAAGACGGCCAGCCTGATCCGCACGTCAGCCCGTCTCGGCGCGATCACAGCAGGCGCCACACCGGGTGATGTGGATGCCATCTCAGAGTGGGCGTGGGAGATGGGTCTCGTCTTCCAGATGACCGACGATGTTCTGGATCTCATCGC
>JAYEIJ010000129.1:0-8188 GCA_034660035.1 Actinomycetota bacterium | reverse complement strand
ATCCCGAGACCGCCGGTCGGCGGCAGGCCGTACTCAAGGGCGCGGATGTAGTCCTCGTCGATCGGGTGCGCCTCATCGTCGCCCGCAGCGCGAGCCGCGGCTTGTGCCTCGAAACGCTCGCGCTGATCCAATGGGTCGTTCAACTCCGAGAAGGCGTTCGCGTACTCCGAACCGGCGATGACCAATTCGAATCGCTCGGTGAGGCGGGGATCATGGCGGTGCAGTCGCGAGAGAGGCGAGACCTCTTTGGGATAGTCCGTCACGAAGGTCGGCTCCCAGATCGTCGGCTCCGCGGCAGCCTCATAGATCTCGAATATGACGCGACCTGCCCCCCACGACGGATCGATCTCGATTCCGTATCGATCGGCAAGAATGCGAAGCCGGTCGATCGAGGTGTCGAGGGACACATCCTCATCCACCACCTCCGCGACCAGATCCGAGAGTCGCACCCGGCGGAACGGTGGCGTGAGATCGAGCATGCGCCCCTGGTACGTCAGTGTGGACGTGCCCACCGCTGCCTCTGCAACGGCAGCGAGGACCTCTTCGATCAACACCATGATGTCGCCGTAGTCGGCGAATGCCTGGTACGCCTCGAGCATGGTGAACTCGGGGTTGTGGGTGGCGTCCACTCCCTCATTTCGGAAGATCCTGCCGATCTCGAAAACGCGCTCGATCCCTCCAACGACCAGTCGTTTCAGGAACAGCTCGGTTGCGATTCGGAGGGAGAGGTCGAGATCGAGCGCGTTGTGGTGAGTCTCGAACGGTCGTGCAGTGGCTCCCGTTGCCTGTGTCAACAGCACCGGAGTCTCGACCTCGATGAACTGTCGGTCATCGAACTGGCGGCGCAACTCAGCGACCACCTTCGCCCGGATCAGCGCCGTCTCGCGAGAATCCTCGTTCACCATGAGATCGAGGTAGCGCTGCCGCGATCTTGCTTCGACATCCTTCAAACCGTGCCACTTGTCGGGCAGCGGGCGAAGCGCCTTGGACAACAACACAAAGGACGAAATGCGGACGCTGAGCTCGCCCTTCTTCGTGGCCATGACCTCGCCGGACGCTCCAATCCAGTCTCCCGAATCAAGGTCGAGGAACCGACCGAATTCCTCGTCTCCCAGGACCGCCTTGCTGACGAACAACTGGATTCGACCCGAGACATCCTGGAGCACGCCGAAGGCGAGTCGCCCCATGTCGCGCACGTTCATGAGTCGTCCGGCAACGGTGACCTCGACGCCCGTCTCAGTCCCCGGATCGATGTCGTCAAACCGCTCATGGAGGTCGGCGGCGAGATCGGTGCGGTCGAATCGGTACGGGTAGTCGCCGGCTCGAATGGCCTCCCGATGCTTCGCTATTCGAGCAACAACAATCGGATCGTCGTAGGTGATCGAATCGCTCGGCTTGTCGTCGGTCATCGCTCTTCCTGATTCCGGTCGTAGATGATGCGCAGCCCTTCGAGCGTCAGATACTCGTCCACGGTCTCGACGTTGCTGCAGTGCGGCACGATGGTAGAGGCAAGACCGCCGGTGGCCACCACGGTGGCATCGCTACCGACTTCGTGGAGGAGGCGTTCGATGATTCCGTCGACGAGGCCCGCGTGACCGTAGAGCGCCCCGCTCTGGATCGCCTCCACAGTGCCCTTACCGATCGGAGACCGCGGTACGACGAATTCCACTCGCCGGAGCGCCGCCGTCCCGGAGATCAGCGCCCTGGTTGCGATCTCGAGACCCGGAGCGATCACACCGCCGATATAGGCCCCGTCGGCGCCGACTACGTCGAAGTTGGTCGACGTTCCAAAATCCACAACGATGACCGGGTTCCCGTGTCGCTCTCGGGCGGCGACGGCGTTGACGATCCGGTCGGCGCCGACCTCGCGGGGGTTGTCGATGAGGATCGACATGCCGGTCCGCACCCCCGGACCGACGACCAGGATCGGGCCGTGTGACAGCGCCGGCGCAACGCAGCGCATCGTCGCCGTCACCGACGGCACCACACTCGATACGGCGACGCCACCGATGTCGCTTGGCGTGAAGCCGTCGAGGGCAAGGACGCCGAGCAACTCCCATCGCATCTCGTCGGTGGTCTGCTCCTTCGTGGAGAACCGCCAATGGCCGACGAGTTCATCCCCACGGAACAGTCCAACGGCGATCTGGGTGTTCCCTACGTCGATCGTGAGCAGCATTAGGCCTCCCGGTAGAGGATCGAAGGTCCGTCGAGACGGATGCCGACGTCGGGAGTCCATCCGGCGTCGAACGGGTCGATGTGTACGTTGTCGAGAAGGCGCGTCCTCCCGACCCGCGCAGCAACAGCAAGGAACGCGGGTCGGTCGAGACTGGTCAGGGCGGCGGCCGTGTCCTGGTCTGCAAGTGTCGCGTAGTCGAGGTCGATGCCCGGCTCTTGGTTCACCGGTGCTGCCGCGATCCGTTCGAGTTCCACGCCGGACCGCTCACCTCTCAGGACCGCATCGGCGACGGCCATGATTCCCCTGCTGATGGAGCGAGCCGCCGTGCGTTCCGCGGGATCGAGGTAGATGTTGCGAGACGACAGAGCGAGACCGTCGGACTCGCGTACGATGGGCTCCCCGACAATCACCGTCGGAAACGACAGGTCGTCCGTCATACGGCGAACAGTGACGAGTTGCTGCGCGTCCTTCCTTCCGAAGTACGCCCGGTCGGGCACGAGGCCGGCGAAGAGCTTGGCAACGACGGTGGCAACCCCATCGAAATGCCCCGGCCGAAGTCCCCCCTCCATTCCTTTCGTGACGTCCGCGACCGAGACGGTCGTGAGCATCTCGGTGGGGTACATCTCCGCGAGCGGTGGCGCAAACAGGACATCGGCACCGGCCGCGGAGACCATCTCGGCGTCGCGATCGGGGTCGCGGGGGTATGAGGCGAGATCCTCGGTTGGCCCGAACTGGAGCGGGTTGACGAAGAGGCTGACCGTGACCGTATCGCATTCGCGTCGGGCCGCGTCGACGAGACTGATGTGCCCCTCATGGAGATACCCCATCGTTGGGACCAGTCCGACGCGGCCCGAACCCAATGCTCTGGCGGCCGCGAACGTTCGAACGGTCTTCATCGTTCTCGGTCCTCTCTGAACACATCGGCAACGGCCGCCGTCGCGTCCACCATCGATTCGAACGCTCCGGCAAGATCGGGCGCCGTTTCTCGGACCGCAGCGATCTGAAGGTTCACGGTCTCTGTGTCGCCACGGGCGACCGGACCTGTGAGTGACGCTTCCGGTCCGAATTCAAAGGCGTTGGCGACGATCGCGTCGACGAGCGGTCGTGCGGCATCGAACGGTACGCCCTTCGCTTCGAAGAGGCGTCGGGCAACGGTGAGTGCCGAGAGCGGGAAGTTCGCGGCAGCGGCGGCGGCAGCGTGGTACGCCGCCCGGTCGTCATCGCGAAGGTCGAATGCGTGGAGGCCGATCGTCCTGGCAAATTCGTAGAGCGTCGATCGCAGCGGTTCCTCCGCCGTCACGGCGACCCACGCTCCGGCGAGCCTCCGAGCTCCAAGATCCGGCGTCGGCATGGTCTGGAGCGGATGAAAGGACCCGATTGCGACTCCGTGGTCACCGAACACGCTCAAGGCCGAGACCGGTGTCGCCCCGGAGAGGTGGACGGCGCTCGCTGCAGCGTTCCTCGCGATGGGTGCGACCTCACCGGCGACCGCCTCGATGGCGTGGTCGCTCACAGCGATGACGACGAGATCGACCGGCGGAATCGGCTCGCCTATCGCGAGCGGAACGGCATCGAAACATCGAGCCACGGCGGTGGCCTGTTCGGCATCACGCGCGGCAACGGCAACCACGTCGTGGCCGGCGCCGTTGGCTGCGATGGCGATGGACTGGCCCGCCCGTCCGGGCCCGACAAGGGCGATGCGCATATGGCTCCGATCCTCCCGGTATCGGTCCGACCCCCTTCGGGGCTGTGTGGTAGTAGAAGGTAGTCGATTGACCCGGCTTCGCCGGGTGTAGTCCGTAATCCGTAATCCGTAGTCCGTAGTCCGTATCCCGTAGTCGACGAGGTGCCGCTCCTGTTCGCTGTTCGCTGTTCGCTGTTGCTCAAAGCTCAGAGCTCATGGCTCTTCTTCCTCCGCTACCCGGCTACTCCAAGAACCACGTCGGTTCGACGGATCTCCTGGCTTCCTACGTCATCGGAAGCCGCCTTGATGGCCGATCCGTCGGGCATCCTGGCGGCCGGCCAGACCTCGAGGAGGGGTTCGAGCACGAAGCGACGCTGGAGCATCCGCGGGTGTGGCACTGTGAGGCCGGGTTCGTCGATCCTCTCCTGCTCGTAGAGAATGAGATCGAGATCGAGCGACCTCGGTCCCCAGCGCTCGTGGCGCACGCGGCCCCTTGATCTCTCTATCAGCAGGATCTCGCGAAGCAGGCCGATCGGTGTGCGAGCCGTATCGATGAGCACGACCGCGTTGAGGAACGGTCCCTGCTCCGGCCCGCCGATCGGAGCGGTCTCGTAGACCGACGAGATGCCCGCAATGGCCCCAACGGCGTTGAGGCCGTCGATCGCTGCACTCAGGTGGGAAGGACGGTCACCGAGATTGGATCCGGCGGCGATCGCACAGCGGCTCACCGCGTGGGAATGAGTCCGCGCCCCTCAGGACCGAGGGGACGTCCAAGGATCTCCTGGATCACTGATGTCGCGACGATGGGATCAGCCACGAGATCGCAGTGGACGAGATAGCCGGCAAGGAGTCCGGCGACCGTCTCGTCGATCGTGTCCCGGTGCAGGAGCACCGATGCGCCCTGCGCGTTCAGCGCCTCGTCCATGGCTTCGAACACGCCGGTCACATTGTCGATCTCGGCCGGCGTTCCTTCGACAGTGTTAACGATGACCCTGAAGCCTGCTTCTTCATATGCGGTCTTGTTCTGGCCTGCAGGCAGGAGGGTGAGAATCGTGTTGATTCCCTGTTCCTTGAGCCACGCGATCTCTTCTTCGCGCCGGACACGCCGATGCTGAAACCCGGACCCGCCGATGCGGTCGGACACGGCGAAGCGACCGGCGATCACCCACCGGAAGCCTCTCGGTTCGAGCCCTGGTACATCTTTCTTGGCCATCAACGAACCCGCACGATAGCGTCGGCTGTTCGCGCAGCGTCGACGGCGCTTGCAACATCGTGGACGCGCAGCACCGCGGCTCCTTTCGCGACGGCCAGCGCCGCCGTCGCGACTGTTGCAGTGTCACGGTCTTCTGGAGACGAAGGTCGCCCCGCTTGATCGAGAATCGTTCCAAGAAAGGCCTTCCGCGAGGCCCCTACGAGGACCGGGCGTCCCCCGCCGATTCGGTCGATGCTGTTGAGCAGGTCGAGATTGTGCCGGATCGTCTTGCCGAACCCGATACCGGGGTCGACCACGATCCGCGAAGCGTCGATGCCGGCAGCAACGCCAACCTCGGTCCGCCGCCTGAGGAATTCTGCCACCTCAGTGACGACGTCTTCGTACGTCGGGTCGATCTGCATCGTTCGAGGTTCTCCGAGCATGTGCATGATCACCACGCCAACGCGGGCGTCGGAACATGTCTCGATCATCACCGGATCCGAAAGGCCGGTGACGTCGTTGACGATCTCGGCCCCGACTTCGATCGCCGCAAGGGCAACCGATGGCTTACTCGTGTCGATCGAGACAACCACTCCCTCCGCGGCAAGTGCCTCGACGACGGGTACAACGCGGGCCCGCTCCTCTGCGGCGTCGACCGGTGCTGCGCCCGGTCTCGTCGATTCGCCGCCGACGTCAACGATGTCCGCACCCAGATCGGCGAGTTCCATGCCCTTCCGAATGGCCGATTCCGCATCGATCCACCGGCCGCCGTCGGAGAACGAGTCGGGTGTGACGTTGACGATGCCCATCACAAGCGTGTGATCGGCCGTGGTGAGTGAACGCTCCCGGAGATCCCAGATGGTCGGGTTGAACGCCACGGATCAGGGAGTGCTTCCGCCGGTCGTTTGGGCGGCAGCGATCCCTCCGGTGGTCGCGGCCGTCTCCGGTCCCTTGATACGCAGTCCGCCGCTATCGGTGTGCTCCCATTTCGGCACATCGTGGAACACTTTGATGACTTGGGCGGCGTCGAGCGTCTCGTGCTCCATCAGTTCTGCAGAGATCCGATCAAGGGCGTCACGGTGCCTGACGATGATCTGCGTTGCTTCCTCGTGGGCCTGGGTGATCAACTTCCGGACCTCGTCGTCGATGGCGGCTGCGACCTCGTTCGAGAGGTCCTGCCCCTTGGTGTAATCCCGGCCGAGGAACACCTCGCCTTCGGGCTGTCCGTACTTGAGTGGCCCGAGTCGATCGCTCATCCCGTACTCCATGACCATTTTGCGTGCGAGGCTGGTTGCCTTCTCGATGTCGTTGGATGCGCCGGTGGATGGGTCACCGAACACGATCTCCTCGGCGGTGCGGCCACCGAGAGCGTACGCGAGTTGGTCGACGAGTTCGCTGCGCTTCTCGTAGTACTTGTCTTCGAGTGGCAGAGCCATCGTGTAGCCGCCTGCACGCCCGCGCGGGATGATCGTGACCTTGTGAATCGGGTCGAGTTTCGGGAGGGCATAGCCGACGAGGGCGTGTCCGCCTTCGTGATATGCAGTGAGGTTCCGCTCCTCTTCCGACATGACCCGGCTTTTGCGTTCCGGGCCGGCGATCACTCGCTCGATCGCTTCCTCGAGCTCCGGCTGCCCGATCCTCGTCTTGTTCCTTCTTGCGGCGAGCAGGGCCGCCTCGTTGATGAGGTTCGCGAGGTCGGCGCCGGTGAAGCCGGGTGTCTGGCGGGCGAGCGCGTTCAGCTCGACATCGTCCTCGAATGGTTTCCCCTTGGCGTGGACTTCAAGGATCTGTTCGCGTCCCTTGATGTCCGGCCGATCGACAACGATCTGACGGTCGAATCGCCCGGGGCGGAGCAGGGCCGGGTCGAGGATATCGGGCCGGTTCGTCGATGCCATGACGATGACGCCGGCCTTGACGTCGAAACCGTCGAGTTCGACCAGGAGCTGGTTCAGCGTCTGCTCCCGTTCATCGTGTCCGCCCCCGAGGCCGGCCCCGCGGTGGCGTCCGACGGCGTCGATCTCGTCGATGAAGACGATCGAGGGAGCGCTCGCCTTCGCCTGCTCGAAAAGGTCGCGGACCCGGCTTGCACCGACGCCGACGAACATCTCGACGAACTCCGACCCTGAGATCGCGTAGAAGGGGACGGCCGCCTCTCCGGCGACGGCTCGCGCCAGGAGTGTCTTGCCGGTTCCCGGCGGTCCGTAGAGCAGCACACCCTTGGGAATCTTCGCCCCCATGGCCCGGAACTTCTGAGGCGTCTCCAGGAATTCCTTGATCTCGTCGAGTTCTTCGATCGCTTCGTCTACGCCGGCGACGTCGTCGAACGTGACCTTCGGCGTGTCTTTCGTTACCTGCTTTGCCTTGGACTTGCCGAACTGCATGACGCGGTTCCCGCCGCCCTGGAGCTGGAACATGATGAAGATGAACAGCCCGAACAGCAGCAGATACGGGAAGACGTTGCCAAGGAACCACTGGAACATCGACGGTTCCTGGTTGTCGGTGATGGTCTCCATCCCGGCGTCAAGGAGGGACTGTGTGACATCGGGCGAATACTCTGCCGGGTACTTCGTGATGAAATCGACCGGTTCGCCCGATCCGTCACTGTACGTTCCAATGACCTCGTTCGACCGGTCCCGAATCGTGACCGGTTCGTCGATCTGACCGGCGGCGATCTTCTCGTTGAACTCGTTGAGGCTGAGTTCCTTGGGTTCGTTCGACTGGTTGACGAACACGTTCACGGCCATCACCACGACGAAGATCACGGCCAGGTAGATCAAGATGGTTCGTGCGGTGCGGCTCACACTGCTCCTCGACTCATTGCCGGGCATCGGCCGCCCGTCTCTTCATGGTACGGCGTTGGGCCTCCTACGGAGGCCAGCCGGTAGTGGTAGTCCGTAGTCGGTAGTCGGTAGTCGGTAGTCGGTAGTGGTAGTCCGTAGTCGGTAGTCGGTAGTCGGTAGTCGGTAGTCGGTAGTCGGTAGTCGGTAGTCGGTAGTCGGTAGTCGGCGAAGACTCCCCCCCCCTTCTTCTTGCTCATAGCTCAAAGCTCAAAGCTGGTAGCTGGTAGCTGGCGGCTGGTAGCTCTTCTTCCTCCGCTACTCCGCTACTCCGCTACTCCGCTACTCACACCTCGTCT
>JAYEIJ010000128.1:0-10220 GCA_034660035.1 Actinomycetota bacterium | reverse complement strand
GTGCTGTATAGCAAGTTCCTCGGAGTCGAGGTAGCCCCGATCTTCGCGAAGAGCGACATCGTCCGGCTTCGCTGAGAGTTGTCGGTTGTCCGCAGCCCGGGGAGGTGCTGTTCCTTCACGGAGCCGGAGGACGCGGCTTCGCCCCGGTGAGTCCATTGGGAGGGGTTGTCTCGTACCGACTACGGACCCACTACTGAATACTGAATACTGATTACTGCGAGCGCAGCGAAGCAGGGGAGCTCTGGGAGTCCGGACGATGACGATGAGGCCGGCCGCGCAAAGCCTCGAAAGAAACCGAAGTTTCTTCGAGAAATCTGTCCCAACGAGCCGTTTCTTGTCACACGCCCTTGATACGTTGCTCATATGGATACGACGACCATCCTCACGACCGACACGTTGGAGCAGCAGCTCCTGAACGCTGAGGCCACGATCGGCCGGATGCGTTCTGCGCAGATGACGATCATCCGTGAGATCGACCGTCGTCAGGCCCCGTTGGCCGACGGTTGCCGGTCCCTGGGAGAGTGGGTGACGGGTCGTCTCGATGTTGCGCCCGAGACCGCCAAGGCTCTCGTGTCTACCTCCCGGCGTCTTGAGGCTCTCCCCACCGTCGAGGCGACCGCGGGTGCTGGGTCGATCACCTTCGATCGGGCCGTCGCCGTAGCTCGGATCGCGGACCCGTCAGAAGACGCGGGCATTGTTGATGAGATGGCCGCCTATGACGTCGCTCGGATCCGGCGTCTGGTGTCGAACCGGCACCGTGTGACCCGTGACACCGAACGCGAAGCGTTCGACACGCGCTACATGACCGCACAGCCGAACCTCGACGAGTCATCGTGGCGGGTCCACGGCTACCTCCCCGGCCTCGCAGGCCGTACCTTCGTCGAAGCCCTTGACGCCAAAGCCGACCAGTTACCTCTCGATCCGGATGGGGACCGCACCCGGGGTACCCGATGGGCGGACGCCCTGTGGGCGATCAGCCTCGACTCGCTCGCCGGCACAGACGGCGCCACGATCGAGACAGCGACGCCGCTGTTGACCGTGTTCGTCGACGCCCACGACGCCACAGCGACCAACGGTGAGACCGGGGCCGTGATCGAAGCCGGACCCAGGGTCGGCCCCGACACCATCGAAGCCATCCTCTGCCAAGGCACCATCGAAGTCACTGCACGCGCCACGGACGGCACGCCGGTCAACATGGGACGCAGAACCAGGATCATCCCACCCCGCCTGAGACGCTTCGTCCTCCACCGAGACGGCGGCATGTGCACCATCGAAGGCTGCGTCAGCCGCTACCGACTCCAGGCACATCACATCAGACCGTGGAGTGAGGGTGGTCCAACCGATGCCGGGAACCTCACGACCCTGTGCTGGTTCCACCACCACGTCGTCATCCACGGCCGCGGCTTCACCATCGACCCCTCCACACCACCCCAACGCAGACGATTCCTCAGACCACCCATCCACGCCCCGCCGCCGTAGAGACGCGCGGGATCTGGGACCGGTACCGGCCGCGCGAATAGCCGTGAAGGAACCCTTCGCAAGAATCCGGTTCCGGTCCAGGAGCATGTCAGAGTCAGGTGATGGCGACCCGATGGGTGGGGCAGGACGAATTGGGAGTCGAGGCACGTGATTTGAGACACGAAGTGTCGCTGTCTCGCGTCTCGAGTCTCACGTTCTGGGTGTCTCGGACACCGATCTCGAACTGGTGCCGGTTTCGCTGCGATCAGTCGGGAATCCATGCTCTTCCGCCCAACGCGAGCGTCTCGTCCAGCACTGCCGGACCCCAGGTTCCGGCCGCATAGCGGTGCGGTTCGGGGTTGTCATCGAGGAGCGGGTCGTAGAGACGCCACGATGCGTCGACCTCGTCGGATCGCACGAAGAGGGTTTGGTCGCCTTCGATGACGTCGAGGATCAGCGTTTGATAGGCATCGGGGAGTCTCCCGTACACATCGTCGTGGCTGAACCTCAACACCTGGGAGTTGAGAGCGAACGTTTCCGCCGGTGCTTTGACGTTGAAACTGAGCGTGAACCCTTCATCGGGTTGCAGTGTGATGAGGAGCACGTTCGAATCGATGACGCATGAGTCACGACGCCCATGGAAGATGCAGAGCGGTGGGCGTTGGAACGTGACCGCGATCTGTGTGATGCGCTTCGGAAGCCGTTTGCCGGTGCGGAGGTAGAACGGCACACCCGTCCACCTCCAAGTGTCGATCTCGAGCTTGAGGCCGACGAACGTGGGGGTCCGGGAGTCGGGTGCGACGCCGTCTTCATTGCGGTAACCGGGGACGGCCGTGCCATCGATCTCCCCTGCGTCATATTGACCGTAGACGACGTTCTCACTACGGATCGGAGCGATGGCTTCGATCACCTTGACCTTCTCGGTGCGGATCTGGTCGGCGTCGAACGAGATCGGTGGTTCCATGGCGACCAGGGCAAGGACCTGGGTGAGATGGTTCTGCACCATGTCTCGGAGGGCACCGGCCGACTCGTAGTACCCGGCACGAGTCCCGACCCCGAGATCCTCGGCGACGGTGATCTCGATGGACTCAACTCGATCCCGGTTCCACACGCTCTCGAACATGGGGTTGGCGAAGCGGAACGACAGGAGGTTCTGCACGGTCTCCTTGCCCAGGTAGTGGTCGATTCGGTAGACCTGGCTCTCGTCGAAGAACTCGTGCACTACCTCGTTCAGCTCGCGTGCGGATTCCAGGTCGGTGCCGATCGGCTTCTCGATGACGAGCCGGGTCCATCCGGGGCTCTCGCCCAGTCCGGCTTCTCCGAGGCCTGTGATGGCGGTCGGGAACACGGGGGGAGGGAGCGCCAGGTAGAAGGCTCTGTTGCCGGGCAACTCGTGGTCGGTTTCGATCGCTTCGATGCGGCGCCGAACCTCATCATATGAAGGGGCCTCGCGAGTGAGGCGCTGGTAGTGGACGTGGTCGTCACACCACGACTCGAGATCGAGATCCTCGAGACCGGCACCTTCCAACGCCCGGCGTGCCCATGCACGGTATTGGTCGTCATCGAGATCACCGGAAGCGACTCCCAGCAGGACACACCGGTCGGCGATGTTGCTCTCGGTGATGAGACGGTAGAGCGACGGAATCAGTTTGCGGCGTGCCAGGTCGCCCGTGCCACCGAAGATGACGAAGACGTGGCGGTCGACTTCCGTTGTCATCATGGCTCCTGTCTGATGGCGTGCCCGCCGAACCGGGTGAGTATCGCCTTGAGCAGTCGATCTGAGTAGTCGACCTCGTCGCAGGATCCGATGCGTCGCATGAGAGACAGCGTAATGATCGTAAGGAGGACTTGACGCTCGCCTTCCTACGGATGGTCCCACTCACTCGTTGGATCTTGGGCCGGTTCCATCAGGAAGCCGAGTTGCTCGCGGGACTCCCCGGTGCCGAACAGGGTGATCGCGTCGCCCAACTCGATGGCTGTGCTGCCGTGAGGGATGAGCACGGCTGAGCCGCGGCGGATCGAGACGAGCACGGCCCCTTCCGGCCATCGAACGTCCTTCACCAGGGATCCGATGATCGGTGAACCGCGCCGCACCGGGGCCTCGAAGAAGGCGGCTCCCGGCTGTGTCCGCACCCGCATACGATCCCGGTAGAGGTGGCGGCCCGTGGACGTGCCGAGAGCGTGGTGATAGGCCTTGACGACCGATTCGCGGCGGAACATACCAACGAGGTGTCGGCGGTTGTCATCGGCGACGACGGGGAGACGTCCTAGACCCATCGAGGCCATGCGTGCAAGGGCCGCCGAGACCGGCAGGTCAGGGGTGATGGTGACGGGTGTGACGGTCATCTCGTCTCCCACCGTCCGGGGAGAATCCTCTGCTGCGCCTCGCTCGACATCGGTGACCGTGATGATGCCGACCAGTTCATCTCCATCGACGACCGGCATGCCGTGGTGGCGGGTTCGGTCAAGGCGCTCGTCGAGTTCTGCGAGAGTCATGTCCGACGTAGCCGTCTCGTCGACGTGGGCCATGACCTCGCTCACGAGAACGGTGTCGAGGAGGTCGATGTCCTCGGTCTCCGGCAGACGGATCCCCTTGCGGGCGAGCGCCATGGTGTAGGCGGACTCTGGATGGAACTGCTCACTGATGAAGGTCGCGAGCGCCGACGCGAGCATCAGCGGGAGAACCAATCCGTAGCTGCCGGTCAATTCGAACACCAGGATTACAGCGGTGAGCGGTGCTCGAGCCGTTGCCGCGAGCGCCGCTGCCATCCCGACGAGAGCGAATGCCCCTGGTTCGATCTCGGACAGGGTCCAGAAGGGATCGATGAGGACTGCGAAACCGGCGCCGACGGCGCCGCCGATGACGAGAGCCGGCATGAACGTGCCGGCCGAGCCTCCGCCCTTGCGGGTGAGGGCTGCGGTGACAGATTTGAGTGCGGCAATGACGAACAAAGTCCACCAGACGAATTGTCCATGGTCTGACAGCGAGAGCAACTCATTGAGGAACGCCTGCCCGGTGCCGAGCGTCTCCGGGTACACCACGCCGATGAGGGCAACCGAGACGCCCATCAACAGCGGAACGACCCATCCAGGGATCGCGGACACCATCTTCGTGATACTGACGCGGTCGAGAACACGGAGGAAGAACGTACCGAACAGCACGGCGAGCAGAGCGAGAACGATGTAGAGGATCAACTGCCGCGGATCGTGAAGTTCGTAGGCGGGGGAGCGGAGGAAGACCTCTTCGCCGACAAGGGTGTGCGTCGTCACCGCCGCCGCCACCGATGTAACGACTATGGCGCTGACGTGGCGGATTGCGAACGAGCTCAGGATCACCTCGAGAGCGAACATCATCCCGGCGATCGGGGCGTTGAAGCTGGCCCCGATGCCGGCACCGGCCCCGGCCGCGACGAAGCTCTTCACCTGATCGAGGCCGAATCCGGTGTACCGGGCGAATGATGATCCGATGGCACCTCCGATGAGGACGATGGGACCCTCTCGGCCACCTGAACCGCCCGTTCCGAGAGTGGCCGCGGTAGCAACGATCTTCGATGGGACCAGCTTCGTCGGGAGGTGTCCCGCTTCGAGATTCACCGAAACCATGGTCTCGGCCACGCCACCTCCGGAAACACCGGGACCCAGCCATCGGTTCAGGAGCCATGACGCGAGGAGTCCGATCGGGATCGAGACCAAGAACATCCACCTCCCGAACCCGATGAGCGCATCGGCTTCGCCGACGCTGTTCGAGACGAGTTCCAGCGCCCGGACGAGCAACGCCGCTCCGAGGCCGACCAAGATCCCGAGCAACAGCGACGCCGCGAGGAAGGCAGCATGCCCTCGCGAAGCGAGGGCTGTTCGAGCGCGTGAAATGAGCGAAGCCATGGACCCCGAACGGTAGCGAGCGCTGCTTCGCAGCGAGTAGCAAGTAGCAAGTAGCAAGAGCCAAGAGACTCGAGCGGGGCCAGTATCGGATACGGATTACGGACTACGGGATGCTCAGATCGGTCGCAGCGTCGGGTAGTTGAAATCCCAGATCTCGTGATCGAGTTCTTGCTCGATCTCCTCGTCTGAGAGATCTCTCCCCACGCCGGCATCCCGCGCCTCCCGGGCCACGGCTCCGGCGATGTCCCGGGTGATCACACGCAGATTGCGAAGCGGCGGGTACAGGCTGTTCTCATCGGCACTCGCTGCGATGGTACGGGCGGCGAGAGCGTCGGCCGCGGCGACGAACATGGAGTCCGTCACTTCTCGCGCTTTGGACACGAGCGCCCCCATGCCGACCCCGGGGAAGATATAGACGTTGTTGGCCTGAGAGACCGTGTGCATCCTCCCATCGATCTCGACCGGATCGAATGGGCTCCCGGTGGCCACGATCGCGCGGCCGTCGGTCCACTCGAGTACGTCGCTGGGCACGGCCTCGCACTTGCTTGTTGGATTCGAGAGCGCCATCACGACGGGACGTTCGACGTGTTCCGCCATCGTGCGGATCACGTTTTCGGAGAACAGACCGGGCATTCCGGTCGCTCCTGCCATGATCGTTGGCCGGAAGTTCTCCACTACGTACGCAAGATCGGTGGACGCCTCTCCCGTCAATCCCCGGGCCTCGGCCATGTCTGCCGACCACGCGACGCTGTGCTGGTGTGGCTCGATCTCCTCACAGGCCATGCTGATGAGTCCGATCGTGTCGAACAAGGCGATGTGCTCCCATAGATCCTCGTCCGCTATTCCCGCAGCGATGAGCGCGTGGCGAATGTGACGGGCGATCCCTACCCCAGCGGCTCCCGCCCCGACCATCAGCACTCGCTGATCGGTCAGCTTGATCCCTGTTCGAGCGCACGAAGCGATGATGCCGGCAACGATGGCGGCACCCGTTCCCTGGATGTCGTCGTTGAACGACGGCAGAACTGATCGGTATCGGTCTAGGAGGACGAACGCGTTCGCCTTCTTGAAGTCCTCCCATTGCAGGATCGCGTCGGGGAAGCGTCGCCGAACCGCTTCGACGAACTCATCCACCAGTTCGTAGTACGGAGCACCTCGGAGGCGGGGTTCTTGCCAGCCGGCGTAGAGATCATCGTCGAGAAGATCCGGGTTGTCGGTCCCCACATCGAGACTGATCGGTAGCGTGTACGCCGGGTGGATGCCGGCGCCGAGCGTGTAGAGCGCGAGTTTGCCGATCGGAATCACCATCCCACCGACGCCTTGGTCACCGAGACCGAGAATGCGCTCGTTGTCGGTTACGACGATCAGACGAACGTCTTCGTTGCGAACGTGTCCGAGAATGTCGTAGATCCTTCCCCGATGATCCGGTGTGATCCACAGACCGCGGCCCCGACGGAACGCGTGACTGAAACAGACCGCCGCCTCACCAACCGTGGGCGTGTACACGATCGGCGTCAGATCCTCGATGTGCTCGGAGAGGACCTGGAAGTACAGCGTCTCGTTGCGACCCTGGAGAGAAGCCATGCAGACGTACTTCTCGAGCGGATCGTCGCCCTTCGCCTGGAGGTGTTCCCATGCCCGGCTGACCTGACGCTTCCGGTCTGTTACGCGATGGGGGAGCATCCCATCGAGTTCGAACAGTTGCCGTTCCTCCAGCGTGAATGCGGTCCCCTTGTTGAACAGGGCATCGGTCAAGAGGCCGGCGCCCCGTTTCCACACGTCCGCCATGATCCACTCACCGTCGGGACTTCGCTCGATGCGGTACTTCATGAGAGCCTCCGATATGACCCACGACGCCGGTTCTGACAAGACATCGTCCGTCCCCAAACGGGTACCGGATAGGGCCGGAAGTTCGTTGCTCGAATCGGGAGGGACCGCGGCGATCCCGTTTGTACCGTGTCGCGGACGCGGAGGCGGGGCCCAAGGGCCCCACCTCCGTCAACTCGATTGCCCGGCGCGTCGGCATGAAGGCCGAGGAGCCGCCGGTGTGTTGGCTAGCTGGTTTCTGTGGTCGGTGTGTCCGTCCCGGGTGTCTCGTCACCACCGGTTGAATCACCACCGGCGAACATCTTGATGCCGAGTGCGATGATGCCGATCACCAGGAGGCCGAGGATGATCCAGACCCACACCGGAATACCACTGCTCTCTTCCTCCGCCGGGACCTCGTCGGTCGGCTCATCCGTGGACTCGCCCGCGGCCGGGATCTTGAACGTGGCTTCGTAGGCGCTCCCGTCGGCGGCGGTGCCGGTGACCAGGAGCAACTCCGCCTCATTGTGAACCTCAGAGAGGTCGGCCGTCGAGGACCAGGAACCGTCATCTTGGACGGTCTCCTTGGCATCCGTGTCGGTGTCGACCACGAGGAGATCAACCGTCGAACCGGGTTGGAAATTGATGCCTGAGACGGTCAGGACCCGATTGGGACTCAGCGTGAGGATCACCCACGCGTCGTCGATCGCCGGACTCAACTGGGCGACAACCTCGGTGCCCTCTTCGACCGTCGTTCCTCCCGTCGGATCCTGAGAGACGATGACGCCTTCCGGATCTGGATGGTCGGCGTCTTCGACGAACTTGATCGTCAGGCCGGCATCTTCAGCGGCCTTGGTGGCATCATCGACCGTCATCCCGGTGAAGTCGGGCACGACGATGTCTCCGAAGCCGGTGGAGACGATCATCTTGACCTCGGTTCCCGCGGCGACTTCGGTCTCTGCGGAGGGGTTGGTCTCGATGATGAGTCCGGCTTCAACGGTCTCGCTCTCCTGTTCCTGGCTCGTGACGGTGAAGCCGGCGTCTTCAAGCGCAGTCTGCGCGTCGGCGGCAGACATCCCGGAGACATCGGGCACCGGTACGGTAACAGGCTCCTCGGATCCGGTAGAGACGACGATGTTGACCTTCGAGTCGTCTGGCACCTCTGTTCCGCCTGCCGGATCTTGGGAGATGACGATCCCTTTGGCGATCTTGTCGTCTGCGGTTTCGGTCTTCGCTGCGACGAGTCCGAGATCGGTGATGGCGGCGGTCGCATCGTCTTCGGTCTGCCCAACAACGTCGGGGGCAGTGACCCCGCCGGGGGTCGTCGTGGTCGTCGTGTCGGCCGTGGTCGTCGTGGTGGTCGAGGGAGTGAGAGCGGCGATCAGATCGGTAATCGAAGGGATGATCGCGAGAGCGACCGCTGGCGTTGTTCCGTCATTAACGGCGAATACGTCGGTGTAGGAGTCAGCCGGTGTCGCCACATTCTTCGTGACTCCATCGATGTCGATCGCGACGCCGGCGCCGTCAGCGACCATCAGGGTCGGACCCTCGGCTTTCGGCGCAATGTCGACGGGCGCACCACCGTCGACTGTGAGCGACACCACCGCATCGGTGGTGTTCCAAACGGTCACCTTCGCCATGCCGGCATCGATCGGAGTCATGTCAACGGGATAGCCAAGGATCGCCAACGCGCCATTGGTGGAGACCAGGGTCTGTGCGCTCGGACCGCCGACTGCCGTGTTCACAGAGGAATCGCCCGCGCCGCTTGTGAAGGTAACGTCGTAGTTCCCTTCAGGGACGATCACGGACACGGCATCTGCAGCATATGCGACGTCGGACAGGGAGTCTGCTCCGATGGTGACGGATACTGGATCGGTGCTTGCGCCGTTGATGACGGCAACCTGACCTGATGGCTCCGTTACCTGTGCGGTTGCCGCGCCTGCGAAGATCGCGAGCAGTGCTGCGACCATGGCGAGGGCGAGTACGGAACTGATGGCTCGTTTCATCTGGTGTTACCTCATTGGCTCAATGGATATCGAGAACATGCGCCGGTGGCGTAGCACCAGCGTACGTGAAATGCCTGAATAGCGGCAGCAATCTCTCAGCCACGGGCGCAGCGGCTACACCTCGATCGTCAGCAGGTCTTCGCCCATGACAAGTTCACCGTCGTAGACCCTGCGCACCTCGTGGGCCATCGCCTCAAGTGAGTCCACCGGCTTCTGTCGCATGTGAGTAAGGATGAGTTGACGCGCACCGGTATCGATCGCGATCTGTGCTGCCTGCGGGGCACCGGCGAGGATGTGCTCAGCGAGGAACCGGTCTTCATCGCCAACGATCTCGTCGCCGGCCAGATACGCACAGATGACAAGAGCATCAGCGTCGAGAGCGAGTCGTCCGAGATCACGACCGGCAACGGCATCCCCGGCGACGGCGACCGCCCGATCATCACCTTCGATCCGATACCCGACGGCGCTCCATTCGTTCGCACCGAGTTCGAGGGCGTGGCTCCCGTGTTCCACGGACCCTACCTCCACTCTGATCTGCGGGTTCGGCTCGATGACACCGGTCTCGATGTCAAAGGAGCGGAACACGTCTGCTGGATGAGGGATCGGCGTGTTCAATCTCTCTGCTTCCCGGATTCTGAATTGGATATCGGACGCATAGATCCGGGTGAACAAGGAGTCGACGACGCTTCGCGTACCGCGAGGTCCGTACACGTTCAGGGGCTCGGCGCGGCCATTGTTCCACGCTGCCATGAGCAGATCGCCGAGGCCACCGATGTGGTCGAAGTGGTGGTGGGTAAGGAACACGGCGTCGAGGTCTTGCGTCTCAACGCCGGCGCGAATCAACTGGGTCGCGACGCCCCGACCGGCGTCGAACAACAGCCGCAGACCGGCAACTTCGACAAGCGTCGCCGGACCCTGTCGTTCAGGGTCCGGTCGCGGCCCGCCGGTCCCAAGAAGAGTGATACGCATGGCGACGAAGTGTATTCGGACGGTCGACAGCAGACAGACCACAGACAACAGCCGAAAGCGCCACGACTGTCGACGACGGATGGTCTGTGGTCTGTGGTCTGT
>JAYEIJ010000127.1:0-2519 GCA_034660035.1 Actinomycetota bacterium | reverse complement strand
GAACTCACCGAACGGATGGGAGCGACCCTCCAGTTCGGAACCGCCGGCCTTCGCGGCCGCGTGCAGGCCGGCTCCAACCGGATGAACCGAGCGACGGTGATCCGGGCGACGCGAGGACTTGTCGACTACCTCCTCGCCACAGCGGGGACCGACCAGGGGCCCGTCGTCGTGGGTCGCGACGCCCGCCTCTCCTCAGCGACGTTCATGGACGACACGATCGCCGTGCTCGTCGCCGCCGGTTTCCAGGTCCGGTACTTCGAGGAGCCGGTCCCAACGCCGCTCGTTGCGTATGCCTCTCTCAGCCTCGGTGGTGTCGCAGCGATCGTTGTCACCGCATCGCACAACCCGCCCGCCGACAACGGCTACAAGGTCTATGCGGCCAACGGAGCGCAGATCATCCCGCCGACCGACACGCAGATAGCGAAGGCGATCGCCGCCGTGAATCGCGCTTCAGAGGTCCCGAGAGCAGAGATCGTCGGTGCTGCCGCCCGTCCCATCGGTGAGGAGATGTTCGAGGAGTATCTCCACGAAGTGGCACAAGACCTCCCGGGGACCACGGGTGATCGAACGATCAGCATCGTCTACACGGCGATGCACGGTGTCGGTGGGAAGTACGTTGTCGCTGCCCTCGACCGGTTCGGTTTCCCCCGCGTACACCCGGTCGCCGCCCAGTTCGAGCCGGACGGCCATTTCCCGACCGTCGCGTTCCCGAACCCCGAGGAGCCCGGCGCGATGGATCTCGCTCACGAACTTGCATCAGCCATCGACGCGGATCTCGTGATCGCGAACGACCCGGACACCGATCGGCTGGCCATATCGGTGCCGGAAGCCGGCTCCGGGTACCGGCAACTCAGCGGGAATCAGATCGGGATTCTCCTTGCCGACTACATGCTCAGTGGTGGCACTGTCGAACGACCGATCGTCATGAACAGCATCGTGTCATCACCGATGCTGGCGTCGATCGCCACGCACTACGGCGCGGTCTACGACCGGACACTGACCGGGTTCAAGTGGATCTGGAACGCCGCTCTCGATCTCGAAGCAGAGGGTCGCGGCGAGTACGTGTTCGGATACGAGGAAGCGCTCGGATACTCAGTTGGTCAGACCGTTCGCGACAAAGACGGGATCTCGGCGGCTGTGGCCTTCGCCGCGCTCGTCGCCGAAGACCAGGGAAATGGAGCCACCGTCTGGGATCGGCTCGCCGGACTCTACGAGCGGCACGGCCTCTGGGTCTCGACCCAGAAGAGCATCGTTCGCCCCGGTGCCGAAGGTGCCGACGAGATCGCAGCAGCCATGACGCTCCTCGCTGAGCGAACCCCGGAATCCGTGGGCGACCTCGAAGTCGTGGGGGTCACCGACTACCGGCTCGGCGCCGAGGACCGACCGCGCTACCTGGCGGCTACGCCACTCGTCGAACTCTCCCTCGGTGACGCCGGACGGGCGCTCATCCGACCGTCGGGAACCGAACCGAAGCTGAAGATCTACGTGGATCTTCGCGGTGAGACCGGCGATGACTGGCTTGGTGCCGAAGAGGCGCTGCTGGCAAAGGCGGCGGCGGTTGCCGACGATGCGGCCGCATTCCTGGGAATCTGACGCCTCCATTCCGCGGGCTGACGGCACCATATGGGATGCTGTGAACCCTGGGTATGCGGTCTTGGTTGCCGAGAGCGACACGGTTCCGCGATAATCAGGGGTGTACCACCCCTTTCAAGGAGACCTCATGGACATTCACGCACTGCTCGGCGACGACGCCGAAGCACTCCTCAGCTACGAAGCCACCGCCGTTCCGAAGGAGAACCTCCAGCTTCCCGGACCGGATTTCGTCGACCGTGTCTTCGGCCAGACGGACCGCAACCCGCAGGTCCTGCGGAACCTCGGACATCTCTTCAACTCCGGTCGCCTCGCCGGATCCGGCTACGTGTCGATCCTCCCCGTTGACCAGGGCATCGAGCATTCCGGAGCGGCCTCCTTCGCTCCGAACCCGATCTACTTCGATCCGATCAACATCATCGACCTCGCCATCGAGGGCGGCACCAATGCGGTAGCTACGACGTTCGGTGTCCTCGGAATGGCCTCGCGCAGCCACGCTCACAGAATTCCGTTCATCGTGAAGATCAATCACAACGAACTGCTCACCTACCCGGCAACTTATGACCAGGTCATGTACGGATCGGTCGAGCAGGCGTGGGATCTCGGTGCGGCCGGTGTCGGAGCGACGATCTACTTCGGCTCCGACGAGTCGATGCGTCAACTCCAGGAGGTGTCCGAGGCGTTCGAGCGTGCCCACCAGTTGGGGATGTTCACCGTGCTCTGGACGTACCTCCGCAACAGTGCGTTCACCGTCGACGGCGAGTCGTACGACGCATCGGCCGACCTGACCGGTCAGGCGAACCACCTGGGTGTCACGATCGAAGCCGACATCATCAAGCAGAAGCAGCCGACGAACAACGGCGGATACGGAGCCGTTGGTTTCGGGCGCACACATGATCTGGTGTACGACGAGCTGACCACCGACCACC
>JAYEIJ010000126.1:0-2539 GCA_034660035.1 Actinomycetota bacterium | reverse complement strand
CCGGAGGGACGGCCGCCGAGGTCTCCATCGAACTCCGATCGAAGGGCATGCTCTCGTCGCTGTTCTTCCCTGCGATCAAGAACGCCGTCGGTTCCGGGTTCCCGGAGCAGGTGGCCGACATGGGTGTTCAGCTAGGCGACTGACTCGCGGTTCGGGTCGGTAGCTAGAGCCGCCCCCTGTTCTGTCGCTGCCGCTCCTCGCGTCCCCCCGGCTACGGCGGTGGGTCATGCGCGTGGCTCGCTCTTCGCCGGGTGGAACTCTCTGACCCCCTCCGTCGCCCTTCGGGCGCCACCCCACCCTTTTCATAGAGAGGGAGAGGAAGAGGAGCGAGAACCCAGCCCGGTCGTTGGGAATACTTGGGATGGGCGGATTCTGGATACCAACCCTCGTATTAGGCGCGTACGATTGGATTGGGGTGCAGGTAGAGGCGGCGCGAAAGGTGGGAACATGACAGGAAAGAAGAGCCAACTAATCCTGATCGCAGCGGCCGTGGCAGTGCTCATGGTCTTCGCTGCAGCGGCGGCGGCCGGTGCAGCTTCGTCGTCACCAATGATCGACAAGACCGAGTCTGGGGATACGTATGCGGAGGCGGCGGTCGTCATCGGCTCGCCTGGAGCAACTCCGGTCGTGTACGTGGCAACGGGGTTGAACTTCCCTGATGCCCTCGGTGCCGGGCCTGTTGCGGGGATTGGAGACGCACCGATCCTGCTGGTGCAACAGCACACGATTCCTGCTGCGACGAGGAACGAGTTGACGCGCTTGCATCCGGACAAGATCGTCATCGTCGGTGGACCTGCCGTGATCTCGGCCACCGTCGAGGCGGAGTTGCAGTTCTACGCCACCATGGTCGAGCGACTCGCGGGAGCGAATCGGTATGAGACCGCAGCCGAGATCTCAAAGGCACGCTTCCCCGCGCCACACGTGTTCATGGTCTACGACACCTCCGGGGCGTCGACCACCATCAAGACCACCTGTACCTCCTATGAGAATCTGGTGGTTCCGATCACCGTCCCTGGTCCGGGCACGATCATCGTCGAAGCAAACGTCAACGTGAAAGTCGAGCACACGGCTGGGGTACATGGCTTGTTCGATCTTCTGATCGGAACGTCACCCACCGATTGCGACTCGAACATGGGTCCCGGCGCAGGGGGCGACAATGTGTTCATCTTCATGGATCGGCAGCCGAACGGCGATTACTATTCGTGGCTGACGATGAAGAAGGTCATGCACGTCAGTACGCCCGGAACAACCACGTTCTACGTGACCGGCAAGGAGATCGTGGGCACGTCGGATATCGGGACGTTCTGGTACGCATACATGGATGCCACGTTCATCCCGGACCCAGGAACCTGAGCGCCTTCCTCGGTCCGGATCGTCGGGGTTCGCTGCGATCGCGGTAGTCGGCAGTGGCCAGTGGCCAGTCGATAGATAGGAGGGTCAGGCTTCGGACGAGTCCTCGTCGCGGAGGGCTGCGGCGGCTTCTCTGGCTTCTTCCAGGCCGCCTTCTGTCAGTCTTGCCCAGTCGGTGAGGAGCGTCACTTCGTTACGGAAGATCTGGAGGAAGCCTCCGTGGATCCCCGCCGACGTGATGCCGTCTTCGTGGTGGACGACGACGGCACCGGTTGCGAGGGCCGCCATCGTCGGTTCGTGATCGGCGAGGATGCCGATGTCACCCTCGATGGTCCGGGCGGTGAGCATGGTTGCCTCACCCGACCAGATCACCGCCTCGGGCGTCACGATGTCGACGTGGAAGGGCTTTGCCATCAGACGGAGACCTCAAGCTCCTTCGCCTTGGCCTTCACGTCGTCGGCGCCACCGACCATGTAGAAGGCCTGCTCCGGGTACTGATCCATCTCACCGTCGATGACCGCCTTGAACGACGCGATCGTCTCGTCCATCGGCGTGTAGATGCCCTCCTGGCCGGTGAACTGCTCCGCCACGAACATCGGCTGTGACAGGAACCTCTGGATGCGTCGTGCCCTGGCCACGATGAGCTTGTCCTCTTCGGAGAGTTCGTCGATACCGAGGATGGCGATGATGTCCTGAAGATCCTTGTAGCGCTGCAGGATCTGTTGCACCTCGGTGGCGACCCCGTAGTGCTCCTCTCCCACCATCTGCGGGTCGAGGGCACGGCTCGTGGAGTCGAGCGGATCGACGGCCGGGTAGATACCGAGCGCCGTCAACGGGCGGGAGAGCACCGTCGTCGCATCGAGGTGAGCGAACGCCGTGTGCGGCGCCGGGTCGGTGATGTCGTCCGCCGGCACATAGATCGCCTGGAGCGACGTGATCGATCTGCCCTTCAGCGAGGTGATCCGCTCCTGAAGGAAACCCATCTCGCTGGCAAGCGTCGGCTGATACCCCACCGCGGACGGCATCCGGCCGAGGAGAGTCGACACCTCGGCGCCGGCCTGTGTGAACCGGAAGATGTTGTCGATGAACAGCAGCACGTCCTGGCGCTGAACGTCGCGGAAGTACTCCGCCATCGTGAGCGCCGACAGTGCAACCCGGAGGCGCACGCCCGGCGGCTCGTCCATCTGAC
>JAYEIJ010000125.1:7010-10310 GCA_034660035.1 Actinomycetota bacterium | reverse complement strand
CATGGAAACGATGTCCTGGCGGTTCGCCACTACGGACTACGAACTACAGACTGCATCCGAACGCTTCGCTTTCGGATCAGATCTTCGTTACGCAGTCGCCTTCCTCGGTGCGATGGGAGTTGACGATCACGACCGGGATCTGGTCGCTCCCTTCGAGCAGGCCCGAGACGAGACCCTGGTCGAGTTGGCAGACGATCGCGGGATGGTTCTTCGCCGACTCGCCGAACGGGCAGAAGCGGGTGACCAGTTCGTGGTCACCGGGGCGGGCCTCGACCTCGAATCCGACGCCGATCAGCGCCTTTGCGACGGCGATCGCGGCAGTGTCGTAGCCCGACTCGTCGGGGAAGCCGATCTCCGCGGCGAGTTCCCGTCCGTATTCGCGCCCGATCTCGTCGGCGATCGCAGCAGCGTTGTCGGGAGCGATGCGTTCGATCACGCGGAGAAGCAGTTCGGCGAGAAGGTCGTAGCGTCGGGCGGGGAACTGGACCGACACGTTCTTGCGCGTCGGTTCGTAGTGCTTCGCGGGGCGACCGGCGCCCGGACCGGTTCGACCGGACGGCCTCTTTCGTGTCACCTGGAGGTAGCCGTCGGCGACGAGACGGTCGAGATGATGTCGGGCCACGTTGGCGTGGATATCGAACAGTTCGGCGATCTGAGATGCGGTCATCGGCTCGGCGGACTCGCGTATGGTGACGTAGATTCCGCGTCGCGTCGGGTCGCCGAGTGTGCCGGCGAGATCGGCGATCTGCTGTTCGAACGCTTCGTTGTCCATGCCATCCCTGTCGAGAAACTGGAGTACCGGGCCTCACTATAGTTTCTATCCACTATCTGGATAGGAGTTGTCGTGGTGGATGTCGATGCGCTCCGCGCTGCCATCGGTGCGGTGCAGGATCCTGAACTACATCGGGGCCTTGAAGACTTGGGGATGTTGCGTGACGTGACGGTCGCTCCAGACGGCGGCGTTCACGTTGTGGTGGCTCTCACGGTTCCGGGCTGCCCTCTGAAGGACAAGATGCGGAGCGACGTGACCGCAGCAGCCAAGAGCGTGGATGGGGTCGCAAACGTTGCCGTCGAGTTCACGACGATGAGCGATAGCGAACGGAGCGGCGTGGTCGAGAAGGTTCGTGGTTCGAACACTCGAGAGGTCACCATCGGAAGAGCCGGTTCGAAGACCAGGGTCATCGGCATCGCTTCCGGAAAAGGTGGCGTCGGCAAGTCCTCCGTCACCGCCAACCTCGCGGTGGCACTCGCAGCCCGGGGAAACCGGGTTGGTCTCATCGACGCCGACGTGTGGGGCTACTCCATCCCCAGGATGCTTGGCCTCGATCGGCAGCCGGTCGTTCTCGACGAAGTGATGATCCCGCCGGAGGTCTACGGTGTCGGTGTGATGTCGATGGACTTCTTCGTCGACCCGGACCAGGCCGTGATCTGGCGTGGGCCGATGCTCCACAAGGCGCTCGAGCAATTCCTCGTCGACGTCCTGTGGGACGACCCCGACTATCTCCTCATCGACATGCCACCGGGTACCGGCGACGTGGCGATCTCGCTGAGCCAGTTCCTGCCTCGCTCTGAGACCATCGTGGTCACTACGCCCCAACCCACGGCCGAACGTGTAGCGGTGAAGGCGGGCATGATGGCCGAGAAGGTCAATCAGGATCTCCTCGGGGTTGTCGAGAACATGTCGTGGTTCACCGGAGACGATGGCAAGCGGTATGCGATCTTCGGCGAGGGCGGCGGCGAGGCACTTGCCTCACGCCTCAAGACCGACCTTCTCGTGCAGATCCCGCTCGTCCCGGCGGTGAGAGAGGGCGCCGATCAGGGTCTCCCGGCGGTGGCCGTCGATCCGAACGGGGAGGCGGCCGCAGCGTTCGATCGTCTGGCAGCCGCTGTGGAAGAACGCAAGCCCCGAACACGCACACATCCCGAGCTCGTCATCAACAACTGATCGGTTCGCCGGACCGTTACGATCGACGCAGGCTCCTAGGCAGGAAAGGGTTGCATGAGCGACACGATCACTGAGACCACCAAGGTTCGATTCGGAATGTCTTCGACGCGGGAACTCGAGATCGAAGTCGAACCCGGTCACGACATCGCGGCCGAGTTCGAGGTCGCGGCATCGAAGGGGGTCCAGATCCTATGGATCCGCGATAGCCGCGGCCATCGGCACGGGATCGTGGTCGAGAAGGTGGCGTTCATCGAGATCGAGTCGGCCCGGCGACGCGATGTGGGTTTCACAGGCGAGTAGCGAGGTCAACGCGATTCGGACCCGAGAGCATCGGGTCCGAAGGGGTAGGGGGTGAGGATCAGCGGCTAGCTCGCTGCCTGGCGCTGTCTGCGACGTTCGGCGAGCCAGCGCTTCCTGAGTCGTCGCCGGTCGTCTTCGGGGTAGCCTCCCCAGACGCCTGCTTCCTGGTTGGTCTCCAGTGCGTACTGGAGGCACTCTTCTTGCATTGCGCAAGCGGTGCAGATAGCCACGGACTGACGGATCTTGTCGGTGGCGAGACCGGTTGTTCCGATTGGGAAGAACAGGCCGGGATCGGAGTCTCGACAGGCGGCCAGTTCGCGCCAGTCGGTGACGGTAAGCACAGTTGTGTCTCCTCGAAACGATTCCATGTGGGGCTTCGCGAATGTGAATGTTTTCACAAAGCCTCCCGTTTGTCAACCGGTTTTGGCCGGTTCCATAGAGGATTCTATTGGAATGACCTGGAAGGAAGCAAACGGTTTGTAAAGACGACAGACCACAGACGACAGACCACAGAGATTCACTCCACGCGTTGGTCCGTCTGTTGTCCGTTGTCTGTTGTCTGTCGTCTCCCTGCTGCCTACTCGCCTCCCCGGTTACCCTTCTGCCCGAACGACTGGAGGCGAATCCATGACCATCGATGAACAGCTGATAGCGGAACAGACGGCGGCTATGAAGGGCGGGGATCGCGCGACGCTCAGTGTGATCCGGCAGATTCGTTCCGAGGTGTCGGTAGCGAAGTCGGCCCCCGGGTTCAGCGGCGAAGTCGATGATCAGCTCTATCTCTCGACGATCTCGACATATGTCAAGAGGATGGGGAAGTCGAAGACCGAGTACGAAGCGCTGGGTGAGCGTGGCCGCGAACAGGCCGAGAAGCTCGCCTTCGAGATCGACTACCTCTCCAGGTACCTCCCGACGAAACTTGATGAACCAGCAACCCGTCTGCTCGTCGATCAGGCCATCGCGGACACCGGCGCCGACGACCCGAAGATGACGGGCCAGGTGATAGGTCTAGTCATGAAGAGCGGTGAAGACGTCGACGGCGCGTTGGTTGCGCG
>JAYEIJ010000125.1:0-6910 GCA_034660035.1 Actinomycetota bacterium | reverse complement strand
TACGGACTACCGAATACACCGGCCGAAGGCCGGTCATCCACAGCCTCCACCCACCACGGCTCCTGCCGCTGCGATCTTGACCTTCGGCTCGTAGACGAGGTGGAACTCGTGCGCATCCGGGTCTGACGCTACGCACCGACCGCCGAGGGCCGCTTCGAACACGAACGCCGGCTGATCCGGATAGTTCGTCGGTTTCGGATCGGCGTCCTCTCCGAAGATCTCCAGCCAGGCGTTGACGCCACCCTCGAGGATGTAAACGTTGATGACGTCGTTCGCCGTGAGCGACTTCCAGGCCTTGGTCGCGTCCTCCTCACCGTTGCTCATCGCGACGATGACCGTGCGGGAATCGAGCCCGAGCAGGTCGGGTGCGGCGTCCTCGACGGCCTGCGCCGTCGGGTCGACCTGATGGGCGGCCCGGAGGTGGAACTGGTTGTAGTCGCGCTCGTCACGAACGTCGAGCAGGATGAGGTTCTTGTAGCCATCGTGCATCAACTCGAGCAGCTCGCCGGGGTGGATCTGCACTTCACGATTGTCGAGCCTCGGCTGTTCTTCGGCGGCGATCGCATCCCAGTAGTCGTTCGTCGTCGGGTCGCCGATGACAAGAACGACGAGAGCAAGGAGCACGAGCACGCCGGCACCGACGTAGCGGGCCTTCGGGGCGTCTGCGGAATCGGCCACGCCGGTCTTCTTCTCGAGCGCTTCGGCGCCCCAGAAGAGCAACAGCGCGAACACCACGATCACGAGGACGACGACGCCGGTGGGAATACCGAGCCAGTCGGGGAGCGTGAGCCGCCCGAGGTCCGAGGTCGTCCAGAAGTCCATGAAGTACGGCACGGTCTCACCGAACACGAAGACGCCGAAGACGACACCGCCGAGGAAGGCCATGGCGTCGAGTTTGAGTGTCGCGGCACCGACGATCGACGTACCGGGGCAGAGCCCGCCGATGAGGAACCCGACGCCCAGGATGAACCCACCGATGGCGATCGGCCACAGGTAGGTGCCCGGGACGAAGACGGCCCGGAAGTCGAGGATCCCGATCGCGACCGATCCGAAGATGAGGACCATCGCGGTGATCACGGCTGTGAACATCACCTTGAACATGGCGAAGTCCTTGAAGTAGAACTGCGCCGCGAGCTTGGAGCTGCGGCCGAAGCCCGCCTGTTCGAGCATGAAGCCGAAGCCGATTCCGACGAACACGAAGATCGTGTACGTGAGGGGTGTTCCCAGTTCGTGGAGGTCGAGGGGGAACGGCATCAGTCGTTCCAGAGTCTCTTGAAGAACGGGGCGGCGACGAGGGCGCCACCGAAGAACGCCATCATGAAGATCCAGCTGCCGACGGAGAGCAGCGCAGAGCCGGAGAGGCCCTGGCTCGACGTACAACCGCGGGCGAAGCGGGCGCCGAAGCCAACGAGTGAGCCGCCGATCAAGGCGAACATGATCCGGGTGTTGACCGAGATGCGCGGACCCTTGACGACCTCGGTGTAGACGCGCCGTCCGATGAGGCCGGAGATGAATCCGCCGATGACCACGCCGATGGCGAGCATGACGATCCAGTGGTTGAGCGGCTGCGCGTCACCGCCCGCGTACTTGACGAGATAGATGTTCGTATCGACGTGGTGAGGGACGATCAGGCTCTCGAACCACGCCCAGACACGTTGCACGGCCCCCGAGGCGCCCAGGCCGTCGCCGGTGATGAGCACGGAGAGAAACAGCACCACACCCAAACCAACACCCACGAGATAGGCGTTCGGGAACGGTCGGGGGTTCGGTTCCTTGCCCTTACGGACCGAAGGGCCGATCGGCTTGATCGTCATCAGGCCACTACCTCCTCTTCGCTGTCGATCACCTCGACGTCCTCCCATCCGGTCACCATGCCCTTGATGGCTGAGAGCGGTGTCGGACCGGTTGTCGTGAGATAGATGTGCAGCATCACGAATGCTGCGAAGAACCACGCGATGAGGGTGTGAACCGGAAGGAGGAAGCCGAGACCACCGAGATTGGACGTCAGCTCCGGCCAGCGCTGGGCGCCCCAGATGAGGATGCCGGTGAGGATCTGCAGTGGGAGAAGAACGTTCAGGATGACGAGGTACGTCCCCTGCTGGAGCGGATTCAGCTTGTCGCCCGGTTCCTTCTCATGTGGGTGGGGATCGCCGACGAAGATGCCCTTCGTGTAGTAGACGACCTGTGCGATGGCCTGGCTGAAGAAGCCCTGTGGACTCGGAATGAACTCTTTGATGAAACCGGTGGCGACGGCGTCGATGAGCGCCACCACCGCGTTGATCAAGAGGATGACGGCCGTCACGTTGTGCGCCAGGATCATCCAACTGAATGCAGCTGCACTGGCGGGCCAGTGAATGACGATGCCGCTGACGATCAGGACCCCGATCAGCGCGGCCTGCATCCAGTGCCAGAACCGCTCGTACTTCGTGTAGAGGTAGACCTTGTGTGTCTCGCCGTGCGAGCCGTAGCCGTAGTGGCGTCGGGCCCAAACGCGCACAGAGGCGTGGATGAGGATGAAGATGAGCACGCCCAGGAACGCCGCGAGGCCGAGCCAGTCTGCCCAGCCACCGGTGTCGTTGCCGAGGATGTTGATCTCGCCCGACGTCGTCTCCGGGAAGTAGGTGAGGGATCCGTCTTCGGCAACCGTCATCGATCCGGTCGATTCGGTGTTGCCGTCCGGCACGAACACGGGGAGGACGCCGCCGGGTACGTACTCTCCGAGCGCGATCCCCTGGCTCAGTCGTGAACTGGTGGAATGGCAGACCTGACAGTCCTTGATCGCCGAGTCGCCGCCGACAACGCCGTGAGCGGCGCTGTACGGCTGCACTTCGCCGATGATGTGCGGATTCTCGAGAGAGAGGGCCGAGAGACGTTCCATGACGACGGCCTGCTTCTCATCGGAATCGATGGCGAGTTCGGTTTCCGAGATCCGTCCGTTTGCGTCGGCGTCGAACGCGGCAAGGATGCTGGTGTCGTACCCGCCGGCTTCATCGAGATAGGCAGCTTCGAGGTCGGAGATGCGGACGGGCCGTTCGCTGTCACCGGTTCCGTGGGCCCAGTACCAGGAACTGACCAGGTTGTACGGGGAGAGGCGGACGCTGCCGTCATCGTCGGAGCGCAGCAGGATCGCCGGTTCGAAGCCCCTGATGACCGTGTTGGCGTTCTCGACGGATCCGTCGGCGCCGCGCATCGTGGTCCGGGGGGTGCCGTCGGTGTGGATGACCGTCCAGTCGTACTGCTCGGCAGCCGGCGCCATCGCCGTGGGGATGTGACAGGTCTCACACGCGACCGTCTGCATGTGGCGTTCCTGGTACGGCAGCCAGTCATGAGAAACCGACGGGTCGTGGCATCCGGTGCAGGTCCGCATGGTGTTGTCGTACTCGGGAGCGACGGTGCCCTGTGCCGTGTCGCCCTTGGTGAACTCGTGGATCGGCCGATAGAGGTAGTCGTCGAGGCTCGAGCTTCTCGGGTCATAGATGAGATGTTCCGGCTTGGTGGCCGGGTCCTCTGCGACCTGGACGCTGTTGTTGATCGACGAGTGGCAACTCACGCAATCCAGGCCGCGTTCCGCGTGGATGTCCCATGCCCGGCTCAGATCCATCTTGTCTTCGAAGTTGAGGCCCGAGGCGGCGAGGCGCTGGTCGGAGAAGACCTGGCCGGTGGTGAGCGTCTCCCATCCGTCGAGCAGCGACGAGCCGACGATGGGATCGGGACCCATGTGAACGGTTCCGTGACACTGGCCGCACGACTCGTTGGTCGAGCGCCCGATCGGCAGCCTGTCGTGGGTGATCTTGCCTAGCGCGGTGAATGCGCCCGCGTTCCAGTCCCACCCGTCGTCTGTGTGTTCCACGATGCCCGTGTCCGCGAGGGTCGCGGTGTTGGCCCATTCGAAGCGTCCGGCCTCGAGTTCGGCGATCCGGGCGTCGTTGTCGGAGTTGGGCGTGTGGCAGAGGAAGCAGTTGAGTTCTTCGACACCGGAGGTCTCCCAGTCCCAGGCGGTGACGGATCCGTCAACATCGAGGAGACTCGTCTCGGGACTCGCGGGGTCCGGTTCGAGATCGGTGAGGGGCATGCCGCTGCGAGACATCTCGGCCGGTCCGCTTCCCGCGTGGCGTTGACCGAGGG
This sequence comes from Actinomycetota bacterium, assembly GCA_034660035.1. Classification (GTDB taxonomy): domain Bacteria; phylum Actinomycetota; class Acidimicrobiia; order Spongiisociales; family UBA5794; genus JAHEEL01. The sequence continues at coordinate 2,785 of JAYEIJ010000125.1, read as the reverse complement.
TCATGATCCATTCAGCGGTGCTGAGATCGAGGAGGTCGTCACCTTCGGGGGTCAGATAGCGATAGGTGATCGGGTTCCAGCGGCCGAACCACCCGTTCGAGATGTCCCACGCACGACCGGACGCGGCCGTGCCCGGTTCGGTCAGAGCGTCGAGGCCGACGGCCGCGTGGTAGTTGTGCTCGACGATGAAATCTGAATCGTGACACTGCCCGCAGGTGTTGAGCGTCGAGACCGGGTTCCCGGTCGACAGGACGTTGACCCCGTCCCCGTCGAGAAGAGCGTACGTCGGGTGCATGGTGCTGCCGGTCGGACCCCCGGGCTGTGGTGGGTTGACGAGATCCTGCACTTCGTCGGGTGGGATCTCGCCGCCACCCGGAGGGATCACGATCCCGTCCTCGTTCTCACTGCCCGTCGAAGCCACTGATGCGTCGACACCGGCGAGCATGAACGTCGACGCGAACAACGCGGCGACGCCCATCATCATGGCGGCACGACGCCGTCTCATTCGTCACCCTCGCCGACGGTGCGGCGACCGGCGGTGTCCATCGGATCACCGTCGTATCCGAGAGCGGCCCAATCGAGCCGTCCATCGTCGGAGTGGCAGGCGGTGCATTGCAGTGCCTGCTCGGCCGGGGCGACCTGATGCTCGAGGGGCCAGTACATGTCGCTGAGGGCGAATCCGTACTCGCCGCTGTATTCCATGCCCGTGTCACGGGCCCCCTCCGTCAACGCGATATCCCAGTCGAATATCGTCCAGTAGCCGTCCTCGCCGGCGAGGTGCGGCTGGATGAAGTAGTCGTTCACGCTGTCGAACGGCTGATTGGCGCGGTGGATCTTGAACGGGTAGATCCTGGAGATCGGGTCGTCGATGTCTCCGTTCGGATCGTTGAGCGGTGTGACACCATCCGGATCGATCGGGTCGCCGAGAAGATAGCGCTCGGCCGTGCCGTCGAACCAGAGGTACTCGGGGATCACTTGCTTGGCGTAGACGAAGCTGCCCTTGATCTTGAGGTACTCGTGCGGATCGTCGGAGACCCCGTCCTGACCCGCCGTGGACCAATCCCACCAGAGCTTCGTCGGATCCTTCACCGCATAGAGAGGGATGTGGCAGGTCTCGCACGCCACCCGATCGGTGTGGCTATCGAGTCGACCGTCTTCGTGAGGCGTCGAATCGTGGCAGTCGGTGCAGGCGACCGGGTTGTCGTCGACCAGCTTCACCGAAGTCATCGTGCCGGGGATCTCGTGATCGGTGGCCTGGTGGCAGTCCACGCAGTCGAAGTCGAGTTCGCCCATGTGGAAGTCGATAGTCTGATCCGGATGGATCATCGTGTTGTCGAGGTCGCCGTGCTTCACTCCGTTGCCGCCACCACCGGTGAAGTGGCAGTAGCCGCAGTTCGCCCGGGACGGTCGTCCGACGCTCTGGGCTGAGACCGCCAGGTCGGTCGCTTCGGCCGGATACCCGGAGTCGGTCTTGGCGTACTGGCCCGACTGGTCGTGGCAGACGAGACAGTCGATCTTCGTCTCATCGGTGAAGTCGAACGTTTCGTCTTCCCACCCGTATCCGGCGTGACACGACGTGCACTTCGGTTCGTTCCCCTGGATGCCGGTACAGAAGTTGTTGATCGTGTTCGCCTTGCCGGTGGAGACGGGTTCGTCCCGCCCGGGGAGCGACACAGGCGGGTTCAGCCACAGCCAGTGCTCGCTGTGGAGCATGTCCTCGCCTGCGTCGGCGTGGCACTCGAGGCAGCCCTCGGTCACTTCCGGTCCGGTCTCGTAAGGGCCGGTCATGAGCAGAGAGTGGTCGGTGTGGGGAACAGGCGTCGGCACGTTCGACCACGGGTCGTCGATGTTCGCCGCCTGAACCGAAGAGCGGACGCCGGCGAAGATCACGATCGGCCCGATGATGAGCAGGAGGATGGCGATCAGGCCGATGATCCACTCGCGGCGAGTCCCTTTGCCGGACGAGTCATCCGCCTCGGGTTCGGTCGCGGGGGAGAGGTCGGAATCGGTCACGAGCGGAATCGACGGCCATCGCGAAAGTCGGTCGTCGGTTGCTTGTTGTTGATGCCCGCGGGCTGCATCTGAAGTCGCCTCCGTCGTTCGACGGAATGGTAGGAAGACCGCAGCGGAATGTGAATTCGTTCACAAGGTTCCAGGCCGAAGTCGTTATGCACCAAGGGTCGGCCGGAACGAGAAGGGGAAAAGGGCCCTATGGGGGAGTAGCGGAGTAGCGGAGGAGCTGAGTAGCTGAGTAGAGCAGTAGAAAGTAGGAAGTAGGAAGTAGGAAGTAGGAAGTAGAAAGTAGAAAGACAAGGGCTGCAAGCTGCAGGCTGCAGGCTGCAAGAACCAGGGCCGGAAGCGTGTCTTGAAGCTTGGGGCTTGAAGCCGGGCCACGGGCTACGGGCTACGGGCTACGGGCTACGGAGTAGAGCAGTAGAAAGTAGAAAGTAGAAAGTAGAAAGTAGAAAGACAAGGGCTGCAGGCTGCAGGCTGCAGGCTGCAAGAACCAGGGCCGGAAGCGTGTCTTGAAGCCGGGCCACGGGCTACGGGCTACGGGCTACGGGCTACGGGCTACGGAGTAGAGCAGTAGAAAGTAGAAAGTAGAAAGTAGAAAGACAAGAGCTGCAAGCTGCAGGCTGCAAGAACCAGGGCCGGAAGCGTGTCTTGAAGCTTGGGGCTTGAAGCCGGGCTACGGGCTACGGACTACGGAATACCGATTACGGAGTAGCGGGGGAGCGGAGTAGCTGAGTAGAGCAGTAGAAAGTAGAAAGTAGAAAGTAGAAAG
>JAYEIJ010000124.1:16432-31654 GCA_034660035.1 Actinomycetota bacterium | reverse complement strand
GAGGTCACGCCGGTTGCAGCGAAGAACGTGTTGTCCGAATCGACGAGATCACGTGTGGTGAGCACCTGATCGAGATCGAGGCCGTGCTCCAGGGCATACCGCCGTTCGCTCTCGTCCCGGGGCCATAGCTTGCACTGGAGTTCACCGTGCATGGCTGCCATGGCGCAGGCGGCCGTGACGGCCTCGGGCGAACCACCGATCCCGAGCAGGATGTCAATGCCGCTGTCACTTATGGCCGTGGCGATCGCTCCGGAGATGTCGCCGTCTCCAATGAGGGCGATGCGCCCGCCGGCGGCGCGCACCTGCCTGATGGTCTCTTCGTTCCGCGGCCGATCCAGAATGACTGCCGTCACCTCGTCGACGTCCTTGCCTTTGGCCTTCGCTACCTGTCGGAGGTTGTGTTCGACGGGCGCGTTGATGTCGACCATGCCGGCGGCCTCTTCCCCGACGGCGATCTTGTCCATGTATACGAGCGATCCGGGTGCGTACATCGATCCGCGGTCCGCCATGGCGATGACCGCAAGTGCACCGGGCATGCCGAGAGCGCTCAGGCGGGTCCCGTCCACCGGATCCACGGCGATGTCCATTTTCGGATCCCGCCCGTTCCCGACGACCTCGCCGTTGAACAGCATCGGGGCTTCGTCCTTCTCGCCCTCACCGATGATGACGGTGCCGTCTACGTCCACGGTTGACAGCATGTGACGCATGGCGTCGACGGCTGCTTGGTCGACGCTGTTCTTGTCCCCTCGTCCCTGCCACTTGGCTGCGGCGATCGCCGCAGCCTCGGTGACGCGAGTGAGTTCGAGGGCGAGGTTCCGATCAGCGGGCTGAATCACAGGCATCGTGATCACACCCTCACGATCAATGCGTCGCCCTGACCGCCGCCGCCGCAGAGTGCGGCACCGCCGATCCCTCCGCCGCGCGCCCGAAGGGCACTGATCAGCGTCACGACGATCCGAGCGCCGGACGCTCCGAGCGGGTGCCCGAGGGCGATGGCGCCGCCGTTCACGTTCACACGGTCGTGGGGGATGCCGAGCAGGTCCGCGGAGTACAGCGACACAGAGGCGAAGGCTTCATTGATCTCGACGAGGTCGAGATCACTCGCCTCGAGACCGGCCTTCGCGAGGGCGATCCTCATTGCGTTCGCCGGTTGAGCCTGGAGGCTCGTGTCCGGGCCGGCGGTCTGGCCGTAAGCGATGAGTTCGGCGACAACCGGCATTCCCAACTCTTCAGCTGCGTCGCGGTCTGCAACGACGAGCGCTGCGGCCCCGTCGGAGATCTGCGAGGCGTTGCCGGCGGTCACGGTTCCATCGTCCATGAACGCAGGACGGAGATTGCCAAGTGACTCGACGGTTGTCCCGGGACGCATTCCCTCGTCGTGCTCGATCAGGATCGGGTCGCCTCTGCGCTGCGGAACCTCGACCGGGATGATCTCATCGTCGAAAGCACCCGACTCGGTCGCCGCGATCGCGCGTTCATGGCTGGCGACCGACCACGCGTCCTGCTCGGCCCTGCCGATCTCAAGCAAGGCGTTGTGCTTGTCTGTCGAAAGTCCCATCAGCACGTCGTCGAACGCGCACATCAAACCATCACGATTGAGGGAATCGATGAGATCGGTTCCGCCGTAGCCGTATCCGAATCGGGCGCCCTTGAGGAGGTGCGGGGCATTCGTCATGGACTCCATGCCACCGGTCATGATGACTCGCGATTCTCCGGCCTTGATGTGCATGTCCGCGTCGGCGATCGTGGCCGTGCCGGACAGGCACGCCTTGTCGATCGTCGTTGACGGAACCGTCATGGGGATGCCACCTTTGAAGGCAGCCTGACGGCCGGTGACCTGGCCCTGACCCGTTTGGATCACGTGGCCGTAGAGGACTTCGTCGATCTGATCGCCGGTAAGGCCGGCTCGATCGAGGGCGGCCGCGATGGCGAACCCGCCGAGGTCCATTGCAGTGAACGGGGTGAAACCGCCTCGGAACCTGCCCATGGGGGTTCTGGCGATCGAAGAGATGATCGTGGCCATTGCAGCCCTTTCGTAGCGTTCACCACGATGCTACCCGTCGGAATCAGGACTGAGATCGGGCCATTAGTCGGAAGATTCTCCGAGATCGGCCCACGGCGTGGCGTCGTAGAGGTGCGACGGGAGGGGGGTTGCACTCTCGCGCGGCCGGTTCGATTGCACCCAGTGGCTGGGCCTTGGAACCGGAGTCCGGGTCGCCCTTGTCTCGGCGTCAGCGTCCTCGAGATGAGCGATCGTCGCAGCGATGGCCGCTGCCATACACGGGTCTGCGCCTCCCTTGATAGAGGTGATCCTGATCACGTCGCTCCTTCAACGAGTTCCACAAGCGTACCGGCGAACGCGCTCGGATGAACGAACGCGATGCGATGGCCACCTCCGCCTCGCCTGGCCTTCGTGTCGATCAACCGGGCACCGGTGGATTCCAGGTGTTCGAGGGCGGCATCGATGTCGGGAACGGCGAAGGCGATGTGGTGCAGGCCTTCACCGCGTTTGGCCAGGAAACGTCCAACGGGCGAATCGGGCGTCAGAGGTTGGAGAACCTGGACGTTCGAGCCGCCGATCGGGACCATCGCTTCCTCGACGCCCTGAGATTCGACGATCTCACGAGACACCGGTTCGACCCCGTACTGCTCCTTCATGCTCGCGAGCGTTGCATCGAGATCGTGAACGGCGATGGCCACGTGATCGATGTTGTACGGGAGCATCCCGTGAGGTTACCGGCTCGCGCCCGCCTCGACCGCAGAGTGTTGATTCGTCATGGCCTCCGAAGCCGGAGTTCCTCGAGCACCGAATCAGGTACGACGAGGTCACCCCGGCCCGTACCGATCTCGAGACCCGGCTTCCCGGATCCATGACAATCGGATCCGCCGGTCGCCACGAGACCGAGATCGGCGGCAACGCCCGCGAGTTGGGTGCGGATGTGCGGCGGGTGCTCCGAGTAGTAGGCCTCGATGCCCGCGAGACCAACATCACGGAGATCTTCGAAGATGGAACGCAGCGGAGACTCACCGGGATCGATCGTCAAAGGGTGTGCGATCGAGGTCACGCCCCCGGATTCGGTCGTGAGGATGATCGCCTCGGTCGCGGTGAGGCGATCGCGCTCCACGTACGCCAATCCACCGTCGCCGAGCAGATCGCGGAAGGCCTCGGTACGGTCGGGGACCATCCCTGCTGCGGCGAGGGCATCGGCGATGTGTGGCCGGCCGATGGCATCGCCCGCGGCGTGTCGGAGTACATCCTGCATCGTGATCGCGTAGCCGAGACGGTTGAGCCGATCGACGATCTCGTAGTTCCTGACTTCGCGACCGGCGCGAAGCATCACAAGACGATCCTGGAGCGGGCCTGTTCCCGGATCGATGAAGTAGGCGAGCATGTGGATCTTCACGCCGCCGTGATCGACGGAGAGTTCGACACCGGGGATCAGATCGATGGGGAGGTCGCGAGCCGCGGCCATGGCCTCGGGGATCCCGGAGAGCGTGTCGTGGTCGGTGAGCGCTATCGCCGTCAGAGGAACGGAAGCAGCCTTCTGCACGACGATCGCCGGTGCGTCCGTCCCGTCGGATGCATTCGAGTGCAGGTGGAGATCGACCGCCACGACGTCAGGTCAGGTAGGTGATGATGAGAAGCGCTATGACGATGAGCGCGGCGTATCCCGCGTACTTCTTGACGAGGGAGAAGATGTGCTGACGCCGTTCGACCTTTGCCTCGGCGGCTTGCTTCTCAGCCCGATTCGCCCGCTGACGGTCTCGCTTGTCGGTTGCCATGGTCGGAAGGCTACCGGACCTGCTCACCGACCGAAATCGGAGTCAGACGATCGGATGCCGTCCCCCTCTCGACCGCGTCACCCGTCGATGGTGACGGTGTTGATGTAGATGGTCTCAAGCGGTGTGCTGGCAACCGGATCCGGACTCCCCGGCCCCTTGCCGAGCGGTACGCCCTGGACGAGATCAAGGATCTCGAATCCCCCAACGACGCGGCCGAAGATCGCGTACTGCGGTGGCAGAGCGGAGTCCTCGACCATGATGAAGAACTGGCTCCCTGTCGTCCCCGGTCCGGCGTTCGCCATGGCAAGGATCCCGCGCTCGTAGCCCATATCGGCCGGCGGGAACTCATCGGGGATCGTGTAGCCGGGTCCGCCGGTGCCGGTTGCCGTCTGGTCACCGCCCTGGGCTATGAACCCCGGGACCACCCGGTGCAACACGGTGCCGTCGAAGTAGCCCTCATGAGAGAGGAAGACGAAGGAGTTCACCGTCTCGGGAGCGAGTCCGGGTTCGAGTTCGATCACGAGATCGCCGCACGAGGTCGACATCGTGATGCTGATCGCCGATGACGGGTCGAGATCCATGTCGGCCGGTGCGTCGAACTCCATCGGGGAGAGCGGTTCAGGCGCAACGCTGCCACACGCGGTCGCCTGTCCGCGGAACTCGGCGTAGTTGCTGGGGACACCGTCGAAGGGGGCCTCGGGCAGCGTGGTGGTGGTTTCGGGCGATGTCGTTGCGGTGGTGCTCGTCGTGGTCGTGGTCGTGGTCGAAGGGTCGGTGGTGGTCGCCGGCTCAGATCCGCCGCACGCGGCGAGAAGAAGCGTGGCGGCGATGGCGGCGGCGACGATGGTGAGACGTTTCATGTCCGGAAGGCTACGCCCGACCCCCTCCTACACCCTCACGCCACGAACCCAGGGTTCGCGGCGTCCCATATGGCGCCGTGGGCCCACGGAATGAGGCATCCCCCGAACCGCGGGCTGTCGGCCGCGCATACGAGGTGGAGAACCCTGGGTTCGAGGCGTCCTATATGGCGCCGTGGGCCCGCGGAATGAAGCGGGGGTCCAAGCACAGCACATCGGGGAACGCCTCCTACACTCGCGGAACATGCCATTGGTAGTTCAGAAGTTCGGGGGCACGTCGCTCGCCGACGCCGACCGGATCCGTAGAGTCGCTCGACGAGTTGTGGAGACCTATCGGGATGGCAACGGCGTTGTGGTCGTTGTGTCCGCGATGGGAAAGTCCACCGATGATCTCGTCGCCTTGGCTCACGAGATCTCCGACACTCCCCATCCGCGCGAGATGGACATGCTCCTCACCGCCGGCGAGCGTATCTCGATGGCACTCGTCGCGATGGCGATCGAGGCTCATGATGTTCCCGCGGTCAGTTTCACCGGATCCCAGGCAGGGATCCTGACAACGGCAGATCACGGCCGGGCCGAGATCCTCGACATACGGGCTTTTCGCGTGCAGGAGACCCTTGAAGAGGGGAAGGTCGCGATCGTCGCCGGGTTCCAGGGTGTCAGTCCCGATTCCAAGGACGTGACGACACTCGGCCGCGGAGGATCGGACGCCACCGCCGTTGCATTGGCCGCATCACTCGACGCCGATCTCTGCGAGATTTACACCGACGTCAACGGCGTCTATACCGCCGACCCGAGGGCCGTCCCGTCGGCGGGCAAACTAGATGAGGTGACCTTCGAGGAGATGCTCGAACTCGCCAATGCCGGCGCCGGGGTTCTCATGCCGAGGAGCGTCGAAGTCGGCATTCGCTACAACATTCCCATCCACGTGCGATCGTCGTTCCACGACGGGGAAGGCACTTGGGTCAAGGAGGAGACCATGGAAGAACCGATCATCCGCGGAATCGCACACGACGATTCCGGAGCGAAACTGACCGTGCACGGCGTACCCGACCAGCCGGGGATCGCCGCCGCGGTGTTCGAACCCATGGGCGTCGCCGATGTCAACGTTGACATGATCGTTCAGAACGTCTCGAGTCGGGGGGTCACCGACATCTCGTTCACCGTCCCGGCCACATCGGCCGACGCGGCCGTCGAGGTCGCTGAGCGAGTCGCGAGCGAGATCGGGGCTTCAGGAGTCGACCTCGACAGGGATATCTCGAAGATCACGGTCGTCGGTGCCGGGATGAAATCCGAGTCCGGCGTGGCCGCCGAGATGTTCCGCATCCTTTCCGACTCCGGCGTCAACATCGAGATGATCTCGACGTCGACCATCCGCATCAGTTGCATCGTCCGCAGTGAGGACACGCAGAGAGCGATAGAAGCGCTTCACCGGGAACTGATCGGGGATGCATCGTGAAGCGGCTCACCAAACCCACGGTCGCGATCGTCGGAGCCACCGGAGTGGTCGGGCGCACGATGCAATCCATTCTCGCTGAACGTAACTATCCCGTTGAGAATCTCCGCCTGTTCGCTTCAGCGCGATCCGCCGGAACCGTTGTCGAGACCCCGTGGGGTTCGATCACGGTAGAGGACCTGACCGAGGCTGATCCATCCGGGATCGACGTCGCACTCTTCTCCGCGGGAGGCAACCGTTCCAAGGAGCACGCACCTCGATTCGCGGCAGCAGGAGCGACCGTGGTCGACAACTCCTCAGCCTTCCGGAGAGACCCGGAGGTGCCGCTGGTCGTGGCCCAGGTCAACGACAACGCCATCGAGGACAATCGAGGGATCGTTGCGAACCCGAACTGCACCACGATGGCGCTGATGATGGCCGCCGGTCCTCTGCACCGAGCCGCAGGCATCGACCGAATGGTCGCGATGTCGTACCAGGCAACCTCCGGATCCGGCCGGGAGGGCATCGACACCCTCCAACGAGAGATCGAATGGTTCGATCGAGACCGTAGAGCTCTCCGTCACGGCGGCTGGGAGGAGCCCGGCGGAGACCTGTACCAGCGACCGATCGGATACAACGTGCTGCCGATGGCCGGATCGATCACAGAGCAGGGCTACACCGACGAGGAGTGGAAACTCGTCCACGAGACGAGGAAGATCCTCGATGCGCCGAGCATCCGGGTCGAACCCACATGTGTCCGGGTGCCGACCGTCGTTGGCCACGGCATCGCAGCCACGATGTTCTTCGATCGGCCGATCTCGTTCGAGGAGGCGAAGGACGTCCTCGCGGGCGCCCCGGGTTCACAGCTCTGGTCGGACGATCGCGTCCCCACTCCGCTGGATTCCGCGGGGATCGATGACGTGCTCATCGGCCGCGTTCGCGAGACGATCGGTGAGAGCGGCGGAATCAGTCTCTGGGTCGTCGGTGACAATCTGCGCAAAGGCGCTGCTCTGAACGCTGTTCAACTCGCAGAACTGCTGCTCGACCGGTAGGCGTGAAATGACGAGACCCCACCACGAGGGCGGGGTCTCGATGAGTCGGGACGGCCGGATTTGAACCGGCGACCTCATCGTCCCGAACGATGCGCGCTACCAAGCTGCGCTACGTCCCGAATCCGAGGATTGTACCCCCGTTCGCGTCCTGGCGCTCAGCCCATCCTCAACCGACGGAGACGTCGATTCGATCGACCCGGTTCCGGTCCATCTCGATCACTGTGAGTCGAACCCCGTCGACACGGATCGTGTCTCCTTCGTGCGGCACATGCCCTGCGACGGTCATGAAGAAGCCGGCAACGGTGCTGTACCGCCCCTCAGGCATCGGTCGGTCGATCTCGTCCGCGAGATCTTCGATCGGAAGCCGACCATCGGCGATCCATTGCGTCGCGCCGATACGGACGATGGAAGGGAGACCGGGGTCGTACTCGTCCTGGAGTTCCCCGACGAGCTCGGCGAGCAGGTCCTTGGCGGTGATGACACCCTCGATACCGCCGTGTTCGTCGACAACGCACGCCAGTGCGAACCTCCGTTCTCGCATCTCGGTCAAGGTATCGAGGATCGTGGCGGTCTCCGGGATGAAGTGTGGATGATGGACAAGCTCCGCTATGTGATCGGGCGACGCCTCGTCGGTTCGCTGGAGCAGATCCTTGACGAAGAGGATCCCGAGGAGGTCGTCGAGGTCGCCGCGAGTCACCGGGTACCGGGAGTGGCCGGTCGCCGCGACCGCCTCTCTCACGTCGTTCATCGACACCGGGACGGCCAATGCCACGATGTCGACGCGCGGGGTCATCACATCGCGAACCGGACGATCTGCCAGATCGAAGAGAGCCTCGATGATCTCGCGTTCGACCTCCTCGATCTGGCCATCGCGATGTCCGATCTCGGCAAGCGCCCGAATGTCGGCGTCTGTGACGGCGCCTCCGTCGCCCCGAACCGGGATTCGGAGGAGTCTCAGGATGCCGCGAGTGATGGCGCCGAAGAACGACGCCACAGGAGCCAGGAATCGCGACAGTTGCCAGATCGCCGGAGCAACCGCGAGAGAGAAACGTTCCGGATATCGGGTGGCGAGTGTCTTCGGAGTGATCTCCCCGAACACCAGGATCACTGCGGTCACGGCCGCCGTTGCGAGCCATGGTCCCCACGTCTCTCCGACGAGGCCGATGAAGAGCGTTGTGGCAACCGCTGCGGCGAGGACATTGACGACGTTGTTGGCGACCAGCAGCGTCGACAGCATGCGTTCCGGATCGGTGAGGAGTTGCTCGATGCGCCTGCCGGCCTTGCTCTCCGAGGCAAGGCGGTGCACACGCTCCTTCGAGATCCCGATCAATGCTGTCTCGGAGCCGGAGAAGAACCCGGACAGAACGGTGCAAACTGCAAGGATGACGAGGTAGATCGCCTGTTCGGACGTCACGATCGGCACCCACTGAAGCTGGTACTCGGAGGTTCCGAACGCTCCGTCACGTCGCTCCGGTGACGTCGGCAACCGCGGCCCGGAGGGCCGAGGCCGTGAACGGCTTCGTAACCCATGCGCTCGCTCCCGACCGCCCGGCGAGGAACGTGTCCGCTTCCCGATCGAGGAGGATGATGACGGGAACGGGGTCTTCCCGATCTCGGATGGCGCGCGCTACCGCCATGCCTCCCATGGACGCGACCTGGAGGTCGACGATCGCCGCATCAACGGATTCGTCGTCCACTGCGTCAGCGGCGGTGGCGGGATCATCGTGATCGATCAGTTCGTTCGCCCCGATGCTCAAGGCAGCGTGAACCTCGTTCCGCACCCATGGTTCGTCTGCGACGACGAGAAAGCGTGACATTGGAGGAAGGGTAGTCCGTAGTCCGTAGTCCGTATGCAGACGACAGGCCACAGACAACAGACCACAGCAAGACCGGCGACTCAGATCCTCTTTGTTGTCTGCAATCTGTCGTCTGTCGTCTGTGGTCCGGCACCGAGAACGCGAAAAAAGAGCGCGAAAAATGTGGGGTCCTACCAGGATTTCCCTGGCGCCGGCGGTTCTGCGCCTCTACATTCACCTCGGCTTCGACTCTCACCTACCTTGGAGGACACGCATCGTGACGGCGCTCGATCGATCCTGGCAACCGGTTGCTTCATGCAGCGGCAGCCATTCGCATCTCTTCTTCCCACCGAACGTGACCGAGCGCAAAGAAGAGCGGGAGCGGAGGGAGATCAGAGCGAAGTCCGTCTGCAACATCTGCCCGGTCGGAAGCGAATGCCTGGACTACGCGATGACGATCCGGGAGCCCTACGGAATCTGGGGCGGTCTTACGGAGAACGAGCGTCGCCAGCAGAAAGCCCTCTTCAGCGCCTGACCGAACGTCGGTCTCCGTCACGGCGAGTTAGACCTTGCGCGTCGAACCATTCGAGCAGGGGTACCGAGTGCCGGCGGGCAAGACCGAATTCGTCCCTGAACTCCGCCACCGTGAACCCATCCGGTAGAGAGGACAGGCCGGACGTGATCGTCTCCACCTGATCGGGCAGAAGTACGAGGTCACCGGCGATCCGAACGAGTTCGCCCCGCCGTATGAGCGCGTGAAGCACCTCGTCGGAGATCTCGAGATTCGAGGCACGCGGAACTGCAAGATCACGCGCAAGGACCAGGCGAATCGCTCCCCAGACCTCCGTCTCGGCCACCGAGAGTTCGACCGCGAACCCTCGCCGTCGAACGACCGGGCCTTCCTCAACAAGATCAGGATCGGCGTCGACGAGGGCTGTCACGAGGTCCGCGTTTCCTCCAAGGCGTGAGGACGCCTCCGACTTCGGGAGACCCGGCCTGAGGGAGTATCCGGCGTGGTACTGATCGACGGCGATCCCCAACTCCCGACCCCGCTCCTCGAAAGCGACGGGTGAGAGGTAGGTAGAGCCGATAGCGACCACCGAAGATGGCGTACCTCCTCCCGACGATCGACGGAGTTCGTCCACGTCGATCGATTCGTGCACAGCGACGAGCGCATCGGCCCGGTCGGCAGGGGAACCGAGCACCGCAGAGGAGAGAGATGCAACGTCGCGGGATGACGGCATTGGCTTCGGGAGCGGATCGAGGACCGTGCCACCCGCGACGATGTGCTGTCGGCCGGTGTCACGCAAGATGAATCGATCACCCATGGCCAGGGGCACGGATGACGTGGTCGTCACGATCACTGTCGAGATCTCCTGGTTCTCCAGGGTCCTGATCCGGGCCGGGACCGTCGTTGTGCCCAGATGGACGTGGTAGGCCCCCCGGTCGCTGATCTCATCCTCAGAGCGTGGCGGGAATCTGAGACGAGCCAGGAACCGGTCGGTCATTCCGATCGAATCGGGGAGAGCGAGCAGTGTCCCCCGGTCCAGGTCGCTCCGATCGATCCCAACGAGATTCGCTGCGGTTCGAGTCCCGGGCCCGAGCGTGCCGCTATCGGTCTCGTGTGACTGGAGGCCCCGAATCCGGACCGTACCGCCGGGGAAACACTGCAACCGATCGCCGACCGAGACCGAACCGTCGACGAGCGTCCCGGTGACGACGACACCTGCCCCCGATATCGCGAATGCACGATCGATCCACAGTCGGGGTCTCTCGAGAACCCGCGGCGGACCTGCAACCGCGAGAGCGTCGATCAGCGAAGCGATGAGCTCGTCGACGCCGGCTCCGGTCGGTGCCGACACCTCGACGACGGGCCACGATTCGGCCACCGTACTCTCCACGTGTTCGGCGATGTCGATCGTGGAGAGTTCGATCAGATCGGCGTCGGCGACGTCGACCCGGGTGAGGGCGATGACCCCATGAGCGACCTCAAGGAGATCGAGGATCGCGAGGTGCTCCTCGGACTGTGGCATCCACCCCTCGTCGGCTGCGACCACGAAGAGGGCGACGTCGAGTCCGCCTACCCCGGCGAGCATGTTCTTGATGAACCGTTCATGTCCCGGCACGTCGACGAAACCGACGACCTCATCGCCGAGGCGAACCCAGGCGAAGCCGAGATCGATGGTCAGACCTCGATCCTTCTCCTCCGCCCACCGATCGGGATCCCTTCCCGTGAGGGCCTGCACCAGCGTTGACTTCCCGTGATCGACGTGACCGGCCGTTCCGATGATCGGCATCAGAGGGTGGCCAGTGCGGCCGCGACGATCGAGTCCTCGTCGGCCGGGACGGACCGGAGGTTCACGACTGTTGCTCCGTCTCTCCTGGACGCGACGACCGGGGGCTCGTGATCGGCCAGCGTTCTCCAGGCTCGCTCATCGTCGCCGTCGATTCGGAGTACCGGAGTCGGGATCGTGAGACCGGGGACCGAACCGGCGCCGGGAAGGGATTCCCCGTCGACGATCGAACCGGCCGCTCCCGACATACGGAGGACGTCGGCGGTACGGCGGCGGATCTCCCAGGGTGCCGTCGTCGCCATCTCCCAGAACGGGATGATGGCCGCTTGTCCGGAGGCGTAGGCCTCGAACGTCGTGGTCAATGAGGTGATCGTCGCGGTGTTGACCCGAACGGCCCGGGCGATGGGGTGTTTCGCCATACGTTCGATGGAGTTCCTTCTCCCGACCGCGATTCCCGCTTGTGGGCCACCAAGGAGCTTGTCGCCGGAGAACAGCACGACGTCCGCGCCTTGTTCGAGAACCTGACGGACCGCGGGTTCGCCGGCGAGCCACTCCGGAGGACCGCCCTCTATCCACGGCGTGGATTCGTCGAGGAGACCGCTCCCGACGTCCGCGATGAACGGCGCACCCAGTTCGCGGGCGATGTGGACCATCTTCGAGAACGGGACCTCTTCGGTGAAGCCTTCGACCCGATAGTTCGATGGATGAACCTTGAGCACAGCCTCGATCGTGCCGGGAACGTCAACGAAGTCGCTCCCTCTCGTCCGGTTCGTTGTCCCCACCTCCACGAGGTGAACGCCGGACGCGGTCATCAGATCCGGAAGACGGAAGGACCCTCCGATCTCGATCAACTCGCCCCGCGACACAGCGACGCGGCCGTCCCGGCCGGCGAGCGCGGCCAGAGCGAGGAAGAGGCCACCGGCGTTGTTGTTCACAACGAGCGCCGCTTCGGCACCGACCGTTGATGCGATCAGCGCACACAGGTAGCCCGCGCGAGTTCCACGCTCTCCGGTGTCGAGATCGAACTCAAGATTGCTGAAGAACGGGATCTCCGTGCCGGCGACGGGTGCGCGACCCAGATTCGTGTGGAGAAGGACACCGGTGGCGTTCACGACGGAGCGGAGTCGGGCAGACGAGAGCGCCCGCAGACGGCGAGCCGTGGTCGACGCCGGATCCACCACCGACGATCCGGACCGGATGGCGTCGCGAGCTTCATCAACGGCTTCCCGAGCGACCGAAACGACCACCGGGCGCGGCAGATCGAAGTCGGCTGATAGTTCGCCGGCCAGTGCATCGACCGAGGGAAGATCACGAAGGTCCACGTCCGCAGACTACCGGCACCGGTATCCTCGATTCGATGAGATGGCGGTGGATACTCTTCAGTGCGTTCGTGGTGGTCCCGATTGTGGAGATCGCCCTTCTGGTCGCGTTCAGCCGGGCGGTCGGTATCTGGTGGACCATCGGGTTGGTCGTTGTCACGGCTTTCGTCGGATCCTGGCTCGTGAGTCGACAGGGCCGGGACACGATTCAAGCAGTCCGGCTTGAGTTCCAGCAGGGCGTCCTCCCTGCCGCGTCCCTCGCTCACGGCGCCATGATCGTCATCGCCGGTGCCTTCCTCCTCACGCCCGGCCTGCTCACCGATGCAGTCGGGTTCCTGCTCCTCGTCCCCGCTGTTCGCGAGGCGATACGGCGATGGTTCGTCGCTCGCTCGGCGACTCGCTGGACCATCGTTCCGTGAGGAACTCCCTCCGGGACGCATCGACGGTATGCCTGATTCGTGACACCGAGTCGGGACCCGAAGTGCTCATGGTTCAACGGACTCCTTCGGCGCGGTTCATGGGTAGCGCCTGGGTGTTCCCCGGCGGTGCCGTCGACGAGGATGATGGAGCGGAGTTGTCGGGTAGCGCCATCGTGTCGAAGGACTCCGACCTCACACCCTGGCGGGTCGCCGCGCTGCGGGAACTCGTCGAGGAGACCGGGTTCTGGCTCTTGGAGAGCGGAACCACGGTCACCGCCGACCGGCCGTCCGGTCGGGACGTCTTCTCGGACATCGTCGAACGAGGCGAGCGATTCTCCGGCGACGCTCTCTGGTACTTCGCCAATTGGATCACACCCGCACCGCTGCCGATCCGGTTCGACACGCGGTTCTTCGCCGTCGTGGTTCGTCCCGGTCTCGACCCCTCGATCGATGGGAACGAACTCGTCGATGCCCTCTGGATCCGACCCGGCGAGGTGCTCGATCGCGCCGACGCGGGCAGATGGCTCGTCGCCTTCCCTACCCGCAAGGTCGTCGAGTTCCTTGGCGCGTTCGACTCATGTGACGGGTTGCGTCGTCGACTCGAAGACCGGTTGCCGATCGAGCCGATTCAACCCCGTCTCTCGATCGCGAACGGGGGAATCGAGATCCTGATACCGGGCGAGGCGGGATTCGACGAAGCCGCCACCGGAGAACGGGATCCAGAATTGATGGCGAAGATGATGCAGATCGTCGCAGCGGGGGGAGACGTTCCTCCAGAGTTCCGGTCGACATGATCGTCGAAGCGGTGCTGGCGCCGAACCCCGGCATCTACACGGGACCGGGTACGAACACGTACCTCGTCGCCGACCGCGACGAGGTGGCCGTCATCGATCCCGGCCCCATCATCGATCGTCACCTGCTGGCCATCGTGGATGCCGTCGGTGACCGCACACCAGTGGCGGTCATCGCCACCCACACTCACTCAGATCATGCCCCGCTCGCCAACCCGCTTGCGAAGCGCCTCGGCGTCCCCGTCTACGGAAACCGGCCTGGTCCTTTGTTCTCTCCCGATATCCGCATGTCGGACGGCGATCATGTTCGCGTCGGGGACGTGATGCTCGAAGCGGTTCATACGCCGGGTCACACCGCGGATCATCTGTGCTTCCGGCTCGGGGACCGCCTGTTCACCGGTGACCACATCATGGGCGGCTCAACCGTCATCATGGAGGACGCGGCCGCCTATCTCGACTCGCTGTATCGGGTTCAAGCCCTTGGGGTACAACGGATCGACCCCGGTCACGGGCCATCGATGGACGACGCCGCTGACGTTATTTCCGGCTACATCGAGCACCGCCTCGCCAGGGAGCAGGAGATCCTTGATGCGATCAGGGCCGGTGCTACGACCGTTGCCGACGTCGTGGACGCCGTCTACGCGTTCGTGCCGGTCGACCTCGTACCGGCAGCAACCCACCAGGTAATCGTTCAGTTGCACAAGTTGTATGCCGATGACGAGGTAAGGTTCCCGGCGGGCGAAGCGGGGCCATCCACGATGGTCAAAGTGAACGTGAGATGAAGAAACGACGAATCGCCCTCATAGCTTTCTTGGTGCTCGGATTAGCCGCGCCTGCATTCGGTGCAGAAGAGACCAAGGTCACCCCGGACGATCTCGAGGCGGCGAGGCGTCGGAACGCCGAGATCTCCGCATCCCTCGAGACGACCGACATCCGCTACGAAGCTGCTGTCGCCGATGAGATCCAGATTCGGGAGAGCTTGCACGGCCTTGCCAGCCGGGTCACCGAGACCGAGCAGCGCCTTGCCGTTCTGCGGTTGACGGCGGAAGAGGTCGTTCGCGAGCTCTACATGACGGCCGGTTCCGATGGTGCCGTCTCGACGGTGCTCGGTTCGGCCGCCTTCTCCGACATCCCCGTTCGCGGGACCTACCTCGATGCAGCGAGCAATCATGACCTGCTCGTCGTCGAAGAGTGGGAGGCCGTTGAAGCGGAGTACCGAATCCAGGTGCAGGAACTCGACGATGCCCTCGCCCTGCAGCGCGACCTCGTGACCGAGATCGAGACCCTCGCTGAGCAGATGCTCGTTGAACTCGACGCCGCGAACTCGGAGTATCGAGAACTGGAAGCGACGTGGCAGCGCCAGGAAGAAGAGCGGAAGCAGCGCGAGGCGGAGGAACGTCGCCGTCGCGAACTCGAGGAAGCCAGAAAGCGCAAAGAGGCGGAGGAGGCTGCTGCGGCCAAAGCTGCTGCCGCTGC
>JAYEIJ010000124.1:6112-16332 GCA_034660035.1 Actinomycetota bacterium | reverse complement strand
CCACAACGGCCGCAGTCGACGAGACGGACACCACCACCACGACGTCGGCGCCGACCACCACCACAACGGTGCCTCCGGTGACGCCCGCCAATCGAACCTGTCCCGTCGACGGGGCCGCGTCCTTCTCCGACACGTGGGGTGCGCCCCGGTCGGGTGGTAGGACCCACAAGGGTGTCGACATGTCGGCTTCGAGAGGGACGCCGCTTGTCGCCATGGAGGCAGGAGGGATCTACTACCTGTCGACCAGTTCACTCGGCGGGATCTCCGTCTACCTCCAGGGGAACTCCGGCGACATCTACTACTACGCCCACCTCGATGCCTGGGCCGACGGGCTTGCAGGAGGCCAGAGCGTCGCACTCGGCGATCTGTTGGGATATGTGGGCACGACCGGAAACTCGCCGTCGTGGCTCCCCCATCTGCACCTCGGTTGGAGGCCGGCCGGTGGCGACTGGGCGAACCCGTATCCGATGGTGAACGCGTTGTGTCGGTAGCAAGACACAAGTACGAACTACTGACTACGGACTACGGACTACGGACTACATGTTTGCCAGTTGTTCCTCTAGGACTGCGATGCGAGCTGTGCAGGTGTCGGCGGCGGCCGGGGGGACCAGTTCTAGGAGTCGGTCGGCTGCCGACCGGATGGCTGCACCAGCAGGACCGTCGGGATCTGACTTGACCACGGGTCGACCTTCGTCACCGCCGTTCACAACGTTCGGATCCAGCGGGATTTGCCCGATGAGAGGGACACCGAGTTGATCGGCGAGTTCGGATCCCCCTCCCTTGCCAAACAGGTCGTAGTGACGGCCGTCCTCCGTTGTGAAACCCGACATGTTCTCCACAACGCCGACCACCGGCATGTGAGACCGGCGGGCCATGTCGGCCACCCGAGCGGCGACCTTCTGAGCCGCACGCTGCGGGGTCGTCACAACCACCATCTCTGCCTGCGGGAGCATTCGGGAGAGGGCCATCTGCACGTCACCCGTCCCCGGGGGCATGTCGATGATGAGGTAGCCGAGATCGGGGCTCCACGCGACGTCGGTCAGGAACTGTTCGAGGGCTTTCGACAGCATGAGACCGCGCCACATGAGAGCGGTGTCCTCGTCGTCGATCATGAGACCCGTCGAGACGATCTCGAGTCCTTCGGCTTGCAGCGGACGAATCTTGCGGTCGGCACCGGCTTCGAGACGAGCGTCGACGGAGTCGAGCATCCTCGGAATCGAGAAGCCCCAGATGTCGGCATCGAGGAGACCGGTACGGTGTCCAAGCGCCGAGATCGCAAGCGCCAGGTTCACGCTGAGCGAAGACTTTCCGACACCACCCTTTCCACTGGAGATGGCGATGACACGAGTCTGTGGGTTGATCATCGTCGGCTCGGCAGTCTCCCGAGCACGGAGCCTTACCTTGCCCATCAACTCTGACCGCTGCTCACTGTCCATTGCCGTGACGTTGACCGAGACCGTTTCGATACCGGGGATGGCTCTGACCTTGCGCACGACGTCGCTCTCGATCTGGTCGCGCATCGGGCATGCGGCGATGGTGAGAGCGACACCGATCGATACGTCTGGGCCATCGACGGTGATGTTGCCGACCATGCCGAGCTCGACGATATCGGCGTTCAACTCTGGGTCGATCACGCCTCGAAGCGCCGCCTCGATGTCATCTCTCGTGGTCACCCGACCGATCCTATCTCCGAGAATTGCCTATTCCCAACACGGCCATAGTCGTTAGAGTCGGAGTGCGACGTGCGGAGGAGGCAACGCTTAATGACGCTCGAAATGACCCCGGTGACGCTCACAGATGCTGCTGCGGAGAAGGTAAGAGAACTACTCGAGAGTGAAGGCAACGAGGCCCTTGCTCTTCGACTCGCGGCCATGCCCGCCGGCTGTTCCGGCTACAAGTACGAGATGTACTTCGATGCAGAGGTCACTGTGACAGACGCCGTGATCGACGCCGGATCATTCCGGGTCTTGATCGATGAGTCGAGCGTTGATCACGTGACCGGATCCACCATCGACTTCCGCGAAGAGGGCCCAGTCGGTTCCGGCTTCGCTATCGACAATCCGAACGCCACCGGCCACTCCTGCACCTGCGGGAAACGGGACTAGCGGACGTTCGTAGACTGTCACCCGAGCGAACCGGGAGACTCCATGCCGAAACTGATCCACGACGCACCGAGCGGACCGAAGCCGCTCGGCCCCTACAGCATCATCACCGAGGCACACGGCCTCGTGTTCGTGTCCGGCATGATCGGTATCGACCCCGCGACGGGTTCGGCGGTCGACGGTGGCGTGACCGAGCAGACGGACCAGGTGATGCGCAACATCGGTGCGGTCCTCGGCGACATCGGGCTCAGCTACGACGACATCGTCAAGACGACGATCTTCGTCACCGACATGAACGACTTCGCAGCCGTGAACGCCGTGTACGGCGAGTACGTGGGTGACGCCAAGCCGGCACGTTCAACGGTCGAGGTCTCGGCACTCCCCGGTGGCTTCGTCGTTGAGATCGAGACGATCGCCGCCCGCTGAGAGTCGACGCTTTCGGGCAACCGGTACCATTGCGTGCTGAGTACTTGATACTCAGTACTGAGTTCCTGCGACAGCCCAGGAGGCCACCATGAACCGCGATTCCATCTTCTCCGCACTCGATCTCGACGACGTCAATCCCGGTGCTTACGCCGGCGGATGGTTTGAGACCGGAGGGTCGCTGCTCGAGGTTGAGAACCCCGCGACCGGGGAACGCATCGGCGCTGTGAAGAAAGCCGACACCGCCGACTACGAGAAAGTCATCACGACGGCTACGAACACCTTCGAGGAGTGGCGCATGCTGCCCGCCCCCGAGCGCGGCAAGTTCGTTCGCGACATCGGCGATCTGCTGCGCGAGTACCAGGAGCCGCTCGGTGCGCTCGTCGCCCTCGAGATGGGAAAGATCAAGGCAGAGGGCGAGGGCGAAGTCCAGGAGATGATCGACATCACCGACTTCGCCGTTGGCCTATCGCGGCAGCTCTACGGGCTCACGATCGCCTCTGAGCGTCCCCGTCACCGCATGTACGAGCAGTGGCAGCCGCTCGGTCCGGTCGGGATCGTCACATCGTTCAACTTCCCGGTCGCCGTTTGGGCCTGGAACGCCATGATCGCGGCAGTCGGGGGAGACACGCTTATCTGGAAACCGTCCTCGAAGACACCGCTCACCGCTGTAGCCACATCCAAGCTCGCCGCTCGGGCGATGGAAGGCTCGGGGTTCGAAGGCGTCTTCAACCTGATCGTCGGTTCCGGCGCCGAGGTCGGCGACGTCATGATCAACGACCGACGGGTGCCCCTCATCTCTGCGACCGGATCGTGCGACATGGGTGAGAGAGTCGGTGTCGCCGTAGCGAAGCGTCTCGGCCGTTCACTCCTCGAGCTCGGCGGCAACAACGCCATGGTCGTCATGGACGATGCGGATCCGGACCTGGCAACCAGAGCAGCGGTCTTCTCCGCCGTTGGGACGGCGGGACAACGATGCACGTCGCTGCGCAGGCTCATCGTGCAGCGCGGCATCTCGGACGAGATCGTGCGACGCCTCGTCTCGGCATACCGAACCGTGAAGATCGGCGACCCCCTTGATGACGCGAATCTCATGGGCCCGCTCATTGACGAGATCGCGGTCTCGAACTTCTCGGCCGCCGTCGGGATCGCCCAGGAACAGGGCGGAGAGTTGCTCTACGGAGGCGGAGTTATCGACGGCCCGGGCTACTACGTTGAGCCGACGATCATCAAGATGCCGGTCGACGCGCCGATCCTGCAGATCGAGACGTTCGCTCCGATCCTCTATCTCATCGAGTTCGACACGGTCGAAGAGGCGATCAAGATCAACAACGGCGTCGTGCAGGGTCTCTCGTCTGCGATCTTCACGGATTCGGTACAGGCGGGTGAGACGTTCCTGTCGCCCATGGGTTCCGACTGTGGCATCGCCAACATCAACATCGGAACATCCGGTGCTGAGATCGGCGGTGCGTTCGGCGGCGAGAAGGAGACCGGCGGCGGACGAGAATCCGGTTCCGATGCCTGGAAGGCGTACATGCGTCGCCAGACCGTCACCATCAACTGGTCCGGCGAACTCCCCCTTGCGCAGGGCATCGAGTTCGGATGAGTCAAGGTCTCTCGGCACTCGCCGGGAACGATCAACGGCTCGGGCGCTTGTTCACGATCATCGGGATCGGAGGACTGATCGCGTCGTTGGTCGCCGGGATCCTCGGGATCGTCGTCGTCATGACTCTGACCCGGTCCGCAGACCAGTCGCTCGCCGTCACTGTGGATGCCGTCGAGACGGCCGACGAGACGGTTGCGCTTGCAGCGGACACGCTGGGGATCGTGAGTGAGTCTTTCGACACGCTCGTACCTTCGGCGGAGCTTGCCGCTGCTGCGTTCGACGACGCGGCAACGGTGATCGCTGAATCGGCCGTCGTAGTAACCGTGGAAGTACCGGATGCACTCGACGCCGTCGTCGATGCGATGCCGGCGATCGAGACCGCCGCTGAGATCATCGACAATGCGCTGCGCGTGCTCAGTCTCGTGGGTGTGAACTACAACCCGGAAGTCCCGTTCGGCGAAGCCGTCGCGGAACTCGAAACTGCGATCGCCGACTTGCCGGAGCAGTTGCGGGCGCAGGACGAACCATTGGCATCTCTCGCGTCCGATTTCGAGGAGTTCGGCGTTGCGACCGCCGAGATCACCGATGATCTCACGGATCTCCAGAGTCAACTCGAGGAGGCCCAGAGGTTGCTCGACTCGTACGCTGCGACGGCCGGCGAGGCGACCGAGGTTGTCACAGCGATTCGCAACGATCTGCAATGGCAGCGTTGGTTGATGGTGGCGGTCGTGGTGCTCGTCACCGGCGTGTTCGCCGCCATACAAACGGTCCCGATCCTGCTCGGTCGGCGCTTGTCGGATCGGACGGTGGAGTAGGCGTCTCGGACGGATGCGTGCGGAGGTGAGGGCGATGTGCCATGCTCCTCGCCAACCACGCTGGATCACTGGAGGGGCAATGCCGTACCGGGCTGAATACATCTGGATCGACGGGCAGAAACCAACATCGAAGCTTCGGTCGAAAACCAAGATCGTCGCGTCGGCGCAAGAGCCGCCGCTGTGGGGCTTTGACGGATCGAGCACCGAACAAGCTTCGGGAGAGATGTCGGACTGCGTCTTGCGTCCCGTCTTCGTGCGACCGGATCCGATCCGAGGCGATGACAACGTGCTGGTGTTGTGCGAGGTTCTCACTCCAGACATGGAGCCGCATCCATCGAACACCAGAGCGGCGTGCGCTGAGACCTACGAGACGTACAGGGATCAGGATCCGTGGTTCGGCCTCGAGCAGGAGTACACGTTCTTCAAAGATGGACGCCCGCACGGCTGGCCGATCGGCGGCTACCCAGCGCCACAGGGCGGCTACTACTGCGGCATCGGCTCAGATGAGATCTGGGGGCGCGATGTCGTCGAAAACCACACGGTGGCGTGTCTCGAGGCCGGACTCGAGATCTCCGGCACCAACGCTGAGGTGATGATCGGACAGTGGGAATTCCAGATCGGACCGCTCGATCCAGTGGCGGTCGGTGATCACCTGTGGATGGCGCGCTGGCTGTTGTACCGACTTGCGGAGGATTGTGACATCTCCGCTCACCTCAACCCGAAGCCCGTCGAAGGTGACTGGAACGGGGCGGGGATGCATGCCAACTTCTCTACCGCGGCGATGCGCGAGTCCTACGAACCGATCATCGCCGCATGCGAGGCGCTCGGGACGAAGGCCGACGAACACGTTGAGAACTACGGAGCCGGAATCCAACGACGACTCACGGGGTTGCACGAGACGGCACCTTGGACCGAGTACTCGTACGGCGTATCGAACCGTGGCGCATCGGTACGGATTCCGTGGCAGACTGCCAGAGAGAAGAAGGGCTACATCGAAGACCGCCGCCCTAATGCGAACGCCGACCCGTATGTGGTGACACGCCTCATGACGAAGACGATCTGTTCCGCCCTGGAAAACGAGTAGCCCACCGACAGTCCGGATAGCGTCGTTTGTGCCTACGTCCACACTATTTGTGTTCCTAGACACAAACGATCGCGCTTAGCCGCTAGGAGTGTGTCACGGGCAATGGCCTACGGCGTCGCGGCTCTTACGACGTCGAGTGTGGCGATGAACTCCTCAGTGAGCGTCTCGTAGGCGTCGACGGCCTCGCGCCGGGCCGTGCCGTCATCGGGGGCCGCAAGGCCTTCGAGGATCGCATCAATGCCGGGTGGGAGCGTGGCTGCCGCTGTCACGGTATCCGGCCAGACGGTGGAATAGGCGTCGGGCGGACTCGTCGCAGCGACGGATTCGCTCAGCGACTGCGCCTCGACCTTCGCGGCTCCGAACGCATCCCGTGTGTCGACGAACGACGGAACGTCGCCCTCTCTGTTCTCCCACGCGGTATTCGCGTCGTCGATGTCATTGGCGATCGATTTCGCGGTGGCTTCGTACTCGTCCGCGAGGCGGAGGAACGCAGCGATGTCGGCAGGGAGTGTGGTCGTCGTGGTCTCGTCGGGAACCGACGTGGTGGTGTCCGAACCGGCGGCCGTGGTCGTGGTGCCGACGGGGATCTCCGCCGGAGGCAGCGCGGTGACGAACAGGTACGTGAATCCGATCAGTGCCGCGACAACGACCGGGAGGATCCATCGTCCGTGTTTCGGGTCTAGTTTGCTCACGGCCGCCAGGATAGGCGGTCATGGGGCAAGGGATGCGCTCAACCCGTCCCGGCATCGGATACCTCAGATCCGGGAAGCTGATCGGTCGCCGGCTGGTTACGCTCAGCATCATGGATCTACAAGGAAGAATCGGGATCGTGACGGGAGGCGGTGTTCGCGTCGGACGCGCCATAGCGCTTGGGCTCGCTCGATCCGGCGTCGACGTGTTCATCCACTACAACCGGTCCGCCGAACCCGCCGAACGAACTGCCGACGAAGCACGGAAGCTGGGGGTACGGGCCACCGTCGGATCGGTCGATCTCTCGGATCCTAGGAAGGCCGCCATGCTCGTCGATCTCACAAAGCAGTCGCTCGGGACACCGTCGATCCTCGTCAACAGCGCTTCCGGGTTCCCTTCGGACACGATCACAGACGTGACCGTCGATGCCTGGCGGGCGGCGCTCGATCTGACACTGGCGTCCCCGGTGTTCGCGACACAGGCGTTCGCGAAAGCACTCCCCGAAGACCTTGCCGGTGCCGTTGTGAACATCACGGACGTCCGGACCGAGACTCCCTATCGAGAGCACTTCAGCTACATCGTGGCGAAGGGCGGGATCGATACCTTCACGAAGACGGCAGCGCTACAACTCGCCCCCCGGATCAGGGTCAACGCTGTCGCCCTGGGAGTCATCCTCCCGCCGTCCCAAGAAGACGACTCCTACGCCGCGAGGCTTGCCATCGACCTGCCGCTCGGTCGGGTCGGCGGAACTGAGCCGGTCGTCGCGACGGTTCTCTCGCTGTTGGAGAACGACTTCATCACCGGTGAGATCGTCCGGGTCGACGGTGGAGGGCATCTGACGTGAGCTACCAGCTGCGAGCTGCCAGCCGCGAGCAGGGCCGAAGGTGGAAACCGACATGAGCAATTCACTCGATCAGATTCACATCAGGGATCTTGTTGTCTCGGGGATCCTTGGGATCAACCCGGATGAGAGGGTTCACCGTCAGGACATACTGATCAACGCCACGCTCTGGGTGGACACCCGCGACGCAGCAACAAGCGACGACATCGACGATGCCGTCAACTACCGGACGATCACGAAGCAACTCATCGCCTTCGTCGAGCAGGGCGAACCCATGCTCGTCGAGCGCCTTGTTGCCGAACTCGCCGAGATCTGCCTCGATGCGGATCAGCGCGTCGCGGCGGTCGAGATGACCGTCGAGAAGCCCGGTGCGCTCCGGCACGCCCGATCCGTCGGGATCACGATCTATCGAACACGAAGCGGAGGTGACGGCAATGCGTGACGGAACAGCCCACGCGATCGTTGTGATCGGATCGAACATCGAGAAAGAGCTCAATCTCCCCGAAGCGATCCGGATGCTCCGCCGAACTGCCCACATCACCGTTGAACGGGTGAGCGGGTTCTATGAGAGTCCGTCGATTGGAGGCCCGGAAGACGCACCAGACTTCTTCAACGCCGCCGCATACGTCTGCACAGAACTGGAGCCGGTCGAACTGCGCGAGGCTCTGCGGTTGATCGAGGCCGAACTGGGGCGTGAGCGCAGCGATGATCCGAACGCCCCGAGGCGGATCGACCTCGACATCGCCTACTACGAAAACGTCGTACTCGACGTCGAAGGATGGGTCCTTCCCGATCCGTCGGCCGCGACGGTTGCCCACGTGGCGATCCCGATCGCGGAGGTTGCTCCCGACTGGGTTCATCCGGGAGACGGCCGGACGACTTCGGAGATCGCGGAACAAATCGGCCACGGAGAGGTTCGTCCCGTCATGGCGATTCAACTCAGCACCCCGTACTCACCCCGGGCACCAGAGGACTTCGACGACGTCGTCGACGTGTACGCGCCGAAACTCGAGAGCCTCGTCCGCCAACAACTCATAGAGATCGGAGAGGATCCGGAGCGCGAGGGTCTGGTTCGTACTCCGCTGCGTGTGGCGAAGGCCATGGACTTCCTGACGAGCGGGTACACGACGTCCCTCGAAGAAGTCGTGAACAACGCCGTGTTCGACGCCGAAGGCGCCGACGAGATGGTCCTCGTTAAGGACGTCGAGTTCTACTCGATGTGCGAGCACCACATGCTCCCGTTCTTCGGCAAAGCCGCGGTCGCGTATCTCCCGAAGGGCAAGATCATCGGATTGTCGAAGATCGCACGCATCGTCGACGTGTTCGCGCGCCGACTCCAGGTCCAGGAGCGGTTGACGAACCAGGTCGCGGATGCCTTGACCGACATCCTGGACCCGCACGGCGTCGCCGTCGTCATGGAAGGTCGGCATCTCTGCATGATGATGCGCGGCGTCCAGAAACAGGAGAGCGCCATGATCACGAGCGCGATGCGCGGGACGTTCAAGAGCGACTCCCGGACCCGGAATGAATTCCTCGACCTCGCGAGATAGCAGCCAACAGCCGGGCCCTGTCGGAGGACGGAGCACGATCCCCGCTGTCCGCTGTCCGCTGTTAGCTTCCTAGTCATGCTTCGCGACGCACACGACAGAGAGCTACGAGACCTGCGCGTGTCCGTCACGGACCGCTGCAACTTCCGTTGCGCGTACTGCATGCCCCGTGACGTGTACGACCGGGATCACGTCTATCTCCCTCGTGACGAGATCCTCACGTTCGAGGAGATTGAACGCCTCGTTCGACTGTTCGCGGGCCTCGGAGTCGAGAAGGTCCGACTCACCGGGGGTGAGCCGCTGTTGCGTCACGACCTCGACGATCTCGTGGCCAAAGTCGCTGCTGTGGAGGGAATCTCGGACGTCGCAATGACGACGAACGGCAGCACGCTCGCCCGTCACGCCTCGGCCCTCGCCGATGCCGGCCTCGATCGGGTGACGGTGAGCCTCGACGCCGTCGACGACACCAGTTTCCGCGGAGCCGCCGACGTGGACTTCCCCGTCGCCCGCGTCCTCGAAGGGATCGACGCTGCGAAGGATGCGGGACTCACACCCGTCAAGATCAACACCGTCGTCAGGAGAGGCCTCAACGACGAAACCATCGTTGACATCGCCGGGGCCTTTCGCGGGACCGGTCACATCGTGCGGTTCATCGAGTACATGGACGTCGGATCGTCGAACGACTGGAAGATGAAGGACGTGGTCACCGCAGACCAGATCCTCGCGACCATCGCGAGTGAGTGGCCGTTGGACCCGATCGATCCGAACTACCCGGGTGAGGTCGTGAACCGGTGGCGATATCGCGACGGACAAGGAGAGATCGGCGTGATCGCGTCCGTGTCGAAGCCCTTCTGCGGCGAGTGCACACGCCTGCGCCTCTCGGCGGATGGTTCGATCTACACATGCCTGTTCGCAACACAGGGAACCGATCTGCGAGATCCCCTGCGATCAGGTGCGACGAACGAAGAACTCGTCGAGTTGATCACCGCGGTGTGGCAGGCGCGCTCCGATCGCTACAGCGAAGAGCGCACCGGCGTCTCCCTCGGACTCCCGAAAGTGGAGATGTCCTACATCGGTGGATGAGGCCGGCTCCGCCGGCAGTAGTCCGTAGT
>JAYEIJ010000124.1:0-6012 GCA_034660035.1 Actinomycetota bacterium | reverse complement strand
GACTGCTAATTCACACCTATTGATGTTATCTGCGTTTTACTGTACGTTCGAGCCATGGAACCCGCCATGGTCCTCTGTTCCGGTGTCGCGGCCGTCACTCTGACGTTCGGGGTGCTCGGCTCTCTGCCGGGACTCGCACGCCGGCTTGCGACGGTCCGACTCCCGATCCCGGTGCGCCCACTGGCCGTCCTGCTGATGATGGCGAGCCTGACGGCGGTCCTCGCCCGTCCCAGGCCTGCAACCGCAGCGATCGCCCCACCGATCGTTCGTCTCGTCGACGAGACGGCGCCTCCGGTGGATGCGACCGACACCCCGGCCGACGAGGCCGAAGCCCCGGCCGCCACGTCACCGTCCGACCGATCGGTTGGGAGATCACGAGTGGGAACTGAACGCACACAGCCGAGCACCACGACCTACGTCGTCGAACCGGGAGACTGTCTGTGGCGCATAGCGACTTTCGTCCTTCGCGAGGGCGGCAGCGCTGACCCCTCAAGTGCCGACATCGCACGTTTCTGGCGAGCGATCTACGCGGCGAACCGGGACCTCGTCGGCGACAACCCGGATCTGATCTTCCCAGGCCAACGACTACGTATCCCGGAGGGGTGACATGGACGAATACGAAGAGATCCCGTGGAGCACGCTCCTGACCGAGCATCGCTATGGGCGCGTGAAGACGCTGTACATGGTCGCCGCCGTCATCATCGCGATTGTCGTTGGGTTCGTCGGGATCCGCTGGCTCACCTCCCCCGGCCACGGGGACCAGCCGACACTGGCGACGCCGATCGAGACGACCACCTCTGAAGGCATTGTGGCGGGAACCGAGCCATCGTCGACGACGACCGCCGTTCTGTCGGAAGCGGACCTCATGGCGGTCGAACCCGTCGTCGCGGAGTTGGCCGCCGTCGCTCGAGCGGAGTGGTTCGTCACCGATTACTTCACCGTCGACGGGCCGATCCCGGAGGAGTTGGCCTCGGCGTTCGTCAACGATGCGGTGGTTCCGAACCTGCCGAACGGTGATGGGAGCGGTATCTCGTATGTCGAGTGGGCACGTGCGTTCGACCTGCGGCCGACTGTCGGCGGCTATGCGGTCTCTGTGGTCTTCCGGAGCCTTACTGAGGAACCCGACGGTGATTTCGTTCGCGGCCCTGTGCGCGCCGTCGACGTGCTGATTGCCGTCGAGGAAGGCGAAACGGCGATCGCGGAACTCCCGATTCCGATCCTTCCACCGGTGTACCACGCCATCAACGGTTGGATGGAGACCGACGGGCAGGCCCACGACGAGGCGATCACAGCCACGCTCGACTACGCCGGAATGTTCGACGAGAACGCCGAGGTGATCGAGTCCGGCGCCGCCGGTCCTGCGTGGCGGGTTGTGTTCACCGTCGGTGACCGGTCCGGCAACCGCTGGCCGGTCGTCATGCGATCCGACACGATCCCCGGTGCGTAGGACGCCGAACCACGTCGAGCAACAACTACGCTGGCCTTCATGCAGCAACAGCGAACTCTCCGCGATGCCTGGACCTCGACCATGATCGACCTGGGGGCCGCACGAGGTACCGACTCACTCCTGATCGGTCCTCACGCTGAGGTACTCGCCGATCAGCTTCCCGAACCCACAGGAGGCATGGCATCGGGTGTGGCGACGCTGGGCGTCGGTCCGGTGCCGGTCGGCGCCACTCCGAGTGAGACCGGTTTCGATGCTGACTCGTTCGACTCTGCTGTGATCCTCTCGGCATGGGAGACCCCGGCCGAGGTCGGTTCGGTGGTGGAAGAGGCGATGCGGGTGGTCCGATCCGACGGCACCGTTTGGCTCGGAGATATCGATGCGAAGGCGCTCACCGGTTCGATGCCGGCGGCCCGGCGCTACGGGTTGTTCTACCGGAACGACCCCCGGGTGTCGGCCGATGCCCGCTACCGATACCGAGCAGCCGACGGGTTGGGCGTCGACGCTGTGCGCGCCGGCCTGCGGGACGTGACCGAGACCAAGGCCGACCTCCCTGTCGCGGTGATCGGATCCGCCGCAGAGGGGGTTGAGGCGGTTCGCTCCGGGATCTGGCCGGGGACGGCGGCACTCGTCCCGCCTTCACTCGATCGACTGCTCGATCGGATGAATGCGTCGCTGCAACGGCCGACGCGGTTCCCCATCGTTCTGACGCTCCCCTGGATCATCGTGAGGGGACGGCGGCCCTGACCGTCTACCGGTCTCCGAATCGCTCCTCGAGGATCCCGGTCGCCTGTGGAGCGATCACGTCCCACGACGTGTCCGGCGTCTTGGACAGCGTCACGAAGTCGGCCGTCATGAACACGCTCGTGACGCCGTCGATGGCGACCAGAGAAGCGAACGCGGGATCGTCGATCTCGCTGCCGGCAACGAAGGTGGCGGGACCACCGACATCGACGCCGACGGTGAACTTGAGAGCATTGGGGTTAGGCGTATTGGATATCTGTACTGCCATGATCCCTCAAGAGGCTAGTGCCTTGAGGAGAACGGCAAGCGGTCACGAACCACCGACAATAGCCCACAGACCACGGCGGGATTCCTGCAAACACCTGTCCGTCTGTTGTTTGTGGTCTGTCGCCTGCGCCCGGAGCGCGCCCTCATGATCCTCGGAGTCGATGTCGGCGGCACGTTCACGGATCTGTTCCTCTGGGACGGCTCCAGGATCAGGACGGCGAAGCTCCCAACCACGGCCGATCAGAGCGAAGCCGTCCTCGAGGGAGCAGCGGAACTTGTCGACCGCGTCGATGCGTTCCTCCACGGGACAACAGCCGCAACGAACGCTCTGCTCGAACGAACCGGGGCGCGGACGTTGTTGGTGACGTCCCCCGGTTTCGAAGACGTCATCGAGATCGGGCGCCAGGATCGCCCGAGCCTCTACGACCCTTTTGCCGATCGACCGGAGCCACTCGTCGAGAGGCGTAACCGCGTCTCGGATCTCTCCGACGCCGATCTTGTCACATGCGAAGCCGTCGCCGTCAGCCTGCTGCGTTCCTACGAGGACCCGTCGCTCGAACAGGAGATAGGGCGCGAGGTGGCCCGGCTGGCACCGGATGCTGCCGTCTCACTGTCCAGCGATGTCGTGGCCGAGTTCCGTGAATTCGAGAGAACCTCAACCACCGTCCTGAACGCATACCTCACGCCGGTTGTCGCCGACTACCTCGCCGGACTCGAGGACGGCGTGCGTTCGAGCGGACTTGCCGACGCCATCTCAGTGATGCGCTCATCGGGTGGTTTGATCAGCGGGTCGGACGCGGTGGCTCTTCCCGCATCCATCCTGCTCTCGGGCCCTGCCGGTGGCGTCGTTGCCGCAGCGGCGATCGGGTCCGCTCTTGGTCGGGACCACATCATCGCGTTCGACATGGGCGGCACCTCAACGGACGTCTGCCGTGTCCAGGACGGCAGGCCGGAGATCTCCTACGAGCGGGCCGTCGCCGGATACCCCTGCCGGATGCCGTCGGCCGCTATCCACACCGTTGGAGCGGGAGGTGGAAGCGTCGGCTGGATCGACCCGGGCGGCTCGCTTCGTGTCGGCCCCCGGAGTGCAGGGGCAGAGCCCGGGCCGGCTTGCTACGGGAGAGGTGGAGACGAAACAACCGCCACCGATGCGAACGTTGCCCTTGGCAGGATCGCTCCCGACGCCTCCCTCGGCGGTCGACTCACGATCGACCGAGCACTCTCCGAGGCCGCTCTCGCCGATCTCGGGGAACCTCTCGGGTTCACTGTTGAAGAGGTCGCTCTCGGCATCGTTCGGGTCGTGGAAGAAGTCATGGCCGGGGCGATCCGAACGGTCTCGATCGAGCAGGGAGCGGATCCCCGCGATGCCTGGCTCGTCGCTTTCGGCGGGGCCGGGGGCCTTCACGCCACCGCTCTGGCCCGATCGCTCGACATGGCAGGGGTGATCATCCCTCCTCACGGCGGGGTCTTCTCCGCTGTGGGGTTGCTGCTCAGCCCACCGAGGATCGATCTGGCTCAGAGCATCCTCCTCAGCGAGGGGGAGGATCCGGATCCCGAGATCGTCCGTCTCGGGTCCGAGGCTTCCCGGCATATGCCGACCGGTACCCTCGAGACCCTCGCCGACGTGCGCTACTTCGGACAGTCCCACGAAGTCACCGTCCCGTACGCTGCCGGCGACGGGTGGGAGGAGCTCGCCGATCGTTTCCACGCGTTGCATCGAGAGCGCAACGGATTCGCCCGCCCGGACGATCCGATCGAAGTGGTCACGATCCGCGCGACCGTGACCGGGTCACCGGCGATCAGACCGGAGAACGCCTTCTCCTGGTCACCCGACGGCGAGGCTCGCATCGGGACGAGGACTGTCATCACGAGCAACGGCCCGACCGAGGCGAGCGTGTGGCGACGAGCGGGTCTCACGGTTGGAACGATGATCGCGGGACCGGCCGTCATTGAGGAACGCGAGGCGACAACCTGGATCGGTCCGGGGGAGCAGGCCATCGTCTCCCATACCGGGGCGTTGGAGATGACCTGGTGACCGTGGATCCGATCACGCTCGAAGTGGCGAGGAATCGGCTGGAGGCCATCGCAGACGACATGGGGATCGTGCTGCGACGAACCGCCTATTCACCGAACATCAAGGAACGGGCCGACTGTTCCGCAGCGCTGTTCGATCCGTCGGGCGAGATGCTCGCCCAGGCCGAGCACATCCCCGTCCACCTCGGGTCGATGCCGGCCTCGGTCGCTGCGATGCTCGAACGATTCGGAACCGACGTCGAACCGGGAACGCATTTCGCCGTCAATGATCCGTACGAGGGAGGGACTCATCTCAACGACCTCACCCTCGTTCGCCCGGTCTTCGTCGATGGTCAACTCGTTGCGTGGGTAGCGAATCGTGCTCACCATGCCGACGTCGGAGGGGAAGCCCCCGGTTCGATGCCGGCTCACGCCACCCGGGTCGAGCAGGAAGGACACATCGTTCCGCCGATGCCGGCGGTCCGCGACGGTGCGTGGATCGAATCCTTCATCGACCCGTTCCTCACGGCGACGCGAACACCCACCGAGCGCCTCGGTGACCTCTCCGCCCAGATGGGAGCGAACGAGGCGGGCGCACTGCGGATCGAGCGCCTGGTCACTTCCGAGAGCATCGACCGATGGAACTCGGTCACCGCGGCGCTGCTGTCCTACGGAGAAAGAAGGACTGCAGCAGCCATCGGCGACCTCCCCGATGGGGTCTATCGGTTCACCGACTTCCTCGAATGGGGTGATGAGGACCTCCCGATCACTGCGATGGTGACGATCGACGGAGACCACATCGACGCGAACTTCGCCGGCACCACACCTCAGATCGCGGGGAACGTCAACGCCGTGCAGGCCGTCACTCGATCGTGCCTCTACTACGCGGTCCGGGTCGCCACCGATCCGACGATCCCCGCGAACGGCGGGTGCTACCGGCCGGTAACCCTCACCACGCAGCCGGGGACGATCGTCGATGCAGCGCGTCCAGCCGCCGTCGCAGCCGGCAACGTTGAGACGAGTCAACGGATCGCCGATGTGCTGCTCGGAGCCCTCGCCCAGGCGGCACCGGACCGGGTGCCTGCGGCGAGCCAGGGCACGATGAACAACGTGCTGATCGGCAACGACGACTTCGCCTACTACGAGACGGTCGGCGGCGGTCAGGGTGGTCGGCCCGGCAGCCCCGGCCAGTCGGGGATCCACACCGGGATGACGAACACCAAGAACACACCGGTTGAATCCCTCGAGGCGCATTACCCGTTCCGGATCGTCACCTACCGTCTCCGCTCGGGGTCGGGGGGTCGTGGACGATATCCGGGCGGAGAGGGGATCGAACGAGAGATCGAGTTCCTCGCACCCGCCACCGTCTCGCTCATGGGCGAACGACGACGCCTCCAGCCGTGGGGGCTTCAGGGGGGAGAGCCGGGCGCCGTGGGCGAAGACTGGCTGATCCGCGGCGGTTCCAGACAGCGGCTCGCGGGCAAGTGCACCATCGAAGTCGAACCGGGTGATCGCCTTCGAGTTCTCACCCCGGGCGGCGGTGG
>JAYEIJ010000123.1:0-2573 GCA_034660035.1 Actinomycetota bacterium | reverse complement strand
GTCCTCTTTCGATTTGCTACGACCTCTGAGCTCGACAGCCAGAGGCTACCGGAGCTCAGGACGCCCGTAGCACCCGAAGAATCGAATCCGAGACCAGCCCCGCGACTTCGGCGGGATCGCCGCCGGCGGCAGCAAGGTCCGAGGCGGACAGGAGCAGGCCCTGAACCAACACGGCGTGACGATCGGGGTCGAGGCCGGGATCGAACGACCCGTCGGCCATGCCGCTCGCAATGATCGATGCGACCAGGGTCCTGAAGTCGCTCTGGTGCCGATCGAGATGGGCGCGGGCCTCAGGAGAAAGAGCGCTGCGAACGTCCTCGACCCCGTGTCCGTGGCTCCCCTGCGCGACGGTGTAGCGAGCCAGCAACTCCATCTTCGCTTCGGCCGTGCCGGTCGCTTCGAGGAGATCCACCAGGTGGGCGAAACCCGTTTGCGCGTACTGTTCGATCCCGGTGACGATGATCTGTTCAACGTCGGAGAAGTGGTTGTAGAGCGTTTGCCTGGCTACACCTGCCCGGTCCGCGACCTGTGTCATCGTGACGGCTCCGATGCCGCTCTCCGCCACAAGGCCAAACGTGGCATCGATGATTCGGTCGGTTGCTGTCTCAGCCATCATCCCCTCCGATACACAGCGACCGAGATTGGTACGAACACGGCCAGCAAGGCGATGATCCACACTACCGACCACACGACGACATCACCGGCCGGGACGCCGTTGCTCAGATCCCGAGCTGCATCGGCGACCACGGAGATCGGCTGCCACTTGGCGAAACCCTGAAGCCAACCCGGCATCTGTTCTGCCGGAGTGAACACAGTGCTCGCCAACATCAGCGGGAATAGCCAGAACATGCTCAGCATGCCGACCATCTCAGCGCTTTTCACCTTGGCGGCAATTGCGGCGTTCATCCATGAAAAGGAGAAGCCGATACCAACGCTGAGAGCAGTCGCACCAATCGCGCCACCGACGGACGCGAACCGGAACCCGAGCAGATAGCCCACGAGTACAACGAGCACAACGCTGATCGTGTTTCTCAACGCGTCCGCGATCGTGCGTCCGCCAAGGACCGCCGATTGGCTCATCGGGAGGGATCGGAATCGGTCGGTCACCCCCTGTGACAGATCGGTAGCGAGACCGGTGCCCGTCTGTTGTGCGCCGGTCAGCGTCGTGATCACGAAGATGCCTGGAACGAGGTACTGAATGTAGTCCACGCCCGTCCCCGCCCCGATGGCGCCACCGAAGACGTAGTAGAACAGCAGCAGGAAGAACACACCCATGATCACGGCGAACGTCAGCATCTCGGGCTGACGGAGAGTCCGGATGAGATCACGCCAGGTCATGGTCACGATGTCCTGAAGAGTCCCTCTGAGGCGTTCCGCTAATCCTGGCTTGCTTGAGTGGGCGGCAAGGGTCGTTGTCATCGGTTGCCTCCGGTTTCGGTGAGTGTCAGGAAGACGTCGTCGAGTGTCGGCCGTCTGAGCTGGAAATCGGAGATCGGGATACCGGCGGTGTCGAGTTCCCTGAGCACGATGAGGCTCTGGCTCGAACCGTCGGCTACCGGAATCTGAAGGAGGAGGTCTTCGATATCGCTCGCTACACCCGGGGCGATTCGTTCGGTGACCTCGATTGCGCGATCAAGATCCTCCAACGAGGTGACGTGCACTTCGAACATATCCCGTTCGAGGTTCGTTTTGAGCTCAGCGCTCGTGCCGGATGCCTTCATGACCCCTTCGTCGATGATGACGATGCGGTCGGAGAGCCGATCAGCTTCCTCGAGGTACTGCGTAGTGAGCACGACGGCGGTTCCTTGCGCTGCAAGCTCACCTATCTCGTCCCACAACTCTGTGCGACTGCGAGGATCAAGGCCGGTCGTCGGTTCATCGAGGAAGAGCACGGGTGGCGCTGCAATCAAACTTGCGACAACATCGAGGCGCCTGCGCTGGCCCCCCGAATACGTCTCGGCGATCCTGTTCGCGAAGTCGCCCAGGTCGAAGCGTTCGATCAGGTGATCGATCCGCCGCTTCCGTTCGGTTTTCGGGATCTTGTAGAGGCGGCCGAACATCTCGAGGTTCTCACGGGCCGTGAGTTTCTCGTCAACCGCGGCGGCCTGACCTGCCAGGCCGATCACCCGTCGAACGGCATCCGACTGCGTTGCGACATCGAAACCGACAATCGTCGCTGATCCCGTTTCGATCGGAAGCAGCGTTGTCAGCATCTTGATGGTTGTCGTCTTGCCGGCCCCATTGGGGCCAAGCAAACCCATCACCTCACCGGCGCGTGCGTCGAAACTCAGGCCACGAACGGCAACCGTGTCGCCGTATGTCTTGCTGAGGCTCCGGGCAGCGACAGCGATGCTGTCTCTGCCGGGACTGGTTTTCGGCAATGGTTGGTTGGTCATTGGTAGGCCTCACTCTCTTCGAGATGGTGGACAATATATCATTCTCGGTGGACAGTATGTCCATTTCGGGGAGAGTGTCGTTTCGTTCCACCGGTCGATCCTGCCTGACCGCACGGCTCCGCATATCATGGCGCGGTTGCCCCACCGCCTCGGAGGATCAGCCCTTGACGACACATC
>JAYEIJ010000122.1:0-2575 GCA_034660035.1 Actinomycetota bacterium | reverse complement strand
CATCTCCCTCAACCTCGTACGTCCACAGCGACCCGTCGATCATCGTCGCGATCAGCCCCGACGGCGGGTGATAGACCACGCCCAGGACCTCACCCCCGCGTTCGTGGTCGCGGAACTCCCAGACATTCTCGTTGCTGTCAAAGACCGCCACCTTGCCGGAGTACCCCAAGCCGATCGTCCGCGCCGAGTCGGCGTCATACACGAACCCCTGGTGGAAGCCTTCCCGTCCGGTGCTCGT
Source organism: Actinomycetota bacterium (assembly GCA_034660035.1). GTDB lineage: Bacteria > Actinomycetota > Acidimicrobiia > Spongiisociales > UBA5794 > JAHEEL01. Next base: position 2,337 of record JAYEIJ010000122.1, on the reverse strand, counting down.
CCACGGGCTTCCTTCCGGCGTCAGCGCCGACCACGTGTTCGTGCAAACGTCGAATGCCCAGGTGTCCCCTGACTTGTCAACGAACAGCACGTTGCCCGTTGCGGCATCAAAGACGCCTGAGAGCAGTCCGGCCCATCCGGTGGCCTGACGACTCTGGGGGACGCTCGCATCTCCTTCGCTTGTCGTCGGACAATCGACCGTTGCGGGCTCCGCACCTGCGACCGTCTCCGCAAGGATTGGACTCCACGCACCGGTCGGTTCGGCCGTCTCGGTCGGGCGCTGACCGATCGTGGGGGCGTCGAAGACAACCGTTTCCACACCGTCGAATCCGATCACGCCATCCGACGTCGGCATCCAAAGCATGCCGTGGGGGTCCACGGATCCCGGGCGGTGGACGTCGGTGTCGGGATAGGCGGTCCACACCGATCCGTCGAATCGGGAGAACCCCCGTTCGGAACTCGCCCATACGACCCCGTCAGCTGCGCCGGTGACGAAGCTGCGGTTGTCGAGAAGGCCGTCGTCTGTGGTGTATAGCCTCCAGTCGGTTCCATCGAAGTGCGCTATCCCCGCTGCCGAAGGGTCGCCAACCGTTCCGGTAGGACCGACCCAGACTCCCCCAGCCGGGTCAACGACTATCGACGCACCGTATCCCCCAATCCCTCTCAGCTCATCATGCGCGATCCAGGTCTCGCCGTCGAACTCATAGATGATTCGTGTGGAAGCATCCGGCTCGGAGATCCCCGCAATCACCCACACGGTTCCGTCGGGTGCGACCGCAAGGCTGAACGGGTCGACGGACTGCTCAGGTTCGGGAAGAGCGAAGGTCTCCCAACTGGAACCGTCGAAGCGGCCGATCGTGGACATCGGCCCCACGGACCACGCGTTGCCTCCGGCATCGAAGCCCTCAAGGCCCATCGGCGGGTTCGTCTCGTCGAATTCGAAGAGGGTCCACTCACCGTCGAACCGGGCCATCCACCCTTGATTGCCCATCCATATGTCGCCGTTTGGCGCCTCTGCGATCTGCCAGGCTGCATCGAGCGGCAAGGCGTCATCTGTGTGAACGGTTGCTTCGCCGGTGGCCTTGTCCCACCGGATGGCCCCGCCCCGGATAGCCGCCCATACCGCATCATCCGTTGCCACGACGGCACCGAAGGCAAAGGACCCGACCGTCTCTCCCAGCGGGGTGACGGGGACCGCTTGCGTCGGAGAAGGAGTGGGAAGGGTCGTTGGTGCCGTTGCCGCCGTTGTCGTTGGGATCGTCACCGCGGCGTCCGGCTCACCGTCGTTCAACGTCCCGTAGAGCAGCGGAAGCGCGCCGAGCACGACCAGAACCGCTGCGACACCGGCACCGAACGCCCAGATCGGACGGAGGCGGCGATTCGATCGCGTCTCAGGTACGTGTCCCATCGAGACAGCGGCGATCACATCTTCGACATCGACTCGCTCGATCGTCGACTCGACGTAGTCACGAAGCTCCGTGTGTAGATCACGCATCGATCGTCACCTCCAACTCGTGTCGAAGTCGCGTGAGGCCGCGCTCCAGATGCGTACGGATCGTTGAACGAGACCGTCCGGTGAGCGCAGCGACCTCTTCCTCGGTCCACCCCAGCGCGTGTACCAGGACAACCGACGTCCGCTGGCTTCGGGTCAGCTGCTTCAATGCCTTCGGGAGCTTCGGCTCGACTTCAGGGATGACGGAGCGCTCGGGTGGTGGGAAATAGGCCCGGGGCCGGTGGTACCAGCGCGCCTTGCTCTGACCGACCCGATACAGGTATCCGGCCGGATTATCCATCGCCTGGATGCGAGTCCAGTTCTCCCAGGCATACGCCAGTGCCTCAGCGGTGACATCAGCGCCGACCTCCGGTCCGTACGCCGCGTAGAACGCATATGACAAACGGGGCTCAGCTTCCTTGACGAACCGCGAGAACTCTGGGGAAGGGATCTGCTGCGGCTTTCGCATGACACGCTCCCGAAATGGCCTGTCACCCGAATAGACCGTTGAGCAGACGATCTTGGCGACACACAATCTGCAACCACCACGATATGACAACATATCCACGCCACCCGCCAGAGCACAAAGACCAACTCGGCGAACACGCAACGAGACACGCACAATCAGGCACATGTGCTTCCCCACCGGCGGAAGCATCCGTTGGAGAGCGTCGTGGAACCGGTGCGAGCCCGATAACTGCGGTCGCGGTTGTCGACCCGGTCAGGTCGGCCATGCACCTCGGACCCGGGACTCGATGACGTCGACGATGGCCGGAATCGCCTCCGAAGCCGATGCAGCTACGGCGACGCCGCCGGGCGACCCCAGTGCCAGTTGGCGGAGGTCGC
>JAYEIJ010000121.1:0-10418 GCA_034660035.1 Actinomycetota bacterium | reverse complement strand
ACACCCATGTCGGCCACCTGCTCCGGGAACCCGGAACCGACGGCGTTCTTGATCGCAGGGAAGAACAGCGACGAGAGCATGCCCTTCGATCGGAGTTCGATGGAGACCTCGGCGGCCGTCCCTCCGGGATTGCCGGGGGAGAGGTCCGCAGCGACCTTGCCTGCCATCTCACCTGCGTCGAGGTCGAGCACGTATCGGTCGGGTCGATCGTGCTCGAGAGCTGTACCCACGCCCTTGTAGACCTTCCCGCCGATGTCGGTCGACCACTTGAACCCCAGGAGCACACCATCTTCGATCGTGGGGTCCCAGACCTTCTGCACCGGCCCAACCGATTCCCAGATGCTTGGCTCCTGCAGTCGATCCCAGACGTCACCCGGGGCGGCATCGATCTCAACGTTTTCGGTGAAGGTGGCGGACGGCATGCCCGCAGGATAGCGAGACGGAGGGATGTCAGTCGGGTTCCTGGGCACCATCGAGACCAGCCAGCGCGGCACGGATTCGCTCGGCCGCGTCGTCGAGCGAATCGGCGGAAGCGTCCGGGTCGGCGTTTGCGAAATCGAGGTCCCGCACGGTATCCATGGGCACCACGTGGACGTGGACGTGGGGCACCTCGAGGCCGGCGATCATCATCCCGACTTTCTCCGGCGAGAACGCCTGGTCGACGGCTACCCCGATCGTCTGTGAGACCCGCATGAGGTGATCAAGCACGTCGGGATCGAGGTCGATCCAGTGGTCGACTTCCTGGATCGGAACGACGAGAACGTGGCCCGGGGCCAGCGGCGCGATCGTGAGGAACGCCACCACTCGATCGTCGCGCCAGACGAACCGTCCGGGGATCTCACCTTCGATGATCTTCGTGAAGAGTGTTGCCATGCGTCCGAGCGTAGCGAGGCGACGGACCGCGTCCATCCGGTATCCGGATGAGTCATGGACTTTTGCCCGTAGCGGTGGCCAGACGGGCGAGGCATGATCGACGAGCGGAGACGGTCGATAGGTCGTCTCCGCTCGTCATCCTGCAGAAAGAAGTCAGGGATGCGTCGGAACCCGACGATGCAGACGATCGGCCGGATCACCGGCAGGTGTCTGCTGGTTGCATCGATTGGCCTTGCAGCGGCGTTGTTCTGTTCCACTGTTCTGATGGCGAATCCTGTGCGAGCGGCGTTTGCCGACACACCGGCGCAAGTCACCCTCGACGGTTCCTGGGAACTCGTCCGTCAGGATCTCGACACGTGCGTCGTTGCGGTTCCACCGATCATCGGAGGCCCGATCCACATCGAAGCCGACTTCGTCGAGGGAACGATCAGCGGAAGCTTCAGCGGTAGCGGCGAAGGCAGCCACACGGTGCCGGGCGATCACGTCTGTGGCATCTACGAGCCGGTGACGTGGTACGCCGAGATAGGCGTGATCGACGGCACATTCAGTGGCCCGCTCGATCGGGCGACCGGAGCGTTCGACGTCGAATTCGACTTCTATGCCGAGGCATGGGGGTACAAGGAAGGACCGGGACTCACGTGGCGGTGTGGCACGGAGGACTGGACTCTGACATGTGCGCTACCGGAGATCTGGCCGGACCAGCGGGGCACGATCGCGGGATCGATCCTGCCCGAGGGGCGTCTTGCCGGCGACTTTGATCTCTACACCTTCGATGGTGTCTACTGCGCGAAGGAAAAGGACCGGACGACGGCTTGGGGAGATGGTTGCCCGACACTGGGGACATGGTCGGCCGATGTCACGAACGTCGTTTGGCAATCGAACGAGGCTCCGGAAGTGGGCGGCATCACTGCGTCGCCGAAAGATCCGACGACCGATGATTCGATTGTGTTCTCCGTCGATGCCACCGACCCGGACAACGATGACCTCACCTATGCCTGGTACGTCGATGGGACCAGGGAAGGTCCGTCGGCTCCATCTGTGACGTGGGGCAAGCCGACCGCGGGGGACCACGTGATCAAGGTGACCGTCTCAGACGGTGGAGACACGACCGACGCGTTTCTCGACATCCGGGTGAGCGAACACGTCGGGGCCGGAGACCAGGACAACGACGGTGTGCCCGACGACGAGGATCTCTGCCCGACCGAGTGGGGTGAGGGGGATGACGGCTGCCCACCGTTCTCAGTGGCGATCGGATGCGCGCCACCAAGGCCGGCGCCCGAAGATGCAGTGGTCTGTACTGCGAATGTGACGGGCAGACACGTCGGCGAGACGACCCTGTTCGACTGGTACCTCGATGGCGGCAGCGTCCAGTCGGGTACCTTGGCAACCTGGACCTGGGGCTCCGCCGATTCGGGCACCCACGACATCGGCGTGCAGGCCGTCGGCGAGGGTCGCACCTCCGACTCCGACACGACTCTCGAGGTCGGCGGAGGGTTGGTGAGCGAGGAGGTCGCCGGGTTCCACATCGTGAGCGTGGGCTGCAATTCGGGTGTCTCGAGCGACGACACGCTTCAGTGCACGACCGCGTTCGAACGCGACCGGGACGACATCGGCCCGCTTCTGGTGACCTGGATGATCGAGTTCGCCCCGGCGGCTTCGGAGGTCGTGTCGGGGAACACCGCATCCTGGTCCCTCGCCCAACCGGCGCCGGGGGACCACACCGTGTTGTTGAGCGTGACCGATCCCGCAACCAACTACAGCGTCGGTCGCATGGCATCGGGAAACGTGACACCCGGCAAGAACGCCATGGTGCCGCCCGGCGTTCAGGCCGGCGCCGCTGTGGCGTCGACGTTGACCGCAGGTGCGTGGCTGTGGCTGGAGTGGGCGCGCCGACGCAAGGAAGGGGCCGGTGGAACGGTCGCACCGATCACCGATGAAGATCGATACTGGGATCAGCGCAATCGCGAGCAACGGGCCGCAGCGCTCAGCGTTCATCAGCGATTCGCCGACGACGAGTGGGCCAAGTTCACCCGGCGCTGCCGTGACCGAACCGACGCGGAGAATGCGGCGGCTCTCGCCGCGCGACAAGATCGGCAGCTTCGCATGATGAAAACCGATCGCATCGAGGAGATCGCGCAACGAGAAGGGCACGACGACCTCACGGGTTTCCTGGATCGCCAACTCGAGCGTGACGTGGTGCCCTCGTGGAAGCAGCTCGAACAGATTCGCAACGGGATCGTGCGCCGCGGTAGTGACCAGGCAGCCATGGATCGGTACTTCGACAAGAGCGACGTGCGTGTCTTCCTGGAAGGTTGTCACGACACGATGGCCTGGGGGACGGGGAAGGTAGCGGGAGCGGTGACGGGGGAGGTCGGTGGCCGCATCGCCGAATGGCTGGTTCGCAATCCTGAGGTTCCGATCCGTGTTGCCGTTGCAGGGCTCACCGCAGGCAAGTCGGAACTCCTCCTCATCCCGCTCGACGCGCTGCGGGGCATGGAGACGGCCGCCGATCAGAAGATGGCCGAGCAGAATCTGGAACTCACTTCATGGGAGGCCACGAAGGAAGTCGTCAAAGCCGGGGCGTGGTACATCGGCGGTGAGATCGCTGGAGATGTGATCGCGAAGCGGTGGAGCGGCGGCGGGACCGCGGGACGAGAAGCCGTTGAGGAGGCGAGTGAGGCCGCGGTGAAGCGGGCGGGAGCACAAACGAGCGACGACTTCGTCAGAAGGGTCAATGCGAAGATCGCGGCGAAGCGGGCCGCGCGGGAAGCGGGCGAGGAGATCCCGGATGCTGTCGCTCGACGAGCAGCGGAAGCTGAGGAGTTGGCCGGGCATGTCGTCCGCAAGCAAGACGACTACCTGCGGACGTTCGCCCGCGAGGGCGACGTCATTCCGGCCAATCATCTGCACGAGACCGGCTACGCCGCTCGCGACGTCAAGGCGGCCGGCAAGATCTGCGCCGACGAGGGCGTCGAGATCTACGCGCGAACGACGAACATGGACTCGATGCGGCACATCCGCGACGGGACCGCGCTCCCCAAGCCGCTCGACATCAAGGCGAAGACCATCAACGAACTCGACACCTATCTCGGTGCGAAGCCGTCGGACAAGGGACTCGTCGGCTACTTCAAACCCGTCGAACCGGACCTTTCGAAGATCCCCGCCCACCTCCACGACGACGTGAGTAAGCGACTCATAGAGCGAGCCGATGAGTTCGCGAAGCTCTCCGACGACGTCAAGTTCCAGAAGCTCCTTGACGATGACGTCCTGAGGATGGAGGGCGACAGGATCATCGACACGGCAACCGGGAAGCCGTTCGCCGGCGACATCGATGCGGTGATGCTCAAGGACAAGGCCACGGGCAAGTACCTCACCGGCGGGGACCGCTACGAGCGCGTCATCAACCGATGGAGGACCGACGTCGGCGGCCAGCACGGCGTGGAGATGAACGCCGTCGCCGACATCACGGCGCCCTACCGGCCCGGTACGCCCGCACACGACGAGGCACTTGCGAAGGCCACCGATCTGGTGGAGGACCTGCAAGCGGGCCACACGTCGGGGAAAGAAGTCGTCGTGCGATTCGACGCCGACGGAGCGCTGCGCCGGGGACCGAGAGACATCAACCTGACACCGACGGCGGATCAGATCCTCGTCGAGGGCACCGGCGAGGCGGGGCGTGCGGCACCGACCGACATCGGCGGCAGCGTCGGCTCAACGATCGGACGAGAGTGGGAGAGCAAACCAGATGCATGATGAATCCGTTCGATACGAACTCAGCGACAGCCAGACGTCGGCGCTCCTGGGCCTCATGGGTGTCGTGCCCGACGGCCGCTTCGTCGCGGCATCGGAGACGTCGACTCCACCGCTCTCGGTGCTGGAAGGCTCCGGACTCGTCGGCGAAGCCGGAACAGAACCGGTACCGGCGCTCGGTGCGGCGATGCGCGTCGTCGCTGCGCCGAGCCGCGTTCTCTCCGTGAGAGTCGGCGTGCCCGGTGTCGAGGAATGGGCCATCACCCATGTGGCCGCCGGACCAAACGGGGGACCCTATGTGATGATCGCGGCCCTCAGCGACGGCCTCGACCTCCTCGTGATGGCGTCAGAGTACGAAGTCGCCGCGCTGCTCGACGGCCTGCTCGACCTGACCACGCTGCCGACCCGGCCCGTATCACCGGATGTCACAGTGCCGTTCGACGGCTGGATCGGTCTCCTCGCAGCGACCGATGTTCATCGTTCCACGGCCCTCACCGCGCAGCTTGAACGCCGCCCAACACCGACCCCGCAGTTCGATGCAGATGCGCTTCAGGCCCAGGTGACGGCCGGACTCGGTGGATCGGACACCAGGTGGGCAGTCACGGCCTTCACCCCGCTCTCTCCGTTCGATCTGCGTTCCGCACCGCCGGACGGTCCTGCGATGGTCTCGGGCATGACCGAAGCGAAACTCGTGGAGCCTGCCGGCAATGCGCTGCAACCCACGGTCCTTGGGAGCAATCTCGTTGAATTGTGCGGTGAGGTCATCAAGTGGAGCAGTGTGACGCTGACCTTTGCCGACGGGGATCCCGCCGTGAGGATGGGTGAGTTGACCATCCTGCGCTCACCGGTCCGGCTCGGTCTCGGCTTCTGGAACGGCGAGGATGGCGCACGCGAGGTGACGCTCGTGGAGCCGGAGGCCGAAGTAGCGGTGGAGATGCTTCGCCGCCTTCTTCTGATCCCAACACCGACGCCTGTGGTCATCACGGGCGGGCCTCACTGCCCGAACTGCGGGGCGGCAATCGAGACCGGGGAGCGGTTCTGTGGCTCGTGCGGACAGAGCCTCGAGGAGGCCGACGACCCCGGGGTGATGACGTGTTCGTCGTGCGGCGCTGAGATCGATCTTGACCGTGGACCCTTCTGCCCGTCCTGCGGCGCTGCCACAGGGCCGCCTTCCGGCGGCGGTGCGCCATGATCGGGCGCATCATCGGACTGTTGTCGGTCCCGATGTTCGTGTTCGTCATCTGGAGTCTGATCCGACAGGTGCGGCGTCCGGCTCCGGTGCGTCCGGGGTGGACGGCGATCGGGATCGTCATGGCCCCCTTCATGCTGATCATCAACCTCGTGTTCCTTCGGCAAGCGGCGCCCGGGGCCCTGGGGATCGCGCTACTCGTTTTCGGGATCGGTTTCGGCGCGGCGTGGGGCTTCACCGCCCGACTGTCGATGCGAAACGAGAAGGTGATCGCCGATCGCTCGATCCTGCACCTCATCTTCTGGGCCGTCTCGTTCGGACTCACGCAGTTGCTCGCGACATTCGCACTGGCAGAGGTGGTCGCCGGCGGCCTTGCCGCCATGTTCTTCGCCACGGGGACCACCCTCGGCACGAGTACGAATCTCCTGGTCCGGCAGCTCCAGATCCGCCGGCAGGCCGCACTCACCACCGGCAGACCGAGGTAGGTCGTTCGATCTCGACCGGGAAAGGGGCTTCCTCCCTCCCGAGGGAGTGTCGCTTCACTCGGGGTGTTCGTGGTGCGGTGGTGGTTCTGTGAGAGTGCCGGATATGGCTTCAAGATGCCTCGTCCCTGATCGACGGCGCGTTCGCGGCGAAAGCTGCGAGAACGTGGGAGATCAGGTGGTCGCGTCGGATTTGGTCGATCGAAACCCCGAGACGGTTCGCTGCGTGCTCAATCTCGTGAGAGTCGATCATGGTTTGATTCCGAAGAGGGTTTCGTCGACGGGAGTGGCTGGACACAGGCCGAGCGAGGGGATCAACCGTCCCCGGTGTGGCTGGGGAGCTGACCTACCGGCCGCAGCTGCAAGCCACCGGAGACGAGCGAGTGCGGGTCGCTTCCGCTGGTTGCGGGCGAGTGTCTCAGTGTGATTCCAATCGAGGCGTTCAGCGAGATTCGTGATGGCTTCCGGTGCCGTTGTCGGGCTGATTCCGCCGAGACCCGGCCGGTCGGCTCGGCGAGCGCTCGAAGAGTGCCGTTGTTCCTCGTCGTGACGGCGATCAGGACTGGTGGCTCCGCAAACCGAGCGCTCGAGCAACGTCCGGCGCGATCGCTGACGTGGTGGCGATGAGTCCGGGGAGAAGGGGGTCCGGGTTGTTCCATGTGGGTGGGGAACCGTCCGGTAGGGCGATCCATCCGCCGGCCGCTAGGACGAGGGCGGCACCGGCTGCGACGTCCCATTCATGTTTGGGAACGAGCGTCCAGGTGGCGTCGGCGCGGCCGGCGGCGACGAGGGCGAGTTTGTAGGCAACGGACCCCATGGGAACAATCGTGAACGACTCGTCGAAGAATCGCTCCCATTCGCCGCGGCGCATCTCGGAGCGGGAGGCGAGGACGATCGCATCGGCGAGTGAGGTGGCAGAGGTGGCCGGCCGATGCCCGGTGTACCGGACGCCGGTCTCGATCGAGCCGATGATCCTCTCCCCGGTGGCAGGGTTGCAGACACCGCCGGCGACGGGTCGTCCGTGTTCGACGAGACCGATCGAGATACTCCACTCGGGGATGCCTTGGACGAATTCGCGGGTGCCGTCGATCGGGTCGACGATCCAGACGCGGTCCCGGCCGAGTCGGTCCGTGCCGTCTGCCGTCTCCTCGAACAGCCATCCTTCCCCCGGTTGAGGGAGCAGGCCGAGCAGCACATCGTTCACGGCGAGATCCGCGGCGGTGACGGGGTCGTCGTCCTGCTTCATCGTTGCTTCGATGGCCCCGGGCGTGAAGGGTTCGAGCGTTCGTACGGCGGCATCGAGCGCCCGGTCGATGCGGTTCAGATCGTCGAGACGGCTCACACCGATCACTCTACGGGGCGGCGACGCGAACGCCGTCGCCTGCGCACCCACTTCCAACCTCAGGTCATCGACGGCGGCGCAATGGCTTGAGTTCCGTGTGAAGCACGATGGTTGATGCTCTTTCTGTCCATGGCCCTGAATGACCGGCAGGTGCGTAGAGTGGGCGTTCGGTCGACGTGCAGAGAGCCGAAGGATCAGCAACGATGAAGGTCACCGAACACCTCGCCATGGCCAAGGAGCCCTTCGCCAGCTTCGAGATTATTCCCCCCGAACGTGGCGGTGATCTGGCCAGCCTGCTCGGTCTCATCGAGGGTCTCGCCGTGCACCGGCCGCCGTTTATCGACATCACGAGTCACGCCGCCGAGACCCTGTACGTCGACACGCCCGGCGGGATCCGCCGGCGGGTGACGAGGAAGCGGCCCGGCACGCTCGGTATCTGTGCCCTGATCCAGAACAAGTACGACATCGATGCGGTGCCGCACGTCCTGTGCGAGGGCTTCACGCGCGAGGAGACCGAGGACTTCCTCATCGAGTTGCACTATCTCGGCATCGACAACGTGTTCGCGGTGCGCGGCGACTCGTCGGGACACGACAAGCCGGCCGGTGAGGGACGGACCCGCAACGACTATGCGAGCGACCTGATCGATCAGGTCACTGCGATGAACCGCGGCCGGTTCCTCGAGGATCTGACGGACGCCTCACCGACGGAGTTCTGTGTCGGTGCGGCGGGGTATCCCGAGAAGCACTTCGAAGCCCCGAACCTGAACGCGGACGTGGCCCGGGTGAAGCAGAAGGTCGACGCGGGCGCCGAGTACGTCGTGACGCAGATGTTCTACGACAACGGGCACTTCTTCACGTTCGTCGACGAGTGCCGCGAGCAGGGCATCGACGTGCCCATCATCCCCGGACTACGGATTCTCTCGAACGCCCGCCAACTCACGTCGCTTCCCCGCACGTTCCACTGCGAGATCCCGACGGCCCTCGCCGAAGAGGTCGAATCGGCGCCCGAGCACGCCCGCGACATCGGTATCGCTTGGGCAACCGAACAGGTCCGGGAACTCCTCGAATCGGGATGTCCGTCGGTGCATTTCTTCGTGTTGTCCAGTTCGAGGTCGATCAAGGCCGTGTTGGCGAAGCTCGACGTATGAGAGGCAACCATGGCTGAACCAGAACCCACCAACTCCGGCACCGGAGCACCGGCGCCGATGGATCACGCGGCGATCATCGATGGACTGATGGGCCCGGACGCCTATCCGCATCCGGTCGATGAGGTCACCCACCTCCAGACCCACATCTCGTCGATCCTGTTGACCGGCGACCGGGCCTACAAGATCAAGAAGCCCGTCGATTTCGGGTTCCTGGATTTCTCGACGCTCGAACTGCGGGAACGGAACTGTCGCCGCGAAGTCGACCTCAACGGCCGGCTCGCCCCCGACATCTACCTCGGGGTCGAACCGGTGCGATTCGACGGCGAACGCGTGACGATCGGCGGCGACGAGGGGGAGATCGTCGATTGGGCTGTCGCGATGAAACAGCTCGACGGCGACCAGTTGGGTGTCGGGGTCCTCGAACGCGGTGAACTGACCCGCGGCATGCTCGATGACCTCGTCGACATTCTGGTGCCGTTCTACCGCAGCGCCCGTCGCGGTCCCGACGTCGACCGGTTCGGCGAGATCGACGCGATCAAGTTCAACACCGACGAGAACTTCGTCCAGACCGAAAGCTACATCGGCAAACTGATCTCGAGGGAGCGTTTCGATCACATCCGGGACTGGACGAACCGCTTCTACACCGACCACGAGGAGCTCTTCGAGCGGCGTATCGACGAGGGACGGATCCGCGAGTGTCACGGGGACCTTCATCTCGACAACATCTTCTTCTGTGACCCCCCGATCGTCTTCGACTGTATCGAGTTCAACGACCGGCTGGCATGTGGCGATGTGGCGATGGACATCGGGTTCCTGGCGATGGACCTCGACTCCAGGGGGCGGTCCGACCTGTCGGAGTACTTCGTCGATCGTTTCATCGAGGCTTCCGGGGATGACGATCTCTACGGACTCATGGACTTCTACAAGACCTATCGGGCGTATGTGCGGGCCAAGGTCGCCGCGTTCACTTCCGACGACCCGGATCTCGACGAGACCGACAAACGCAGGAACCGCAACGCGGCCCGCCACTCATTCGGTCTCGCCTACCAATATGCGGGCGGAACCGCCCGTCCGCCCCTGGTGGTCTTCTTCGGCCTGATGGGGACGGGGAAGAGCTCCCTCGCCCGCTACCTGCGCGAGGAGTACGGGTGGCACGTCATCTCTACCGACGTGGTGCGCAAACAGATCGCCGGTGTCGGCCAGGCGACGCGGGTCTGGGTGCCGTACGAAACCGGTCTGTACTCGCCCGAGATGAACGAACGAACCTACGCGGAGTCATGCCGCCGGGCCGGATCCCTCCTCGATGCGGGCCTGCCGGTCGCCATCGACGGAGCGTTCAAGACGAACGAGCAGCGCCGGGTGGTCATCGACACGGCCCGCGAACACGGTGCCGACGTGCTCTTCGTTCAGACAGTGTGCGACCCCGATGATCAGCGCCAGCGCCTCGGAACCCGCCAGGTGTACGACACGCACTCCGACGGACGGATCGAACTCATGGACCGGCAACGCCGCGAGTTCGAAGCCCCACCTCCCGACGTCGCCCACCTCTTCGGGGAGTTCTCGACCGACGGCCCCGTCGATGACACCCGGGCGCACCTCGTCGCCCACCTGCGGGGCCTCGGCATGCTCGAACA
>JAYEIJ010000120.1:0-31932 GCA_034660035.1 Actinomycetota bacterium | reverse complement strand
AGTTGAGGGCGCTGCGGGTGGATCGGTTCGAGGCCCTTCGACGCATCGTTCGCGTGAGTTCATCACTTGTGGAGATTGGAGGCTGGTTCTACTTCGATGAGCCCAAGTCTGAGGCGTCGCGTCGAACCGTTCGTGTGCCACCGTTCCTTGTCGAGGTGCTGGCCGCCCATCTGGCGTTGTACGCCGACGGCTCTGGTCTCATCTTCTCGGCTCCGACCGGAGGACCAATCCGGCGGAGCAACTTCCGTCGCCGCATCTGGTTGCCGGCGGTCGAGGCATCCGTTGGTCCACCCTGCACGTTCCACGATCTCCGCCACTCCCATGCCGCCCTCTTGATCGCCCAAGGGGAGCACCCCAAGGTCATCCAGGAACGGCTCGGTCACGCGTCGATCAAGACCACTTTGGATACCTACGGGCATCTGTTCGAAGGTCTGGACGAGGCGGCCGCCGACCGCCTGGAGGCGACCTATGCGGCTTCTGATGTGCACGCGATGTGCACGCGGGAGGATTCCGGGGTTGTCGCTCTTGCCGCTGAATGACCGAAACCCCTTGCTGTGCAAGGGGTTTCGTCCGTGGGCCCACCTGGATTTGAACCAGGGACCTCATCCTTATCAGGGATGCGCTCTAACCAGGCTGAGCTATGGGCCCGCGGAGCGGGAACGATAGCAAAGAGGGAGCCGTAGAAGCCAGGCCGGGAATAGCCTGACAGGCGAAAGCGATCACTGGATACCATGACTCACACACATCTCGTCGGCATCTCAGGCAGCCTTCGTGCCGGCTCGCACAACACTGCACTGCTCCGCGCCGCGTTCGAGGCCCTCCCCGATGGGGTATCGGCGGACATCGTGCCGCTCAACGGTATCCCGCTGTACAACCCGGATGACGAGCAGGAGCACGGCACTCCCTCATCGGTCGCCGAGATCCGTTCGATGGTCGGAGCGGCCGACGGGATCGTGTTCGCTACTCCCGAGTACAACTGGTCCGTCACGGGAGCGATGAAGAACGCGGTCGACTGGCTCTCCCGTGGCCCGAACTCACCGCTCGACTTCAAGCCGGCGGCCATCATCGGCGTTGGGGGCGGATCCGGGACCGCGCGGTCACAGGAGCATCTCCGCGACATCCTGTCCCACAACAGTCTGTGCATTTTGGCGGAACCCCGGGTGATGGTCAGTGGCTTCGCTCAACGGTTCGACGGACCCGATCTCACCGACGATGCGGTCAGGAGCGAACTCGCGGCCATGGTGGACGGTCTCCTCCAACTTGTCGAGCGGTCTCGGTCGAGGGAGCGCATCGAGGTACGGGGATCGGTGCTCGTTGTCGGAACGGTTCACGGACACGCCGACGCGGCGGTTCGGAGTCTCGTCGAGATGGGCTACCGAACACTGAGGGCCTCCTCGTCCGTCGACGCCGAACGGATTCTCACGAACCGATCAGTGGCAGCGATCGTGCTCGATCCGGGACTTGATTCAGTGGACCGAGCCCGAGTCAGCGTCGCTGCCGGTGATCTTCCGGTGATCACGGAAACCGACCCCGCCGCGGCTGGAGGATCGGTCGACGACAGGCTTCGCTACGGGAACGTCCCCGGGTAGCCTCGCCTTCACCGGAGCCGCTAGGAGACCCTGTGTATCACTGGATTCTGTTCTTCCACGTCCTGTCTGCCATCGTCTGGCTGGGTGGATCGATCTACGTAGAGGCGTTGATGGCGGCTGCCGGGCGCGGAACCGACGAGGGAGCGCTCGTCACCGTGTTCCGGCGGGTTGGAACAACCAATATGAGGCTCTTCAACCTGGCGGGGATCTCGGCCATCGCGTTCGGCCTCTGGCTGGTGTTCATCTCTCCCGGATGGGAGTTCGAGATGATCTGGATCGGCGTCGGGATACTCCTAGCGACGATCACGGTCATCATCGATCTGTTCTATGCCACGCCGCGTACCGACCGCGTGGAAAGAATGATGGACGATCCCGAGCAATCGGACGCGGCCATCTCCGGTGTCATCAAGCAGGTTGTGAACGCCGGACATGTCCGGGTCGGACTGCTCTTCGTGGCGTTCGTCTTCATGATCTTCAAGTTCTGACACATCCGGCATGGCCGATCGACCGGTACACTCCCGGTCACGCGGGGACGTAGCTCAGTTGGGAGAGCACCTGGTTTGCAACCAGGGGGTCGTCGGTTCGAGTCCGATCGTCTCCACGCCCGTCACTCAGGAGGATTCCGTGGGAACCGCTGTGATCGTCGACGCCGTCCGAACACCGATGGGGAAGCGAAACGGATCCCTCGCAGATTGGCATCCGGTCGACCTCGCTGCGGAGACGCTGACCGCCCTCGCCGAGCGCAACAGCCTCGACCCGGTTCTGGTCGACGACGTGATCATGGGGTGCGTCTCCCAGGTCGGTGAGCAGACGTTCAACATCGGCCGCAATGCACTGCTCGGTGCCGGATGGCCCGAGACCGTGCCGGGCATCACCATCGATCGCCAATGTGGATCGAGCCAGCAAGCCGCGCACTTCGCGGCCCAGGGCGTCATGGCCGGTGTCTACGACGTCGTAGTCGCGGCCGGTGTCGAGTCGATGAGTCGTGTACCGATGGGGATCTCGTTCTCTCAGGGGCCGGGGAAACCGTTCGGTCCGAAGATGTCGGCCCGCTACGACCATCGGCTGGTTCCTCAGGGAATCTCGGCAGAGATGATCGCAGAGCAATGGTCCCTGACTCGCGAGGATCTCGACCAGATCGCCTATGACTCGCAGATGAGAGCCCACCGGGCCACCGAAGAGGGGCGTTTCGAGTCACAGATCATCCCGATCGAAGTGAAGGGACAAAACGAACCGGCGGTTCTCGACGGTGGAATCCGGCCGTCGACAACCGTTGAGATTCTCGGCGGCCTGAGACCGGTCTTCAAGGAAGACGGTGTCGTCACCGCCGGCAATTCCTCGCAGATCACAGACGGTGCGGCGGCGGTGCTGATCATGAGCGAGACGAAAGCCGGGGAACTCGGCGTGCGGCCGCGGGCGACGTTCAAGGGCTTCTCCGTCCTGGGAACGGATCCGGTCACGATGCTCACGGGTCCGATCCCTGCTACCGAAGTAGTCCTGGCCAAGGCAGGACTCTCGATCGGGGACATCGGCCTGTTCGAGATCAATGAGGCGTTCGCGTCCGTCGTTGGGGCGTGGCTGCACGACACCGGGGCCGACTGGGACAAGGTCAACGTCAATGGAGGAGCGATCGCTCTTGGACATCCCCTCGGCGCATCAGGGGCACGCCTCATGACGACACTTCTTCACGAGATGGAGAGAACCGGTACCCGCTACGGTCTTCAGGCGATGTGCGAAGGTGGGGGCACCGCCAACGGAACGATCCTCGAACTCGCCTGAAGGGCGACCCGGTTCTCCCCAGCCTGTGAGTCATTCCGTGGATAACTACATCCTTGTAATTCGTGTCAGGGATCTACCGCAAGCGCTATGTGGGGCTTCGACGGGTGGCCACAAGCCGCAAGCATCAAGCTTCAAGAGAGGACGCAGTTGAGCGTCTTGCAGCTTGTGTCTTGGAGCTTGTAGCTACCGGTAATTGAGTGTCATCGCGAAGCCCACGCCGATCATCGCCAGGCCGCCGAGGAGGTAGAGATTCGACGTTCCTCCAGGCAGGACCGACATGTAGTTGATGAGGATCACGACGATTCCGACAGCCATCAGCCCGAACATCGTGGCGACGTACCACGTGGGCGATGCGCCCTTGTCTTCCACCTGACTGACGGCAGGCTTCTTCGGCGGTGTGGGTCGCTTGTTGGCCTTCTTGCGGCCCTTCGAGACTGGCATGAACGCAAGCGTAGCCACCTGCGGCGCTCATCCCAACGAGAGACCTGTCACCGTTGCGTGATCCCGTCGGTACGCTGAGCCATCATGGACGAGACGATGGCCTCATCAACAGAGCGATCCGAGTCCCGCGTGACGGGGGCCGTCAGGCGCGTGATCCGCGTTGTCGGGTGGACGAGCATCGTCGTCGGGGTTCTCATTCTCGGATTCGTCGCCCAGCAACTGTTCGTCACGACCTGGTTCGCTCAGCAGCAACAGACCGCACTGACCGAAGACGTACAGGAACACTTCGTCACGGCGGAGATCACCGAGGTGGAGTATGTTCCGCCGTCTCCCGTTGGGCCTCCGGAGGAGAGCACCGTCGATTCGGATGGCACCGTCACTCCGGATGCCGGCGGAACGGGGACCGACAGAGGAGACGAGTTGGATCCGTTGCCGCGGACCGTTTTCGTCGAGTCGACCGCCGACAAGGGGAGCGCGTTTGCCATCATTCGCATCCCCACGATCGACCGACTCAAAGGGGGATGGGCGATCGTCGAGGGAGTCGAACTTCGCTACCTGAAGAACGGTGCCGGCCACATGTCCCGCACGCCGCTCCCGGGCTTGCCCGGCAACTCGGTCATCTCGGGTCATCGGACCACCTACGGGGCTCCGTTCCACGAGATCGGCGACCTGGTGCCGGGCGATGTCATCGAGATCGATACGGCTCTCGGTACGCACACCTACGCAGTGCGTGAGACGATCATCGTCGGGCCAACCGAATTGTGGGTCACCGAACCCCGAGACGGGGCGTGGCTCACCCTCACGACCTGTCATCCGAAGTTCTCGTCGCGTCAGCGGCTGATCGTGTTTGCCGAACTCGTCGACGGTCCCAACTGGGAGGCGATCTACGCATGAAACAGTGGTTCCTTGGACTACCCGGCCCGATGCCCTTGAAGATCGGGATCGCCGCAGTGGTGGCGATTGTTGCGATCGTGGCGCTCTTCTTCGTTTATGACTGGATCGGGACGACGATGCTCGACAGTGGTGGCGCGATCGGATGAGGGTCCTGGTAGTCGACAACTATGACTCATTCACCTACAACCTCGTGCAGTACTTCGGTGAACTCGGTGCCGTACCCATCGTGATCAGGAACGACGAACTCCCCCCGGTCGAGGGGGCGAAACTGGAGCCCGATCGACTGGTGATCTCTCCGGGGCCGGGTACGCCGGAAGATTCGGGGTACTCAGCGGAGTACCTCCACACGATCGGCACCGAGGTGCCGACGCTTGGCGTCTGTCTCGGACATCAGACGATCGTGACAGCTTTCGGTGGAACGATCGGCCGCGCTCCCGAGCCGCGACACGGCAAGATGTCCGTGATCGATCACGACGGGCGGGGTGTCTTCTCCGGCCTACCGGAGCAGTTCGAAGCTACTCGCTATCACTCGCTGGCGGCGACATCCGTTCCGGATATTCTCGAGATCACGGCGAGATCTGAGGACGGCGTTATCCAGGGCGTGCGACACCGGGAATTCCCGATCGAAGGCGTGCAGTTCCACCCCGAGTCGATCATGACCAGAGTCGGGCGAGACCTTCTCTCAAACTTCCTGGGCATCCACGGCGACCCGTAGTCCGTACTCCGTAGCCCGTAGCCGTGTCCCGTACTCTGGCTTGCAGCTTGCATCTGGCTGCTATTCCGCTATCCGATACACACCTTCTGAATCTCTGCGTACCAACTGTTCGGACATCAGGTCTGCGAGGGCCATTTCCACTTGAGCAGTCGGGGACCCGGTCTGCTGGGTGATGTCACGGAAGGTGGAATCACGTCTGACGAGAGAACGGACGATCGCGCCGCGCAACTGTCGAGCAGATCCCTCGAAACGACCTTGAGCGGACGGGGGCGTGTAGGAAGCAGGACCGGAACACCAATCCTTGACGGGACACGGGCCGCAGGAGGGCGTCTTCGAGACGCACGTGGTCGCGCCGAGGTCCATCATGGCCTGATTCCAATCCGAGGCTGGGTCTCCGAGGGCGGCGGCTGCTGCCGCCTGGAGGGCGGCACCGTTGAGCGACTCACCGTGCCAGCGGCTCAGAACACGACGCAGGTTCGTGTCGACGGCCGGCACTTGCACTCCAAAGGCGAAGGAAGCGATCGCCGCGGCGGTGTACGGGCCGACGCCCGGGAGTTCGGCAAGGGCTGCAGGAGTCATCGGCCATCCATCGGCCCGGATCATTCGGGTGGCCTCGCGAAGACGAAGAGCTCGCGAGTTGTATCCGAGACCCGTCCACAGACTGAGCACGTCTTGGAGGGCGGCCGCCGCGAGCGATTCCACGGTCGGGAACCGTGAGATGAACCGTTCGTAGAATGGAATGACTCTCGAGGCCTGGGTCTGTTGCAGCATCGCCTCCGACACGAGAATCCGATAGGGATCGATCTCTCCTCGCCATGGGAACGATCGCTGGTTGAGCCGGTACCAGGCGAAGAGCGCTGCGTTGCGCTCTTCCTCGACGAGGAGCGTCATCAGGGTGTCGTCGTCGTTGGTGTCGGCGAGCCGGTGGAGACGACGACGGTGACGGTCGTGCCCTTGTCGACGTCACCCGCTGCGGAATCAGGGTCTTGAGAGATGACATCCCCGGCTGCCACGGTGTCGCTCTCGGCTTCTGTCTTGGCAAACACGAGGCCGGCGCCCTCGATGGCGGTCTTCGCCGTCGCCTCGGTCTCCCCGATCACATCCGGCACAGTGACCTGTTCCACCTCGCCGATGAAGACGGCGACCCCACTGCCGTCGTCGATCGATTCGCCCGCGGGTGGATCCTGGTTGGCGACCAGGCCGATGTTCGGATCGTCGGGCTGTACCGTGAACGGTCCGCCCACGATCACGTCTAGGCCAACATCTGCACCGGCAGTTGCTGCCTCGTCGGTGGTCATTCCCTTGAAGTTCGGAACTTCGACCTGCTTGAGTACGCCGATCTTGACGCTGACATCCGTTCCGGTGTCAACGGTTGTTCCCGCATCAGGATCCTGCCAGGCGACGAGACCGTTGAGGCCACTCGCCGCGGACACCTCGAACCGTCCGATGTCGTCGAGCACCAAACCGGCGTCCGTAGCGGCTGCGTTCGCGTCGCCGATTGTCTCGCCTTTGAGATCGGGAACCGTCGTGGGTTCGGGGCCCTTCGACACCCACAGCGTGATGGTGTCGTCCCGTCCAACGACCCGCCCTTCCTCGGGTTCAGTCCGAATGGTGAACCCGACGGCAATGTCCGAAGAGAACTCCTCCTCGGTCACGACGTTCGTGAATCCTGCTTGTGCGAGTTCGAGTTGGGCGGCCTCAGCCGACATGCCCGAGGTGTCCGGTACTTCGAGAGAGAAGGGACCCTTCGAGACGACGAGATCGACGAGTGCCCCTGCGGCGGCCGGGATGCCTCCGGATGGGTTCTGGGAAATAACGGTCTGTTCCGGGACATCCTCGGAGAGGTCGTAGCTCACCACTCCGACCTGGAAGTTCTGTGCTTCGATCAGCGCCCTGGCGACCTCTTCGGTCTCGCCGATCACTTGTGGGACCGTGAATTGCTCGGTCCCTGCGGACTCGATCAAAGTCACGAACGACCCCTTCTCAACTTCGGTGTCGGCGACCGGTTCGGTGTCGATGACGACGCCCTGGGGGATAGTGTCGCTGTTCTCCAGACGACTCAACACCTTGAGATCAAGCTCTTGCAACGTTCTGGAAGCTGCCTCCGCTTCGGCCAGCTTCAGGTCGGGGATGGTGACCAGGTCCGTGGAGGCGCCACCGGTGAAGAGGCGGAAGAGGATGAACACGCCAACGGCTAGCAGCGCTAGGAGGGCGATGACAGCGGCGACGTACGTGCCTTGACCGCTCGTGCCGTCCTCGGTCTGATAGGCGACGGCCCGGGCGGTCTCGTCCGGTGGGACGGTCGCGGGCGGAGGCACGAGAGCGGTGGCCGCAGCAGCAGCCGCCGCACCGACGACGATCGGCTGGCGTCCGGAGAGGAAGAGGAGCAGGTCCGAGCGCAGGTCTGCCGCCGTGGCGTACCGATCGTCGGGGTTCTTCGCCATGGCTGCTTCGACGACCGCAGAGAGTTCGGGAGGGACGTCCGTGTTGATCTGGCTGACGGACGGGGCGTACTCCGAGACGTGTTGGTAGGCCACCGCAACGGGGCTTTCCCCCGTGAACGGAGGGCGCGCCGCAAGCATTTCGTACAGCACGACACCGAGCGAGTAGACGTCCGAACGGCCGTCCGCAGGCAGACCCTGAGCCTGCTCCGGGGAGAAGTAGGTTGCGGTGCCGATGACGGCACCGGTCTTGGTCAGTTCCTCTGAGTCGTCGAGGGCCCTGGCGATCCCGAAATCGGTGACCTTCACGGAGCCGTTGTGCGTGATCATGATGTTGCCGGGCTTGATGTCCCGGTGCACGACCCCGGCCTGGTGTGCGACGGTGAGCGCCGCAGCGGTTTCGGCGGCGATCTCGGCAGCTCTTCGAGGGAACAGAGCTCCTTCCGATTTGAGGATCTCGCGCAGCGTCCGACCTTCGATCAACTCCATGACCATGTAGTAGGTCGAGCCTTCTTGGCCCCAGTCGTAGATGGCCACGATGTTGGGATGGCTCAGATTCGCAGCGGCCTGTGCTTCCCTCTTGAACCGTGTGACGAACGCTTCATCCGAAGCGAAATTGGCATGGAGGATCTTCACCGCTACCCGCCGATTGAGCAGGGTGTCTTCGGCCTCGTATACGTCGGCCATCCCGCCTCGCGCGAGGTGGGAGATGATCCGGTACCGGTCGGAGGAAAGAACGCGATCTTGCATGGTCAGTGGAGAGGGTAATGAGTGATGAACTTATGGGGGGCTACGCGGAAGCAAGACATAAGACGCAAGACGCAAGACGCAAGACGCAAGACGCAAGACATAAGACGCAAGACGCAAGACGCAAGACGCAAGACGCAAGACGCAAGACGCAAGACGCAAGACGCAAGACGCAAGACGCAAGACGCAAGACGCAAGACGCAAGACGCAAGACGCAAGACGCCCTTCGGTCTTGCTACTTGCTACTTGCTACTTGCTACTTGCTACTTGCTACTTCAGGTACGTCTCGAACAATCTCGCTGCTATCGGGGCTGCTACTGAGCCTCCGGATGCGGTCTCTCCGGCCGGCCCACCGTCTTCGAGGACTACGGCGAGAGCGATCTGGCGTTCTCCCGGCTCTGGATCCACGGGAGCGAACCCGATGAACCACACGTGAGGGGCCGCTCCCGTGACCTCTGCCGTACCCGTCTTTCCCGCCACGCGTATGCCCGGAACAGCGGCGTTGTGACCGGTTCCCGATAGGACGGCCTGTTCCATCAGGTCCGACAGGACGGCGGCGCCCGCCGGACTGATCGCCCGTCGCCACAGGGTGGGTTCGGTCGCTGATTCGATCTTCCCGTCATGTGTGAACACGTCGCCGACGACGTACGGGATCATGATGTTCCCTTCGTTCGCCACGGCCGCTGCCACGAGAGCCATCTGAATCGGTGTTGCACGAACGTCACGTTGTCCGAGGGCGTTCTGTGCGATCGCGGCCGGATCGTCGGAATAGTCGGCGGCGTCGGGCATCGAAGATGCAAGCACCGGGAGGTCGTACGGGATCTCCTGATTGAATCCAAAGGCTTCGGCGGTTGCTGTGAGGGCGTCGCCGCCAACCTGCATACCGAGAGCGGCGAATGTCGTGTTACAGGAATGGATGAACGCCTCGGCGAGTGTGACCGAATGCCCATCCACGCACACTCCGTCGTCGTAGTTGTGGATGGTGGCCGAGGTTCCGGGGAGATCGAGGGCTTCGGGATCGGGGAACTCGGTGGCCGGGCCGGCAACACCGGTCTCGAGTGCCGCTGCAGTTGTGATGACTTTGAATGTCGATCCGGGCGGGTACGTGGTGGCGATCGTACGGTGGAGGAGCGGGAGATCCGGGTTGTCCTCGAGCGCCTGTCCCGCCGGACCGGCATCTGATCCGACGAGCGAATTCGGATCGAATCCGGGTGTCGAGACACTCGCGAGTACGGCGCCGGTCGTTGGATCAAGAGCGATGATCGACCCACGCGAGCCGTCGAGGGCGTCCTCGGCAGCCTGCTGGAGTTCATCGTCGAACGTGAGTCGGAGGCCGCGTGGTCTTGGATCTCCGCCGAGGATGGCGTTCAGGACGCCCGAGATCGTCGAGTCGCGATGGGAGACGAGGTCACGTTCTCGAACCCGCTCGAGGCCACGGGATCCGAAGAGGACCGATACGTAGCCGACCGTGTGCGCGTAGCGGTCCACGGTCGGATACACGCGGGTGAAGGTCTGGGAATCCACGGGACTCGGGTCGGAGCGTCCCGCCACGACTCCGTCGTCGGTGATGATCGCGCCTCGCTCCCTCCCGACTCGCGACGCAGACAGACGAGGGTTGCGCGGGTCGTCGCGGTATCCGGGACCGGCGACGGCCTGGATCCACGTCGTCGCGAGGATGAGAACGACGAATCCCGCGAGAAGAGTCCACACTATTCGGCGAACAGGCGCGTTCATGTGCGTTCCTCGTGAGAGATGCGACCCAGAAGGGCGGCGATCAACGCCGAAGCCAGCAGCGAGGAACCACCGTACGACATGAACGGCAGCGTGATGCCGGTAAGGGGGAAGACGCGAACGATGCCGGCGATGATCAGGAACGATTGGAGACCGAGGAGGATCGTGAGTCCGGCGGCTAGGTACTTCCGGAAGCGATCTCTAGATCGCAGAGAGATGCCGAATCCGACGGCCACAAGGAACGCGTACCCGGTGATGACGGCGATCGACCCTGCGAGGCCGAGTTCCTCAGCTACGGCGGCGAATATGAAGTCCGTTGCCGCCGCAGGAATCAAGTCGGGTCGGCCGAGGCCGAGACCCGATCCCGTCAGGCTCCCGCTTCCCATGGCGAAGAGACCCTGGGCCGTCTGATATCCGGCGCCCGTGTAGTCGGCGAACGGATCGAACCAAGCGGAGATCCGGACGCGAACATGGGAGAACATGGTGTACGCGGCGACCCCGGCAACGCCGGTGAGAGCGAGTCCGGTGCCGAGGTAGAAACCCCGTCCGGTCGCGGCATAGAGCATCCCGATGAACAACCCGAACAGCAGCAGTGATGCTCCGAGATCTCGTTGGTAGACCAGAACAGCGAACGCCACTCCGGCTGCGACGATGACGGGGCCGAGGTGGCGGGGTTCGGGGATACTGAAGGGGCCGATCTTGCGCGAGACCGTTGACATCGCCTCAGAACGATCGGCGAGATACGACGCGAGGAAGACGGTGAGAAAGACCTTGGCTACCTCGCCGGGCTGAAACGACAACGCCCGGATGGCGAACGGCAGATCGATGCGTACCCAGAGGCGTGATCCGTTGACGGTTGCTCCGTGAATCGGCCACGTACCGGGCAGCAAGGGGAGGAGGAGCAGCACCATCGCTGCAGCGAGGAAGAGGTAGCGGTACCGGCGCAAGACGGCGACCCCCGACGAGCGCAGCGCCCACACCACGGCGGCACCACCGAGGCCGGCGAGAACGAGCCACCAGCGCTGGAGAGCCGCCAGTTCGGGATCGAGGCGAAACACCTCGATTGAGCCGATGGCGGCCAGGAACGTCGCGATCGGGAGAATGAGAGGGCTGGCATTAGATGCCCAGAGGCGGAACGAAATGTGGAGGGAGCCGAACGCAAGTACGAACGATATGAATGTGAGAGCGACGTCGGCGTCCAGCCATCCTCCTCCGGCGAACCGGACCATCGCTACACCGAGCGAAGACAGCACCGCCCCGGCGAGGACGAACGCCGCTTCGGCGTTGCGGGTCATGCCCTGGTGTCGACCATGGCAACCGTGATGTTGTCGACACCGCCGGCGCTGTTGGCGGCTTCGATGAGGTTCCAGATGGTCGCCTCGGGATCGTCCCCGGCTGTGACGATGCGATGGATATCGTCGTTGCTGACCATCGAGGTGAGTCCGTCCGAGCAGAACACCATGCGGTCCCCTGCCTCCAAGGACAGCGTCTTGCTCTCAACCTTGACCGGTCCGAGTCCCAGAGTACGGGTGACCAGATGGCGCTGGGGGTGCTTGTCGACGTCGTCGGGGTTGAGGTGGCCGAGGGCGACGAGTTCGGCCACGACGGTGTGATCGGTCGAGAGTTGACGGAGTTCGTCGTCGCGGACCAGATAGCAGCGGCTGTCGCCCACATGGGCCAGTTCGAGGGTGCCATCTTCGAGGAAGAGAGCGAGCGTCAGGGTGGTGCCCATCCCGGAGAGTTCCTGATGCTCCCGAACGTGATTGAGGATGGCTTCGTTGGCCGAGAGAGCGCGTTCGTCCGTCGCGATGTCGGAGTCGGGGGAGGCTTCGGTCGCCGTCGCAAGGGCGAGAGCGCTCGCGACGTTCCCAGCCACGTGGCCACCCATGCCGTCGGCGACTCCGACGATGATCGGACCGCTTCCGGCGCCGGAGGTCTCGGGGTACACCGAGTCTTCATTCCGGTCGCGGATTCTGCCCTGGTGGGTGCCGGTCGCCCAGACGTATCTCATCTCACCTCGAGGATGGTCTTGCCGATCTGTACGGTATCGCCTTTGCCGGCAGGTGTCGGGACGGTAATGCGTCGACCGTTGACGTATGTGCCGTTCGTGCTTCCGAGGTCATGGACCATGGTGCCGCCGTCTTGCGTCTCGACCCTGGCGTGGAATTCAGAAGCGTAGGGGTCGTCGATGACTACGTCCGCTTCGGGGCTGCGGCCGATCGTGTGTCCGGACGGTCGGAGACGCACGGTTGTGCCCTTCTTCGCATCCCCCCGCAACAGAACGAGTTCGTGTCCTCCTGTGATTCGCTTCGCCGAATGACCTGCTCCGATGTGGGTCCGGATCGCAAGAGCTACCTGCCAGAGGAACAGGAAGATGAGGATCAGGAAGAGGATCTTCAGGATGTTGAGGATCAGTGCAGGCATCGAGATCTCACAATGCTCGGAAGACGAAGTCG
Source organism: Actinomycetota bacterium (assembly GCA_034660035.1). Lineage (GTDB taxonomy): Bacteria > Actinomycetota > Acidimicrobiia > Spongiisociales > UBA5794 > JAHEEL01. The sequence goes on along the minus strand of JAYEIJ010000120.1, from coordinate 19,139 downwards.
ATGTCGCCCATCGTCACCGTATCGCCCGGGACGAGGGGGAAGGGATCTGTGCCTATCAACGCACCGTTCACGAAAGTGCCGTTCGCCGACGAGAGGTCGGCGATGGTTGCCGCTTGATCGGCCCGCACGATGATCGCCTGGCTTCTCGACAGCTCCGGGACCGCCACGACGAGGTCGCTCTCGATCGCCCGACCCAGGACGGAGCGGTTGTCGGAGATCTCGACGACGAGTGGTGGCGAGGCCGCGACGAGTTGACCCCACGGATCGATGGGCCCGGGCTCGCTGGTGCCCGAGCAGTCGGTGAGGCCTCGCGGCACCGCGGCGTCGGAGACGACTTCCACGAAGACGGGACCGTTGATTCTCCATCCGCGGTCGGCGGCGAATTCGGAGACCGCACGGGTGAGTTCCCTGTCGAGTTCTTCCAGATCAACTTCGGGAGGGAGATCAGAAGGGTTGATCCCCAGGAGCCAGCGGTTCGGGATCTCCGGACCCGTTTCTCCCTGGGAGACGACGAAGTCGGCCTGCCGGAGCAGTCGGTCGGCCATGTCGACAGGGTGCATCTTGCCGCGAAAGACCGCAGCGGTCGCCCCATCGACCAGGCGCTCCAGGCGCCGTTCCATCTCGCGAGCGAGTTTCATGATCTGATTGTATGTGTCGAACCCAGTTGGAGGTAGTGATTCACCGTGGTTCGAGGCCCGGGCTCCAAGCTCCAAGCTCCAAGCTCCAGGATGCAAGAGCCGGGTCCAGGGTCCGTCTTGCAGCTTGAGGCTTGCGGCTTGCAGCCAGGTACCGCGGATTGACCGACCGTGCCCAGGAGAGCAAATCGATAGCCGTGGTAGCCTTTCGCACCCACGGGCGAGTGGCGGAAATGGCAGACGCGCAGGTTTCAGGTATCTGTGAGGTAACACTCGTGGGGGTTCAAGTCCCCCCTCGCCCACAACTATGGCGTATCCCTCCTACGCGCCGGTCGGTCGGCAGCGGCGCAGACGCTGGTTGCTGACGCTTCTCGTCGCGGTAATCATCATTTCGATTGTTGTATTTGCGGTTCGCCGCCGCAGCGACGCGCGCGGCATCGCCGACTACCTGGCGGTGGCACAGCAAGTCGCCACCGAACAGGGCGAGACTGCGGACGATCTGGAAGCGCTGTTCCTGACGGTCACCGACGTTGAGCGACCCGAAGTGATGAGACGTTTGGAAGTCCTGCGAGTGTCGTCAGAGGACGCCTCCGAGACCCTTGCCGGTACCGATGTTCCTCTCGACGCCGGAGAGGTGCATGGCTATCTCGTTGCCGCCGTGAGCTCCTGGAGCAGCGGACTCAATATCCTCGATGATGCCATCGTGGTCGTTCTCGACGAGTCTGCGGAGGCGGGGGGCACCGAACTTCTGCAGGAGGCGTTCGACTTCTTCCGACTCGGGGATCTCGCATACACCCAGTTCCTTGCTGCAACCGACGGTTTCGACGACGCGGTCCCTGTTGGTGACATCGACGTGGTCGCATTCGCGGGCGAAGACAGATCCGTCGAGTACGACGCCCAGATGGTCACGCTTCGGTTGACCTCCGTCCACAAGCTCGGAGAGCTCCACGACATCGCCGTGACGGCGGTGACTGATCCGGAGCCGCTCGGCGAACGCAACAACGTTCCGGTGGTCCCGCACAGTGAACAGTTCATCGTCCAGGCCGTCGTGGCGAATCAGGGCAACGAACCCGAACACCTCGTGAGTGTCGACCTCGAACTCATCCCTACGGACGACTCAGAAGAGCGAGTAACGGTCAGGCAGACCGTCGCGGACCTCGAACCGGGCCAAGCCAGGACCCTCGTGTTCGACACGCTTGAACTCCAGCCGGGCGGTTTGTACGAGGTTGTGATCACTGCCGAGGTTGACAAGGACGAGGACTCCGAGAACGATGCGTGGCGCATGGTCTTCTATCAGAACGAGAACACGTGAGCGATTGGCTTGTCATCGCGATCGTGCTGCTTGTCGTCGTGTTGGCGATCTGGCAGACGATCCAACTTCTACAGATCCGTAAACAGGTCGACGCCGTGCCGAAAGACGGGAATGTTTTCGCCCTGATCGATTCGACAACCGGTCGCCTCAACCGGGTCGAGGCGGGGTTGGCCGTCCTGGATCAACGTGTGCAGGACATCGAGGCTCGTATCCCGTTCGCCGTGACACGAAACGCCGTCGTTGCGTACGACGCCTTCGGGAACATCGCCGGTCAGCTCTCGCGTTCGATGGCGCTTCTCAGCGAGTCAGGTGACGGCATCGTCCTGTCGATTCTCGTGTCTCGCGAGGAGACCCTGTTCTTCACGAAGGAGATCCGGGGCGGGACCGGCAGCGAGATGCTCTCCCCGGAAGAGGAACTCGCAGTCGCGAACGCGATGGGCCGGTAGCATCCGCCCATGATCGATGTTGGAATCCTTCGCGAACATCCGGAAATCCTCGCGGCAGCTCTGAAGAGACGCGGCGTTGAGTTCGACGTCCCCGCCCTCGCCGTACTCGACGCCGAGCGACGCTCAGCGCGGGTTGATGCCGAGGCGATGAGATCTCGCCAGAAGGACGTTGGCAAGTCGATCGCCTCCCTCAACGGCGACGAGAAGGCGACGGCGATCGCAGAGGCAGGTGAACTCTCGAGCCGCTACAAGGCGCGCCTGGCGAAGGCCGATGATCTCGACGAGCGTTTCATGGATCAATGGGTGACGATCCCCAACATCGCCGACGACACGGCGGCGGACGGTTTCGAGGAAGAGGACAGCATCGAGATCACGCGCTGGGGTGAGCCCCCGGTATTCGGGTTCGATGCCAGGGATCACGTGGACCTCGGCGACGCACTCGGGATCATCGACATGGAGCGGGCTACGAAGGTCTCCGGAAGCCGCTTCGGGATGCTGAAAGGGAAACTCGCTCTCCTGGAGATGGCAATGGTCCGGTGGGCCATGGATGAGCTCAGCGGATCTGGGTTCACTCCGGTGCTGCCGCCCGTGCTGGTTCGGGAGCAGGCGCTGTTCGGGACCGGGTTCTTCCCCGCTGATCGTGAGCAGGTCTACTCGATCGAGGAGGACGATCTCTACCTCGTCGGCACGTCGGAGGTTCCTCTGGCTGCGATGCACGGTGACGAGATCATGGAGTTGGGTGACCTGCCGTTGCGGTACGCCGGATTCTCGACGTGTTTCAGGGTGGAGGCCGGGACGTATGGGAAGGACACCCGGGGCATCTTCCGTGTTCACCAGTTCGACAAGGTCGAGATGTTCTCCTTCGTGCATCCCGACCGCTCCCGTGAAGAGCACGACTTCCTACTCGCCAGAGAAGAGGCGTTGGTTCAGGCGATGGAGATTCCGTACCGGGTCGTCAATGTGGCGGCCGGCGACCTCGGTGCGTCTGCAGCGAAGAAGTACGACATCGAGGCCTGGTTCCCGGGTCAGGAGCGCTACCGCGAGGTCACGTCGACCTCGAACACGACCGACTACCAGTCGCGACGTCTCAAGATCCGGTTCAAAGACGAAGACGGCAAGAACAGACTCGTCCACACCTTGAACGGCACGGCGATCACGGGACGAGCCCTGATCGCCCTCATGGAGAACCATCAGCAGGCCGACGGAACCATCGTGATCCCGGAAGCCCTCCGCCCCTACACGGGTTTCGACATCATTGACTGATCGGGGCCACCGTGCGGCCGGAAGTAGTACGTACTGCGTAGTACGTACTACGAATATCGCTCTGGTCAGTGTCCATCACGGTCGTACCGATCACCGACTACCGACTACCGACTACCGGATGCGGAGCATCCATGTCTAACGGGACCGTCTTCACCGATATCGCCCCGCGGTACGACCGGCTCAATTCGATCCTGTCGCTCGGGCGAGATCAGACGTGGCGCCTGACGGCTATCGACCGGTTGCCAGAGGGACGCATTCTCGATCTCGGCGCCGGGACCGGGGCCGCCAATGACGCGTTCGGGGAGCGGGACGTCGTCGCGCTGGACCCTTCCCCCGAGATGCTTGCTCTCAACGATGAGGGGATGCGGGTCGTTTCAGTCGGCGAACGGCTTCCGTTCACGGACGGGTCGTTCGACTCCGTCTTCTCCGCCTACGTCTTCCGGAACCTCGACTCGGTTGACGAGACGCTGACAGAGGTACATCGGATCCTTCGGCCGGGAGGGAGATTCGGAGTGGTGGATCTGGGACGGCCGGAAGGGTCCCTGAAGAGTTCCATCCATCGCGCCGGAACGTCCATCGCTCTCCCGCTTGCCGGAATGACGATCGGCGCCCGTGAGGAGTACGCGTATCTCCATCGGACCCTCGACAAGCATCCACCTCCTGAGGTGCTGCTTGGTTCGTCGCTACTGAGACTCGTAGACACCTGGCGGATGGGTCCGATGGGCTTCGTCTGGGGAGCCCTTCTGGAGAAAGATCCGACTTCGCCGGACGTACTCCGTAGTCCGTACTCGATCCGGTCGTGATCGGACTTGTTGCGGAATACGGAATACTCCCGGATGCGGAGCATCCGGGTAGCCGTGCACCCGCCGTCGAACGGCGATATCCGGCGCGTCCCGGGACGTCGACTCCGGTCGGGCTGTCCCGTAACACCCGGGACGGGCCGCTTAGGGCTGCTTCCTTCCGGACCTGACCCGATTCACGATGTCCCGCCGTTGCAGGACCCGACCTTCAACATCGACTGATCCCGGCGCTAGTCCCGAATACCGACCGCTCTCGGGCGGGGATTCAGCCTCGCATGAAGAGGGTTTCGAGTACAGGGCACCCCTAGCGCCCCGCCTAGCACGGTCCGGCAATGGTAACCCCGGGACGAGATTGACCGTCAGGAGACTTGTTCGGCGACGAAGCGGTCCATGCGCTCCCGCGCTCTCGCCCCGTCCGGCGTCGGTGCCCCGGCGAATCCGTGGGCTGCTCCCGGGGCAACGGCGAGTTCGACTGGGTTCCCGGCGGCCGCCCATCGGGCGGACAACAGAAGAGTGTCGTCGAGGAGAGGATCGAGGGTCCCGACGGTGAAGAGCGCAGGCGGCAGGTCCGACAGGTCGGCGTACATCGGGGAGACGTCGGGGTCGGTGAGGTCTTCCCCGCCCGCATACAGGTCGGCGAACCATCGGCAGAGAGCGGTGTCCATGACGAGCATGCGGTCACCCCAGTTGCGGGCGCTCGGCGTGAGGGACAGGTCGAAGAAGCCGTACGACAGATTCGCTCCGGCGAAGCCCGTGTACCCGTGCCGGTCCCTCATCCGCAACATCGCTGTGACGGCGAGGTGGGCTCCCGACGAGGAACCACCGATCACGACACGATCGGTTCCGAATTCGGTGACCGCGTTCTCGGCGATCCAATGTGCCGCGGCTTCGGCATCATCGGCAGACGCCGGGTAGGGGTGCTCGGGAGCGAGTCGGTAGTCGACGGAGACTACGGCGACGCCGGCCCGTCGCGCGGTCTCCTTGAGGCGCCCGTCCTGGTAATCGGCTGCGCCCATGGCCCATCCGCCGCCGTGAAAGTGGAGGTAGACACCGGTGACCGTCTCCAGGGTGAAAACCCTGAGACCGAGGTCGCCGGCCGGGCCGGGGATGGTTCTGTTCACTCCGTCTGACGATCGGACGATCGGCCCGAACAGCCCTCGCCCGTTCAGACGAGCCTCGCGCAGCGCGTCGATCCCCACCTCAATCGGGTTCGGAAGGTTCGCCGAGAGCCGCTCGAGTTGCTCATTGAGAGCGACCGTCTCGGGATCAACGGCAGAAGGGTGGAACCAGTCGGGATCTATGAGCATGCGCCGACGCTAGCCAGGTTGCGCGACCTCATCGTCGTGAGCATCTATGTCGTCGTTGAGGCGCGGCCCGGACACGCGCGACGATCCGCGGCGTGTACCCGTGGACGCGACGGTGCTTCCTCGCCCCGCGTTGGTGTGGACCTCGCGCCCCAACCAGTCGCGCAGTCTGTCGAGATCGTCGAAGGCGTGCGTTTCGCCGGTCTCGACGTCCCTGATCGAAGCTCGTGCGCCCCCTCCCTCGGGCCGCGTCCACACCCGCAGTAGGAACGCCCGATACCCGATCGTTTCGGTTCTCACGGAGTCTCCCGACACTATGTCTGGGTTCATCGTGTTCCCCTGCCAGCGTGGAGAGCGCGTGGAAGAAGGGCGAAGAACCGGCATTGACCGGTGACGGCCCCGGATAGTGGGGATATGCTGAGAGGAGAGGCTCAAGAGGGGACACACGTGGCCCGCCTCGAGATCTGTCTTCTGGGCCCGTTCGCCACCGTGCTCGATGGGGATCTGGTCACAGAGTTCGAGTCGGATTCGACGCGCGCCCTTCTTGCCTACCTGGCCTGTGATCCCGGTCGACCCTGGCTTCGCCCTGTGGTGGCGGAGTTGCTGTGGCCGGAGCGGCGGGACGGCGCGGCGCTCAGCAACCTGCGTCACAACTTGTCCGTGCTGCGGAGAGCACTCGGCGAGAGTGAGGCCGAGCCTCGCTTCCTCTTGTCCGACAGGAACTCCCTGTCGCTGGCTTCGAGTCCGGACGTCTCGATCGACCTCGTCGAATTCGAACGCCTCGCCGCGACACCTGCCGACGAGGAGGGAGCCGTCGAGGCGTGGGAGCAGGCCGTCGGTCTGTGGCGAGGTTCCGTGTTGGAGGACATCCGGCTTCGGGCAGGGGCCGAGTGGGACGAGTGGCTCGTGGTCACCACTGAGCGGGCACGCCGACAGTTGGCGGGCGTGCTCCGATCGCTGGCCGCCCACCACGAACGGGCAGGAGATTGGGAACGAGCGCTTTCGTCGGCGGAACGGCTGACCGAGGTCGATCCCTGGGACGAGAGGGCGCACCGGCAGTGCATGCGGCTCTTCGCCCGGATCGGGGAGAGCGCCCGGGCTCTCTCCATCTACTCGGGGCTGCGAGAACGGCTGGACACGGAGCTCGGCAGCGATCCGGCCGCCGAGACGACGAAGCTCGCGGATCAGATCCGGGGCGGCGACCTGTCGGGTGCGGTTCCCGAGATCGAGATCTTCTATCCCTTCTTCCTGACCGAGACGCAGCCTGAGATGGCGGCGCCGCTGTTCGTTGGGCGTGAGAGGGAACTCGAGTTCCTGCAATTCCACCTTGACACGGCCCTGATCGGCCGGGGCCACGTTGTGCTCGTTGCCGGCGAGGCGGGCAGTGGTAAGACGATGCTCGCCGCCGAATTTCGGGAAATAGCGACGGAGTACCCCGACGTTCTCGTCGCCCAGGGGCGGTGCAATGCTTACGCAGGATTGGGCGACCCTTATCTGCCTTTTCGCGACATCCTCGGTGCGTTGACCGGAGACGTCGAACCGCTCTTTCACGCCGGGGCAACCAATAGGGAGCAGGCCACCCGTCTCTGGGAAGCGATCCCTCACTCCGCGAGGCTGGTGCATGAGCGCGGACCGAGCCTCCTCAACGTCATGGTGAGCGGGGCACCCCTCGTTGAGCGAGTGGAGCAGGCGATGCCCGGAGCGGAGTGGCTCGACGGACTCCGCCTGCACGCGGAGGCGGTGATGAGACGCCCTCCCGTTCCGGAACGATTGCAGCCCGCTCTGTTCGATGAATACACAGCGGTGCTGGAAGGGCTCGCTCCGACTCATCCGCTCCTGCTCATCGTCGACGACCTGCAATGGTCCGACCTCGGCTCGATCGCTCTGCTGTGGCACCTCGCCCGGCGCCTGGAGGGGAAGAGGATCCTCATAGTCGGCCTCTACCGGCCCGAGGAGATTGCCGGCGCTGACGGCGCAACCCATCCACTCGAGCCTGTGCTCCACGAACTATGTGCGATTATGCCGGACTGCGCGATCGAACTCGGTCCCGACCGCGATTTCGTTGACGCGCTCGTCGATTCGGAGCCGAACGAGTTGGACACCGAATTCAGGGATCGTCTCTTCGCGTGCACCGACGGCCACCCGCTTTTCACCGTGGAGATGGTTCGAGACATGCAGGAGCGTGCCGACATCCGACGAAACCAAGCGGGGGCGTGGAGCTCTCGGAAGTCTCTCGACTGGGATCGGCTACCGACCAGGGTGGAGTCGGTGATCGCTCAGCGCATCGCCCGACTCCCGAAGGATCTTCAGAACGACTTGACGGTCGCCGCCGTACAGGGAGAGGAGTTCACTGTCGAGACCGTTGCAGCGGTGAGCGAGGACCCCGATGCGCCTGCTCGCCTGAGCATGGAGAGTTCATCACCTCATCACCTCATCGAGCCATCCGGCGTCTCCCGCGTAGACGGCCGACTCATCGCTCGCCACCGGTTCCGGCACATTCTCTTCCAGCGCTATCTCTACGGCAGGCTGGATGAAGCAGAGAGGGCCCGTCTCCACGAAGAGACCGGCAGGGCCCTCGAGAACCAGTATCGGGGTCACCCCGAGCCGCCCGTCGTGGATCTGGCACACCATTTCGACGAGGCCGGACTCGCCGATCCTGCGATCTCGTATCTACAGCTTGCCGGACAACGAGCGTTCAGGATGTCCGCCAATGAGGAGGCGATCCGGCACATCCAGAGGGCCGCTGAGTTGCTCGTCGATCTTCCGGAATCTCTCGAACGGGACAACCTCGAACTCGGACTGCTCGTGTCTCTCGCCGCTTCGGTGATGGCAGCGCGGGGATACACGGCGCCGGAGTTGGGTCGAATCGGTCCGCGCGTCCGGGAGCTGTGCGATCGGCTCGAACCGTCTCCGATGACGGCGCTCGGTGTGACCGGACTCAGTCATTTCGCCACTGTTCGGGCCGCCCATGTGGATGCTCTGCGGATAGCGCAAGAAGCGCTGGCGATCGCGGAGGACCTTGCAGATCCCGGGCTGACCGTGCTGGGGCATTACATCGTCGGATACGAAGAGACGTGGCAAGGACAACTCTCGTCGGGGCATGACCACATGGAGAAGGCTCATCAGGGCTACGACCCGGGGCAGCATGGATGGCTGGTGTATGCCCTTGGCCAGGCGGTCGGACCCGAAGCCCTGGTCTGGGATGCCTTCAACATGGCTAACCGTGGCTATCCCGACCGGTCGATCCTATTGGCTGAGAAGGGTATTGCCCTTGGGCGGAGCATCGGGCATCCGTTCTCTTTGTGTCACGCGCTCGGCATCGGTGGAGTGCTCGTGCGGCTCATCCTCGCCGAGTATCCAACTGCTCTGAGTCGAAACGAGGCGTTCGCTGCGGTCGCGGCTGCGGAGCACTTCGAGTTCTGGTCGGTTGCTGCGGGCATCTACCGCGGGTGCGCAGTGGGGTGGACCGGGGATCCGGACTCCGGCATCGCCGAACTCCAGGAGGGTCTCGATGCATGGGAAGCGATAGGCGTCGGCGCATTCCGCGGATACTGGTACGCCGAGATGGCCGGCATCGAGCAACGGAGGGGGCGCTCGGATAGGGGCCTCGAGATCGTCGAGAGCGAACTCACCCGGGCCACCGAAGCCCTCGAAGGGCTCTGCTACGCGCACCTACACGTGCGGCGCAGCAGCTTGATCGGGGAGTTGGGCGAATCCAGCGAGGCCATCGGCGCCGCCGAGGAGGCGGTCGAGGTGGCACACAAGATCGGTGCCCGTCTTCTGGAACTTCGAGCCGCCACGAACCTGGCCACCGCCCACCTGGAGGCAGGGAGAGCGGGCGAGGCCGAAGAGTCGCTTCTGCCGATCTACTCGTGGTTCACTGAGGGGTTCGACACACCGTACCTGGTCGCCGCCAGAGCGGTTCTGGCGCGGATCTGATCGATTCCACACTGCTTCCACTCGCTCTCCACGCCCCCACGAGAGGACGATGTGGGCATTCGTCAACAACCCGGGGCGGATTCCCGGGAAGAAGAGGAAGGGAGTTGGTCATGCAAGTATCGAGATTCTTGAAGGTGTTGATCGTGTTGAGCGCGTTGATGTTGCTCGTCCCGGTGGCGGCGGCTGCCGATCCCGGGGTTGCGAAGGAGCGCCCGTTCAAGGTGGAGTTCTCGGGCCCGTTCGAGATCGATTACCCGGCAAGCTGGTGCAGCGCGGAGACGGTCGGCGTCACCATGACGTTCACAGACGGCCACGGAACTCACCTCGGTCGGATAGCTGGAACGGCAAGGCACTGCACGAACATGACGACCGGGGAGATCACGAACGGCAGCGGTTACCTTGAGGCGGCGAATGGAGACAAGCTGAACGTAACGTACGACGGATGGGGGGCCCCAACCGCGGATCCTTTCGTCTGGGACATCTCATGTGCATTTGAGTACGCGGGAGGATCCGGTCGGTTCGCCAATGCCGACGGATACGCAGCAGGAGCCACGAAGGCTTTCTTCCTAGGTCCGGACTACGGAATCGTAGAGGGAACAAACGTGGGGGCGCTTTCCTACGACGCTTCCGACCGGAGCAACTGAAACACATCCCTGACGACCGGGGCATGGGCCGATCGGATTCCTCCGGTCGGCCCATGTCTCGACCTGGATCATCCCGATCGTCAGTTCGAACTGCGAATCCACGCTCCATCCACTCGCTCCGCACGCGGGCGTCGCCGGATGATGCGGACATCTGGAAAGGAGGGCACATGACATCGAGACGATTCATGATGCTTGTCGTATCACTGGCGCTCCTCTTGGTTGTGGGATGCAGTGCCACGGACGCCACGGAAGACGGCGCTCTGCCCGATGACATGGAGAAGCTTCTCGACATCTACGAAGACGCCGTCATCGAAGGTGACGAGCAAGCGTTTGTCGACCTCTTCACGGAGGATGGAGTCCAGGTTGACCCGCACGGCTCCTGGTCGGCGGCGGTAACCCTGGAAGCCCACGTGAGCGACGGCTTCGTCTACGTGGATTTCGAGTCGATGGAACGCAAGAGCGCTCTCGTCGACACGGAGGGTGCCCTCAGTGTGGAGTGGCTCGTCACCGGGATGACGGGTCCCGAAGGCACGGAGAAGGAGCCGTTCTCGACGCCGATAACAGCGGTATTCGACGTCGAAGAAGGACTCATCGCAAAATCTGTCACCGACTGGAACACGTCTGAGTTGTACTACCCGAGCGAGTAGCGCTGTCCGGAACAGAGAGCCTCTGACACAAGTGGGGCCTCGGGGTTGCCGGCCCCCAGTCGTCGCCCCCCTAATGGGTCGTCGCTGACGCTCCTCCGCGGCCCCCCGTCCTTCGGCCGAGGGGACATGGTTCGAGTACCGGATACCGACTACTGACGACCGACTACATCCGAACGCGAAGCGTTCGGATCAACCGCGGAGGGGGAGGGATTCGAACCCTCGAAGCGTTTCCACTTACACGCTTTCCAGGCGTGCGCACTAGGCCAGACTATGCGACCCCTCCGTAGGATGGGGAGTGTAGAAGAGAAAGGCCATGTATTGGATTGGGACACAGCCATGGGGGCGGCGCTCGAAGAGGCTGCCGCGGCCCCTCGTCACGGGGACATTCCAGTGGGCGCCGTCCTCCTCGACGAGGCCGGAACGATCGTCGCGCGCGATCACAACCGGCGAGAGGAACAGGGCGATGCAACAGCGCACGCCGAGATGCTCGTGCTGTCCGAGCGGTCTCGCGACCTCGGGGATTGGCATCTCGACGGACACACGCTCGTTGTCACCCTCGAACCCTGTGCGATGTGTGCCATGGCGGCCGTCTGGTCTCGTGTCGATCGGATTGTGTACGGAGCAGCCGACCCGAAGGCCGGTGCCGCGTGGAGCCTGTACAACATCCCCCAGGACGAACGCCTGAACCACACCTGCGAGATCGTCGCCGGCATACGCGCCGACGAATCCGCCTCACTGTTGAAGGACTTCTTCGCCGACCGACGCTAGGCCAACAGCAGTACGACATCGGTACACTCCTCATCACCTGACCCACAGCTGAGTTTCGGGTGTACCGAGTACCGAATACCGAGTACCGACTACACCCGGCGAAGCCGGGTCACGGAGGGGTGACAGAGCGGACGAATGTGACGGTCTCGAAAACCGTTGGGCCGGATTCCGGTCCCGTGGGTTCAAATCCCACCCCCTCCGCGTGATCCGGATGCTCCGCATCCGGATGTAGTCGGTCGTCAGTAGTCGGTATCCGGTACCGGATGCCAACCACCCTGTATCGAGTACCGAGTACCGACTACACCCGGCGAAGCCGGGTCAATGGAGGGGTGACAGAGCGGACGAATGTACTGGTCTTGAAAACCAGCGAAGCGCAAGCTTCCGAGGGTTCGAATCCCTCCCCCTCCGCGTGATCCGGATGCTCCGCATCCGGATGTAGTCGGTCGTCAGTAGTCGGTTCCCCACTACGGGATACGGACTACGGACTACGGACGGGGGGCGGCTCTCCGTTTCTCTTGTGTCGTCGTGTCTCGGTGGTTGCCCGGTACCCTCGGCGGCATGCTGAGATCATCCCCCGTCCGGTTCGGCGCGACCCTCGTCGCTGCCGCCCTTCTGGCCGCCGCTTGTTCCTCCACCGCCGAACCCGTTGCACCGACGACCACACCGGCGATCCCGACCACGACGACGGTCCCACCGGTGACGACCACCGAATCCCGCGATGCGAGCCTCTACGGCGGCGTCGCGATCGTTGCCGACGCCCGGGAACCGATAACGCTCAACCCCTTCGCGCCGAACGGCGGCGATTTCGTCGTCTCAACCATCGGCCAGGCCTACTTCACAGGCGTCTACGAGATCGACGGACGCACGCTCGAACTCATCCCGGAGGTCGTGACGGAGCTTCCCACGACGAGCAACGGGCGCGTTGTCGTCAACGAGAACGGAACGATGACCGTCACGTACACGATCCGCGACGACGCGGTGTGGGAGGACGGGGTGCCGATATCGGGTGATGACTTCGCCTTCACGCTCGAGATAATCCGGCGACCGGAGACAACCACTCCGTTCCAGGTCGATCATGTGTACGAATGGATTGAATCGTTCGAAGTCGGCCCGAAGACCTTCTCGATGACATTGAGCCAACCGACGATCCTTCACGAGCAGCTGTTCCGGATTCTCATTCCGAAACACGCCGTTGAGGGTTCCGACTTCCTCGCCGACTGGAACGACAAGATGTGGCCGTCGGGCGGTCCGTTCCGCTTCTCCTCATGGGAGAAGGGAAGCCGCATCACCGTTGAGAGGAACGAGACGTACTGGAAGACCAACTCCGAGACCGGCCGGAAACTCCCGTACCTCGATGCCGTCGAGTTCCGCTTCATCCCGGAGGTCGACGAGATCGTCCGTGCCTTCAAGGCTCGTGAGGTCGATGTCATCCAACCGCCTCCTCTCCTCTCGACGATCGACGAACTCACGGCGTTGCAGGTCGAGGGTGCCCGCGTCGATCTGCCGACCGGAAGCGTGTGGGAGCACGTGAGTTTCCAGTTCGGCCCCGGTCGGTTCGATATGAATGAGGAGAGCCTCAACCACAACGTCGACTATCGAAGGGCCGTCGGCCACCTCATCGACCGGGACGCGGTTGCCGCTGCCGTCAGCGACTACACGGAACCACTGTCGTCCTACATCGATGCGTTCACGCCGACTTTCTCGCAACAGGCCTGGGACCGCTATGCGTACGACCCGGAGAGGGCGAGAGAACTTCTCGAGAAGGTCAAGGCTGATGAGGGCATAGACACGATCACCGCCACGTTCTCGGCGGCGCCCGGCGGCGGCGACATCCGCGTCCGCGTGGGGGAAGCGCTCAGAACGATGTTCGAAGCTGTCGGCATCGAGTACGAATTCGAACTCCAGGACTCTCAACTCTTCTTCGGCGAGACCATCGACGATGGGACGTGGGACATCGGGGAGTGGGCGTGGGTGGGGGCGCCGGGACTGGCGGAACTCATCGCCATTCACGACGACTTCGATCCGGAGGGACCACCTCCGGAAGGGTCGAACTTCTACCGATGGGGCACCGAGGATTCGTCGGTTCGTGACGAGCACACGGAGAGGTTCGCCGAGGTGCGGGACCTCATGAACGACACGGTCGACAGCGAGAAATTGGGGGTGCTCATCGCTGAGGCGGAGGGGATCCTTGCCGACCAGATGGTGATCCTCCCGTTGTTCTCACGCCTCGTCGTGGGCGCCGTTTGGGAGAATGAGATCACCGGCTTCGTGATGACCCCAACCCAGGGGCTCCACACCTGGAACATCGAAGAGTGGCGTCGAGCCGACCTCTGATCGGATCCCTTGTATCCGTGGTGGATTCGTGACATCGTGACGATGGAACTTCAGAAAGAGTAGACTAAGCAAACTTAGTTCGATAAGATTGGAGCGTGGAAGTGACCGTCAACGTGCACGAAGCGAAGACCCACCTCTCTCGGATCCTCGATGAGGTGCGGGATGGGCGGAGCTACGTTCTCGCGAAGAACGGTGAGCCGTACGCCCGGCTCGTGCCGATCGGGCCGCCGGCCGAACGAGAACTCGGGTTTCTCGACGGAACCGTCCCGGACTCGTTCTTCGAAGCCCTTCCCGACGAGGAACTGTGGGGTTGAGAGTCCTCCTCGACACCCACGCCCTGTTGTGGGCGCTGATGGAACCGGAACGCCTCTCGACTACAGCCCGAGGGATCATCGTCGACCCTTCATCGGTCTTGCTGGTGTCGAGCGCATCGGCGTGGGAGATAGCGACGAAGTATCGGCTCGGACGTCTCGACGCCGCCGAGGCGGTCGTACACGGATTCCGGGCGCACCTCGGTCGACTCGGTGCCGAGGAACTTCCGATTCGCGCCGACCACGCGATTCTGGCCGGGTCGTTGCAGGGGCCGCATCGAGACCCATTCGATCGCGTGCTCACTGCTCAATCGCTGATCGAGGCGATCCCGGTGGTCACCGGCGACAGGGACATCGCCGACCTTGGAGCCCCGACCGTTTGGTAGGGCATCGGAGCGGCAACGTCGAAGGTCCTGATACCCTTGCCTCATTCTGGAGAGGTGGCCGAGTGGCCGAAGGCGCTCGCCTGCTAAGCGAGTAGGGGGTTACAAGCTCCCTCGAGGGTTCAAATCCCTCCCTCTCCGCGGCTGACCCGGCTCCTCCGGGTGCGCTCTCAGCATGTCCCCCCGACCGAGGGACGGGGGGACGCGGAGGAGAGCAGCGATGACGCAGGGGGAGTTCTCTCAATCCCCTATCGTCGGCGCCATGCCCGACTCGTTCGATCCCGGCAGGATGACGTCTTCCATCGAGAACGGGGTGCTGATGATCCAGCGCCGCACGTACCGATCTGGTGACTTCGTCCACGTCATCTTCAGCTTCTTCGCTGCGCTGTTCGCGATCCTATTCCTCGTTGTCACCATCGCGAACGACACGCTGTTCGACGGGCTCTCGACGCCGATCGTCATCCTTGTGCTTGCCTCATACGGGTACTTCGGCTTGACACGACTCGTCAACCGCCGGACGGTGACGGTGACCGGCAGCCATGTCGCGGCGAAGGACGGGCCGCTGCCACAGCTCATCCGGTCGGTCGACGCAGATCTCGCTCGGTATGGGAAGGTCGAGGTCAGGTCGGCTATGCGGTTCACATTCCCGCCTACCACCAGATATCGCTTGTACTACGTGGGAGGGGAGATGGCGCCCGACCTCTTCCGCCGCCTCCACGACGAGAATGAGGCGAAGTACGCGGTCGCCCGTATCCGGGCATTCACTTCCGGGCCGGCCTAGGAGCCGGCCACCCACCCGTCGACGATCCGGCCGAGGGTCTCGAGCGGCACGCTGCCGGACGTGAGCACAGCATCGTGGAAGCCCTTGATGTCGAAGCGATCTCCGAGCCGGTCCTCTGCGTCGGAGCGCATGCGCTGGATCTCGAGGCGTCCGATCATGTACGAGAGGGCCTGGCCGGGCATCGACGCGATGTACCGGTCGATCTCCTCGGTGATCGCATACAGCGTCATCGGCGAGTTCTCCGCCAGGTAGTCGATCGCCTGTTGCCGTGACCACCCGAGGCCGTGTATGCCCGTGTCGACGACGAGGCGGCCGGCACGCATCGAGTCCGCGGAGAGCATCCCCAATCGGTCGAGTTGCGAGCCGTAGAGCCCCATCTCGTCGGCAAGACGCTCCGTGTACAGCGCCCACCCCTCGCCGTAGGCGACGATGTGCCCGTGGCGGCGAAACGCGGGTACCGAGTCACCCAACTCCTGGGCGATCGCCAACTGCAGGTGGTGTCCGGGAATCCCTTCGTGGAAGGCTGTGGATTCGACCTCGAACGTGCCCCACGAACTCGGGTCTGCGGTGTTCATGAAGAACATCCCCGGTCGGGAGCCGTCGTCCGCGGCGGGGAAGTAGAACGCCACCGCTCCCGAATCGGTCTCGGCGATGAGGCAGTCCGCTTCCGGGAGGCGGCCGAACCAGTCGCCCATCGCCGCCCGTGCCTTCTCGAACGCCGCCTCGGCGGCAGCCCGGACCGCTTCGCCGGTGGTGTGGTGGAGGTCGGGCTCGTCTCGGAGTCGGGAGAAGATCGCGTTGAGGTCACTCGTTCCGAGGGCGTCGGAGCCGATCTCGCGGTACTCGTCCGCGAGGCGGGCGATCTGCTGGAGTCCGATCTCGTGGATCTCGTCTGCCTGCATGGGGAGCGTCGTGTAGCGGTGTATCGATCGGGTGTAGACGAGGTCCCCGTCGGGGAGCCAGCGCAGGCCCTCCTTGCCTTCGGGTCGGGCTACGGGGAGCACTTCGTCGCGCAGCGCATCGCGTTGGCGAGCGATGGCCGGGCGGACGACGTCACGGATCACGTCGACAAGAGCAGCCTTCCACGCTGCTGATTGCTCATCAGTGAAGTCGGGCGGGATCTGCGTGTTGAGGAGCGGATCCTCATCGATGGGGAGAGCGAGCCACTCGTCGAGTTGTGAGATGACGCCATCGACGGCGAAGGCCGCCGGGGTGCGACCCGATGCGATGCCCTGCCGGTACCGCTCGGTCATCTGATCGAAGGACCGCCCGTACGCTCTGTACTTCTCGACCATCGCATAGGCGACGTCGGGGTCCGGGACGGACAGCATCGGGGGGAGCAACTTGGCATAGACCTGGAGACCGAAGACCGGATCGACGGCGAACTCGGCCATGTGCATCTCGTCGAGTGCCGCCTTGGTTTCGGTCTCGAAGATCAGCACTTCGCGAGTGAGTGAGTCATCCTCCGACAGATCCGAAGGGTCGATGGCGTACGCCCGGGCGCCGAACTCGCGAAGCTTGTCGACGTTGGCATCTTCAGCCTCGCGACTGAAATCCTCCCACCGGTCGGCGTATCGGTAGTCGCCGCGGAGGTGCGCTTCGGTTGGGTTCGTTTCGGTGAGGTACTCGAAGTACTCGTCGGCAAGGGTGCGAATCGCGTTGGGTTCCACGGCAGTCCTTTCGTGGGGAGGCTTTCCGTAGGACGGATCGCGGGCTACCTTATCGGGCACCGGCGCCCGTAGCTCAATTTGGATAGAGCGCCTGACTACGGATCAGGAGGTTGGGGGTTCGAGTCCCTCCGGGCGTGCTGCTGAGACCCCTGCTATGCGGGGGTTTCTGTCATCTCCCGCTGAAATCGATTCCCCGTGTGCGCTCGTTGGGCCGCGTCTGGGCCGCGAGGTTTCGAGCCCGGATGTCATCGAGCCGTCTAATGAGCGCGTCGACGTCGGAGGGGAACAGGTGGGTGTAGCGGTCCATGGTCACGGTGATGGAGGAGTGGCCGAGGTGGGCCTGGACGGCTTTGGGGTTGGCGTCGGCTGCGGCGAGGAGGCTGGCGCAGGTGTGTCTGAGGTCGTGGATCCTCAGGCCTTGAGGCAGTTCTGCCTCTTCGACGGCCTGGTACCAGATCTGTCGCCTGAAGTTGCTGTTGCGTAGCGGCGTACCGGTCGGTGTGGTGAACACGAGTGCTTCGGGATCGTCGGGAACGTGACGGTCGAGGTGTTCTGTGAAGAGGTCGCTCAGGAATCCGGGGATGGGCACGATGCGACTGCGATGGTTCTTCGTTGGCCCGAAGTAGAGGTGACCGCCGACGTCGGCGAGCGATTCGGCGACTTCGATGCGGGACCGGGACAGGTCGCATCGTTTGCGTCTGAGGGCAGCGGCTTCTCCCCACCGGAGCCCGCCGTAGGCGAGGAGGTAGACGAGGGTGCCGTAGGGCTGGCGGATCGTGTCGGCGAGGTGTTCGACCTCGTCGGCGTCGAGGAACAGCATCTCGGGTTCGGAGAGCCGCGGTGTGCTGGTCCTTTCGACCGGGTTGGTTGGCAGGTAGCCGGCGTCGACGGCGAGGGTCAGCATGGCGTTGAGTACCTGGCGGGCTTGCCGCACCCCCGACGGCCCGAGCCCGGACGCCTGCAGCTTGGCGATCCATTCTTCGGCGGCCATTCGGTCGATGTGACGAAGCTGGTAGTCGCCGAACGCGGGCAGGACATGAGTGTGCAGGTTCGAGCGGTATCCGGCGAGGGTCTTGGGTTTGAGATGTGTCTTGGTGACGAGCCACCGCTCGGACCACTCGGCCAGCGTGGTTTTCGACAGTCGCGGATCGGTCCAGTCGCCGCGGATCAGGTCGGCTTGGACGGTGGCCATGAACCGGTCGGCGTCGGCCTTGCGGGCGAAGCTCCTTGAGCGTTCCCGACCGGTCGGGTCCCGGTATCGCACCCGCCACGGATTGCGCCGGCCGCGCCGTTTCTCGATGTGCGCCACGAGCAGACTCACTTCCCCTCGGTGTGGACGATTGACGGTGTCGTCTCCCCGAACGATGCGACACAACCCTGTCAGCAGAGTGTTATCTCGTTGCCATTTACCCTGTTATCCGCCGGTCAGAGCATGTTTCCGCAATTCCTCCAGCCGGTTGATGCCGCCGGCGCAGATCCGCTGTGACAGGGTTACTGACACTCTGCTGACAGGGTTATTGACAGGGTTGGAGGGTCTCACCTGGGTGAGCCGATCCGGCTCGTAGCGGTGAATGTCGCTGGCAACCCCTGGCGCGGAGTTGGCGGATCCTTGGTATCGCGTCGAAGTTGCCCAGGTGAGCGGGTCGAGCAGCCCTCGGACGGGATTTCTTCCGACTGATCGGCGATGCTCGGCGAACCGTTGTAGCGCAAGGAATGCAGGCCTTCTGTCTGCTCCTCGGAAACCCGGTTGACAGGGTTCTTGACACTCTGCTGACAGGGTTACTGACACTCTGTTGACAGGGTTGCCGCGTCCAATTCGTGGAGATGACCCCCACAACCGGCATTCGTCACCGCGGAGACCCGGATGGAAGCGGCGATCTCGATGACGTCACCGGACGGTGC
>JAYEIJ010000119.1:0-2587 GCA_034660035.1 Actinomycetota bacterium | reverse complement strand
CGAGGCGGAGACGGTAGAGAAACTCACCTACGACCTCTACTACGTGAAGCACTCAACGGTGTGGCTCGACCTGCACGTTCTGGGCATGAGCATCTGGACGGTCATAACCGGCTTCGGCGCCCGATAGGTTCATTCAAGAATCTGGGCAACGCGTCATCGAACAAACCGAACTCGTGCGTTCAACCGGGCGGCAGAAGGGCCTTTCGACTCTGGCACAGGCCTGCGTCGACCGATTGACTGATCCATGAGACACTCCGCTGGGGGCGTGGCAAATGGCGATCGCTGTGCTGTGCTTTTCGACCGCGGGGTTCGTTTCGTCCCATCTGGTTCTCGGCAGGTCGAGCGCGCCCGGATCTTCATTGAAAAGAGGGATCTGGACGCGTGGCCTCTCAGACCAACCCCTGAAAGGAAGCCGTCATGTTGGCCACGCGCCCACTGTACCTGTCCTCTCGTCTGTTCGACCGCCGCGCTTTCGCGCGTAACTGCCTGAAGGTTCTTCTCGTGGTGGTCATGATCGGTGCGTCGCTGTTCGCGATGCCGATTCGTTCACAGGCGGGCGAGAACGCGCACTTCAATGTTGATGTTGAGGGGAATGGGATCTGGGGTCACGACTGGAGTGCCGGAGAGGTGCAGGTCTCGATCACCGGTGGTTCGTCATGGACCGTGGCAGTCAGTGACGGTTCCGATGGCCAGAACCCCGGGGACTTCAACATCGATCTCAACAACTCCGACCCCACGTGGGATGTCGTACCGACTAACGAAATCACTGTCGCTCACACGACTGTGTCGTCAGAGTCGAAGACCCATTCGGCGACCGGTCTCACTGCTGCCTATGACGCTGACAGTGTCGTGAGCGGCACGGCAGCGGCCGGGTCCGTCGTTCTTGTCTGGGTTCACGGCTCCGATGCGTGGCGCAACCAGACCGCCACCGGCGGCAACTGGTCGGCGAACTTCGCAGTTGTGGGTGACGAAACCGGTGAAGAGGCCACTATCGACCTTGGTCCGGGCAACAACGGCGCTGCGCATCAATGCGACGGTGACAACGACTGCACGTTCGCCTTCTGGGGTGTGCCGGATCTGCCGAGTTTCTCGACGCGGATCGATGAGGGTCAGGTGCACGGGTATCAGTGGCCTTTGGGCACCGATGTGACGCTCGAGATCGACGATCCGGACTACGGTTCGGGTGTCGACTACACCGAGACGTTGGCGCCTGAGTCGGCGCCGTGGGACCCCGATCAGACGTTCGTTCAGTTCAACACGGCTGACGGAGGTTGGATGCTGGAGGCAGGGCAATTGGTGTCGATGTCCAACGGGGACGTCACGAAGACCCACACGGTGACGGACCTGACGATCCTCGTTGTGGACGAGCCCTCCGACATTGTCTCGGGCACGACGAGTTCAGGGTTCGGTTCCGTGAATGTGGAGATCTACGCTGATGGTGGCCCGGGTCAGAACGTAGGGGTCGTGGCGGGCGCATGGTTGGCTGACTTTTCGGGGACGTGGGATATCGCGCCCGGCACGAACGGTGAAGCGAACGAAGGCGACGACGACGGTGACTCAACGCAACGCAGTTGGGGCGTCGCGCAGTTGCCGGTGTTTGGGGTGGATCCGGTTCATGATTACATCGAGGGGTGGGGTTGGCAGCCGGATGTCGAGTTGACGATCACGATTGATGGCTCGTCGTTTGGGTGGAACACGGATGGCGGCGGCAACTTCTCTATCTGGTGGGACCACATGCCGGTTGAGATCAGTGCGGGTGATCTGGTCGAGGTCGCCGAGACGGGCGGCGGGACGTACAAGTCCCATACGGTGACGGGCCTGGTGGTGAATCCTCCCGACGGCCCCGATTGGGTTGGGGTCGGTGCGGCGGATATGACGGGTACGGCGAATGCAGCACAGGGGATCGTTGAGGTTGAGGTGCACAGCCTTGGTGAGAACCTGCCGGTGTCGTTTACCGGTTCGGATTGGGTGTCTGATCCGTTCAGTCGCAGCCTCGGGCAGGGCGACAATGGTGTTGTTGTGCAGTCTGAGCCGGATGACGGTGAAGGCCTTGGGGATCAGACCCGTATCCAGTGGCAGGTGCCACAGCCGAGGTTCAACGTAGGTATCGATGAGGATCCTCAGCAGGTGTGGGGCCACGGCTTCACGCCGGGCGACACCATCTCTCTGACGATCAACGCCGTCCCGTTTGGGGTTGTCTCGGCGGTGGATGTTGACCCGTCTCATGGCGGGGACTTCGACTTCGACTTGTTCGACGCGACCGCAACGGTTGTGGGGGCGGGCGATGTGCTCATCATTGAGGATCAGCACGGCAACTCGAAGACGCTGATCGTGTCTGGGTTGAAGGTCGGTGTCGATGAAGACATGGACACCCTGTCCGGCGTCGCGACGCTGAACGCGTGGCTATGGATTGACGTGTGGGGAGTCTGCAGTTTCGAAGCCCAGGCCGACGGTTCGGGCGACTGGTCCGTGTCGGTCGCATCGGAGTGCGGTTATGACCTGCAACCGGGAGACGTCGGGAACGTCTCCGAATCCGATGTTGACGGTGACGCCACATCCGTCCAGTGGAGCATCGCTCGGGAACCGG